>DXMX01000053.1 GCA_019413955.1 Collinsella sp.
TTTCAGAGGAGTCCACCTCATGATAGGAGCCGTCGTACAGAGTGACCTTCACGTCCACCACGGGGAAGCCGGCCACCACGCCGGCGTTCATGGCGCCCTGGATACCGGCGTCGACAGCCGGGATATACTCCTTGGGAACGGCGCCGCCCACGATGGCGTTGACAAACTCGTAGCCCTTGCCGGACTCGTTGGGCTCCACGTGGATCTTGACATGGCCGTACTGGCCCTTGCCGCCGGACTGACGGGCATACTTGGTGTCCTGGTCCACGGCCTTCTTGATGGTCTCCTTGTAGGCGACCTGAGGTGCGCCCACGTTGGCCTCCACCTTGAACTCGCGCAGCAGGCGGTCCACGATGATCTCCAGGTGCAGCTCGCCCATGCCGGCGATGATGGTCTGGCCGGTCTCGTGGTTGGTGGACACCTGGAAGGTCGGGTCCTCCTCAGCGAGCTTGGTCAGAGCCAGGGACATCTTGTCCTGCTCGGCCTTGGTCTTGGGCTCGATGGCAACGTCGATAACGGGCTTAGCGAACTCGATCTTCTCGAGGACGATCTCCTTGCCCTCGGCGCACAGGGTGTCACCGGTGGTGGAGTTCTTGAAACCGACGCAAGCGACGATGTCGCCGGCGGCAGCGTCGTCACGGTCGATACGCTCGGCAGCGTTCATCTCGAGGATGCGGCCGAGGCGCTCGCGCTGACCGTTGGAGGCGTTGACCACGTAGGAGCCGGACTCGGCACGGCCGGAGTAAACGCGGACGTAGGTGAGCTTACCGACGAACGGGTCGGTCATGATCTTGAAGACCAGGCCGGAGAAGGGCTCGTCGAAGGAAGGATGACGCTGGATCTCCTCGCCGGTGTCCGGATCGGTACCGGTGACGGCTTCGACGTCAAGCGGGCTGGGCAGGTAGTCGACGACAGCGTCGAGCAGCTCCTGAACACCCTTGTTCTTGTAGGCGGAACCCACGAAGACGAGGTTGAGCTCGTTGGCCAGAACGCCCTTGCGCAGAGCAGCCTTGAGCTCCTCGACGGTGAAGTCCTCCTCCATGAGGATCTTCTCCATGAGCTCGTCGTCAAAGCTGGCAGCAGCGTCGAGGAGCTCCTCGCGCTTGGTGGCAGCGATGTCGGCGAACTCAGCCGGGATCTCGTCCATCGGCTCGGGGTAGGTCATGCCCTTGTCGTCGGCCTTGAAGTCCCATGCGGTCATGGTGACGAGGTCGATGACGCCCCAGAAGTTGTCCTCGGCGCCCATCGGGACCTGAGCGGCCACAGCGTTGGCGTCGAGACGATCCTTCATGGTCTCGATAGCGTTGAAGAAGTCAGCGCCCACGCGGTCATACTTGTTGATGAAGGCGATGCGGGGGACGTTGAAGGTAGAAGCCTGACGCCAAACGGTCTCAGACTGGGGCTGAACGCCGGCAACGGCGTCGAAGACGGCGACAGCACCATCGAGGACGCGCAGGCAGCGCTCGACCTCGGCGGTGAAGTCAACGTGGCCCGGGGTGTCGATGATCTGGATGCGGTAGTCCTTACCGTCCTTGTTCCAGAAGCACGTGGTAGCAGCGGAGGTAATGGTTACGCCGCGCTCCTGCTCCTGAACCATCCAGTCCATGGTGGCAGCGCCCTCATGGACCTCACCGATCTTGTGGGTCTTACCGGTGTAGTAAAGAATACGCTCGGTCGTGGTGGTCTTACCGGCATCGATGTGAGCCATGATGCCGATGTTACGGGTATCGGAAAGCTTGTACTTAGGCTTAGCCATGTTAGTTCCTTACCTTAACTTACCAACGATAGTGAGAGAACGCGCGGTTGGCCTCGGCCATCTTGAAGACGTCCTCACGCTTCTTGACGGAAGCGCCCAGGCCGTTGGAAGCGTCGAGGATCTCGTTGGCGAGACGCTCGGCCATGGTCTTCTCCTTGCGAGCGCGGGAGAAGTTGACGATCCAGCGGATGCCCAGAGCGGTGGAACGACGGGAGTTGACCTCCATCGGGACCTGATAGGTAGCGCCACCGACACGCTTGGGCTTAACCTCGAGCGTGGGCTTGACGTTGTCCATAGCCTTCTTGAAGGTAGCGAGAACGTCGCCACCCTCGGACTTCTCGGCAACGATCTCGAAAGCGGTGTAAACGATGCGCTCAGCGGTGGCCTTCTTGCCGTCAAGAAGGACCTTGTTGATGAGCTGAGTCACCAGGCGGTTGTTGTAAACGGCGTCAGGCTGAACCTCACGACGATTAGCTGCTGCACGACGCGGCATGTGAAATCTCCTTAAGTGTCTACCGTGCGGCGCTTAGGCGGCACACGGCGAAAGTATCAAAACGTTATCTGGCTTATTTGGCCTTGGGGCGCTTAGCACCGTACTTGGAACGGGCCTGCATACGGTTCTGGACCGGAGCAGCGTCGTAGGCGCCACGGATGACGTGATAACGGACACCAGGGAGGTCACGGACACGACCGCCGCGGACGAGCACGATGGAGTGCTCCTGCAGGTTGTGGCCCTCACCCGGGATGTAAGCAGTAACTTCGATGCCGTTGACAAGGCGAACACGGGCAACCTTACGAAGAGCCGAGTTCGGCTTCTTGGGGCTCGTGGTGAAGACGCGGGTGCACACGCCGCGCTTCTGGGAGTTGTGCTGCAGAGCAGCGTTCTTGGACTTCTTGGGCACGGAACGACGGCCCTGGCGAACCAGCTGGTTAATAGTAGGCAAAGCGTACTCCTTCTCGAATGATTCCAGCTTTCTGTAAAGTGCAACGGCTTGAATCGAGGGGTCAGCATCCCCCTACGAAACACGCAGTTCGATAGGATACGTGGCGTTAGCTGTGCCGTCAACAGACCACGCTGCCGGGCGTATCCTAAAATCGGCATATTTCCGCAAAGCCTACACAAAAGGAATCCCCTTCTGTGCGCGGGGGCGGATTCCCGGTCCGGGCGGCCCGCTGTTTAAGTTTGCTGCTCTACAGTCCTGCGCAAGACGGAAAGCACATTAAGTGCTTTCCTTTGCGTGCGGAACTCGCGACAAACTTAAACAGCGGGCCGCCCGGACCGGGAATCCGACGTGCTCGTCGGGGCAACGTTCCCTGGCAAAAAGGGACAGGTTTATTTTGGTCGGTTTTATCTGGGGAAACGTCGCGCTCCGGCGGTGATCTGCTCTCATCTGTCATAGGGAAATCGGCGGCGCTTCCATTTAACGCAAAAGAGGCCGCTTCCCCTAGTAGGAAGCGGCCCCAAATCTTACGAATAGACGATGGTAAAGGGCTCTTTCGTTTCGGTCTCCCCTGTTGATGTATACCTCACAATTTCAAGGGTTACCGAGACAACTTGATCGACATCAATCAACTTCGTTGGCACCCAGATGTTCTCTCCGCTATTGCGCCCATAAGAAAAATATAAGTTGAACACCCCTGCGTCGTCATCTTCGATAATCTGCTCCGATCCATCCTTGTAGCTGACTGTCAGCTTATTATCAACTGCTTCATAGCCCAGATCATCGATGTGTGTCTGGATAGAAAACGGGCTGATCTCGAGAGGCGAGTCATCGGAGCGGAGTTCCTTTGTATCGACGTACGCTCCAACGCTAAACTCGGGCGTCGATGCCTCGAACGGCTTCGCATCCTCGCCTTCGCCCTCGGTCCACGAGATATTCCAGGTGACCGCATGTTGAAAACCTCGCTCGCGATCCATAGAAGCAAAGTACATCGTGCCATTAATGACAGTATCGCTTGATGTGTCCTTATCAATGGTGCAGCGTGTGTCAGCCCATTCCTCGCCGAAGTTCATGCTGGGCGTGCCGATGCCCTGCTCTTCTTCACCATAGAGAACAAGTTCGCCTGTCTCTGCTGCTGGCTTGTAGTAGTTAACGCCATTTGGATTGGACAGCGTAAACGTCACGGCACCGCAACCGTTTTTATCGATAGCCATCTCATGGATATCGAGCGTATAGCCGTTACCCTCGACGGACAGATTAACCTTCTGGACTGCACCCTCCAGGCTTTGGGGCGCGATGCCATCACCAAACTCTCTGGTGTAGGTGTATTTAGTCCCCGATGAGCCGCCGTTGGTCCAGGTGATGGAATCCCCGTTGCCGTGGTTTCCCCAGGCTGAGGCAAAATAGGCGGATTTGACAACGGCGTAGGCGACCCCTCCGGTCGCCAACACTCCGACAAGACATCCAACTACGGCAACATACAGAGGCTTCGCGTGACCCTTTCGACGAAGCGGCTCACCAGCAGCGGCATAAAGAACACGGTCAGCAAGATCGCTATCGGCTTGGACGGACTCGAAGGCCTGCTTGATTTGATTGGATTTCACGGTCGCCCTCCTCTAGGATGAACTTGAGCTTCGATCTGCCGCGAGCCAAACGCGTTCGAACGGTCGCGGCTGGCACATGCAATAACTCGCCAATCTCTGAGGTCGAAAAGCCCAGATAGTAATAGAGCACGATGGGAATACGGAATCGTTCCGGAAGTCGCATAACGTCTGACAGGACAGCCTTGGTCTCATCCTGTGCCGTCGAGAGCGAATCGGCTAGGTTCTCAATATCCTCCACGCGCCTCCATGGCTTTCGGAAGAGCGATTTGCATTCATTGATCGTGACCCGGATAAGCCATCGGCGAAGATGTTCCCAACTCTCAAAATGTCCATCGCTTTTAAGCAGCTTAATAAAGACATCCTGGGCAACATCGTCGGCGTCGGCACGATCGCGCAGGTACGTCAATGCGATTCGAAACACGACATCCCGGTGATCCTCGACCGCCTGTCTAAATGCTTGTTCTTCCATAATCACCTCCCGGTGACGTTAATGGTTCTCGATGAGGCCCTCACCATAGATACGCTTTGACCGAACAGAATGTTTCAAATTCAAGCAGGAAAAAACCTACCAAAATAAACCCGTCCCTTTTTGGCAGGTCCCCAAGGGATCAACGGAACGCAACAGGTTGAGCATACGCAAGCGAGCGACCCCCAGAGCGTACAAGGTGGCATGAAAAAGGCAGGGCATTGACCTTTTGGTCATGCCCTGCCTTTTGAATGACAGATTGTAGCTCTGGGGGCCGCGCAGCGACGGAGGTCACCGCCGTTCGTTAGAACGGCGGAACTAATTACTCCTCGTCGTTGTCCTTGGCCTCTTCGGCGTCGTCGGTGTCCACGAGCTGGTTGAGCAGCTCATCGAGGGAAGCCATGTCCTCGTTGATAGCGCCGTTGGCGGGAGCCTTCTTGTCGTCGATCGGGGCGCCCAGGAGCTCCTCGTCGGCGTCGGCGTGATGCGTCGGAGCGGAGGTACCCAGCAGGATATCGTCCGGACCGTCGGGGCTAAAGACCATCTGCAGCAGCTGCGAGAGGTCTTCCTCGTCGGCAACGTCGTCGTTGTTCTCGAGGATGTAGAGCAGATCGTGGGCCTCGAGGCCGTCACGGAGCTCCTCAATCGCCTTGGCACCGATGCCGTCGATGCGCAGCAGATCCTCCTCGGACTTGCCAACCAGGTCGCCGACCGTCTCGATGCCGACCTCGCTGAACTTGTTGGTCCAGCGCTGCGACACGCCCAGGTCGTCGAACAGGTACAGGCGAGCCTTCTCGGCGGAGATGGTGTGGCCGTTGCGGGTGAACGAACCGTCAGCACCGCCGAACTCGTCGTAGCCGGCCCAGTCGAGCTGCTGCGGGAGCTGCTCGTCCAGGTCCTTGAGCTCCACCGGAGCCCACTCGGGCAGCGACTTGGCGTTGGGCGAAGCCGGACCGTCGATGTCCACGTAGCCGTCGGCCGTGCGATACGTCAGCTTGGCGTTGGCATACGGCTTGAGGCCGGTACCAGCCGGGATCTTCTTACCGACGATGACGTTGGACTTAAGGTCGAGCAGGTGGTCGACCTTCCCCTCGATGGCAGCCTCGGTAAGGACGCCGGCGGTACGGATGAACGAAGCGCTCGACAGCCAGGAGTCGATGTTGGACGCAACCTTGAGCGTACCCAGGATGACGGGCTCGGCCACAGGAGCCTGACCGCCCAGACGGGCAACGCGCTCGACCTCGTCGGCGAACTCATAGCGGTCGACGTACTGACCAAGCAGGTACTTGGAGTCACCGGGGTTGGTGATCTGAACGCGACGCAGCATCTGACGTGCGAGCACCTCGATGTGCTTGTCGTTCAGGTCGACGCCCTGGCTGGTGTAGACGTCCTTGACGCTCTCGACGAAGGTGTGCATCGTCGACTCGATGTCGGTCAGCTTGCGCAGGTTGCGGAAGTTGACGAAGCCCTTGGTGATCTGGTCGCCGGCGCGAACCTCGCAGCCGTCCTCGATCTCAGGCATAAAGCGCACCGAAGCGGGGACGCGGCGCTCGTCGAGGACACGGGTGTGGTCCTCGGAGTCGGTGAGCGTCAGCACGTACTCGGACTTCTCGGGCTTAATCGAGAGGTGACCGGAGTACGGAGCCAGCTCGGCCTCGCGACCCAGAATCTTCTCGTTGACGTTGCCGACGATATCGAACATACGGCTGACCGTAGGCAGACCCTGCGTAATATCGTCGACGCCAGCGACGCCGCCGGAGTGAATGGTACGCATCGTAAGCTGCGTACCGGGCTCGCCGATGGACTGGGCAGCAATAATGCCGACGGCAGTACCGATAGCGACCGGGCGACGGGTGGAAAGATCCCAGCCGTAGCACTTCTGGCACACGCCGTACTTGGAGCGGCAGGTGAGCAGCGCGCGAAGCTTGACCTTCTTAAGGCCGGCATCGACCATCTTCTGGATGTCGGCGACCTTCTCGATGTAGCCGTCCTGCTCAAAGAGCACGGTGCCATCGGGAGCCACGACGTCCTCAATGAAGCAACGGCCGACGAGGTCGGTGTTGAGGTCGGTGGTGCCGGGGATGATGAGGTTGTAGGTGACGCCCTCGTGCGTACCGCAGTCCTCCTCGCGGACGATGACGTCCTGGGCCACATCGACCAGACGACGGGTCAGATAACCAGAGTCCGAGGTGTGGGATGCGGTATCGACCAGGCCCTTACGGGCGCCGTAGGTCGAAATGAAGTACTCGAGCGGCAGCAGACCCTCGCGGAAGTTCGCCTTAATGGGAAGGTCGATCGTCTCGCCGGACATGTCTGCCATCAGGCCACGCATGCCGCCGAGCTGACGCAGCTGGGTCTTAGAACCACGGGCGCCGGAGTCGGCCATCATGTACAGCGGGTTCTCCTCGTCGAACATGTCGAGCATGAGCGCTGCGACCTTATCTTATCGGTACAAGCGGTCCACTCGTTAACGACTTCGATGTGGCGCTCCGTCTCGTTGATGAAGCCCTCCTCGAAGTACTCGTTGATCTGGTCGACGTTGGCCTGGGCGCGATCGAGCAGCTCCTGCTTCTCGGCAGGGATGAGAGCGTCCCACACCGAGATGGTGAGGCCGGCGCGGGTAGCGTAGTGGAAGCCGGAGTACTTGATGGCGTCGAGGATCGGGCCGACCTTGGCCTCGGGATAGCGATCGCAGCAGTCCGCAACCAGCTTGGCAACGTCGCCCTTGACCATCTTGTAGTTCATGAACTCATAGTCTTCGGGCAGGCACTGGCGGTTGAAGATGATGCGGCCGATAGAGGTCTCGAAGCGCGCGGTCTTGTTACCGGTGACGTCGTAGTCGACGAACTCGTTCTTGCCGTTCTTGACGCGGAAGATACGGGTGCCGTCCTCGTTGATGACGTTGGCATCGGCAGCGGACACGCGGACCTGGATCTTGGCCTGCATGTCGACCTCGGAGCGGCAGTCATAGGCGTGCAGCGCGTCATCGAAGCTCGAGAACACGTGGTTCTCGCCCGGCAGGCCCTCGCGGACCTGGGTGAGGTAGTACACACCGATGATCATGTCCTGCGAGGGGATGTTGACCGGCTTGCCGGATGCCGGCGAGCGCAGGTTATTCGCAGAGAGCATGAGCACGCGGGCCTCGGCCTGAGCCTGGCTGGACAGCGGCACGTGGACAGACATCTGGTCGCCGTCGAAGTCGGCGTTGAAGGGCGAGCAGACCAGCGGGTGCAGGTGGATAGCCTTGCCCTCGACCAGCACCGGCTCAAAGGCCTGGATGGACAGACGGTGCAGGGTCGGTGCACGGTTGAGCAGCACGACGCGGCCGTCGATGACCTCTTCGAGGATGTCCCACACAAAGGTGGCACCGCGGTCGATAGCGCGCTTGGCGCCCTTGATGTTCTCGACCTTGCCAAGCTCGACCAGGCGCTTCATGACGAAGGGCTTGAAGAGCTCCAGCGCCATGGTCTTGGGCAGACCGCACTGGTGCAGCAGCAGCTTGGGGTCGGTAACGATTACCGAACGGCCGGAGTAGTCGACACGCTTGCCCAGCAGGTTCTGACGGAAACGACCCTGCTTGCCCTTGAGGGCCTCGGCGAGCGACTTGAGCGGGCGACCGCCACGGCCAGAGACCGGGCGACCACGACGGCCGTTGTCGAACAGGGCATCCACGGACTCCTGGAGCATGCGCTTCTCGTTGTTCACGATGATCGCAGGGGCGTCCAGGTCGAGCAGGCGCTTGAGTCGGTTGTTACGGTTGATCACGCGACGGTACAGGTCGTTGAGGTCGGACGCGGCGAAGCGGCCGCCGTCGAGCTGGACCATCGGGCGCAGATCGGGCGGAATGACCGGGATGACATCCAGGATCATGTTCGCGGGGTCGTTGCCGCCCTTCAGGAAGGCGTCAACGACCTCAAGGCGCTTGACGGCCTTCTCGCGCTTCTGCTTCTGGGAATCCTCGTCGGCGATGATGGCCTTGAGCTTCTCGGCCTCGGAGGGGAGGTCGATGGCAGCGAGCAAGTCGCGGACAGCCTCGGCACCCATACCACCCTTGAAGTACATGGAGTAGTAACGGGTCATCTCGCGGAACAGCGGCTCATCGGAAATGAGGTCGCGCTCGGTGAGCTTCATGAAGGCGTTGAAGGCGTCCGTACGGAGCTGCTTCTCGTCCTTGCACTCTTCCTCGATGTCGACGATGCCGGAGGCGATCTCCTCGGGGGTCAGCGGCTCCTCGTCGGAGAACTCGTCAAAGTTCTCGGGGTCGCCCTGCTCCTTGAGGGACTCGATCTGGCGAGCGCACTCGGCATCGATCTCTTCCAGATCGGCGGCGAGCTCCTCGCGCAGGTCGTCGGCGTCGGCCTCGCGAGCCTCGTAGTCAACCTCGGTGATGATGTAGCTGGCAAAGTACAGAACCTTCTCGAGGTCCTTGGACTTGATGTCGAGCATACGGCTCATCGGGAAGCTCGTGGGGCTCTTGAAGTACCAGATGTGGGACACGGGAGCAGCGAGCTCGATGTGGCCCATGCGGTCGCGACGCACCTTGGCCGAGGTGACCTCGACGCCGCAGCGCTCGCAGACGATGCCCTTAAAGCGGATGCCCTTGTACTTGCCGCAGGAGCACTCCCAGTCCTTGGCGGGACCGAAGATCTTCTCGCAGAACAGGCCGTCCTTCTCGGGCTTGAGGGTACGGTAATTGATGGTCTCCGGCTTCTTGACCTCACCGTGCGACCAGGAACGGATCTGGTCGGCGGAGGCAAGGGAGATCTTTACCGAGTCAAAATCAGTAGCTTCGAAATCTGCCACAGTCAACTACTCCTTATCAGTGGTCGTGGCGGCGACAGCCTCGGGCGCCTCGGCGGTCTCGGCATCCTGGGCCTCGACGTCGGCGTCAACGCCGGCGAGCGCAGCCAGGTCGTCGAGAGCAGAGGTCTCCTCGGCGGACACAGGGGCGGAGGCGTCCTCGTCGGCATCGTGCATGGGCTCGATGTCCAGCGCGAGGGAACGGATCTCCTTGACGAGAACCTTGAAGGACTCGGGGATACCCGGGACAGGAACGTTCTCGCCCTTGACGATGGACTCGTAGGTCTTGACGCGGCCCACGGTATCGTCGGACTTGACGGTCAGGATCTCCTGCAGGACGTTGGAAGCACCGTAAGCGTACAGTGCCCAAACTTCCATCTCGCCGAAGCGCTGGCCGCCGAACTGAGCCTTGCCGCCCAGAGGCTGCTGGGTAACCAGGCTGTAAGGGCCGGTCGAACGGGCGTGGATCTTGTCGTCGACCATGTGGCCGAGCTTGAGGATGTAGGACGTACCCACGGTAATGGGCTCGCGGAACTCCTCGCCGGTGCGGCCGTCGAACAGGCGGGTCTTGCCGCGCTCGTCAAGCTGGGTGACGAACTCGGGGCGCATGTGATCGCCAAAGGCAGCGGTGGCCTTGTTGAGCATGTTCTTGTTGGCACGACGGATGACCTCGGCGATCTCGTCCTCCTTGGCGCCGTCGAAGACGGGCGTCGCGGTGAAGAACGGACCGGGGACGTACTTGTCGGAGTCGGCCTGCTCGGTATCCCAACCGCAGGCAGCAGCCCAGCCAAGGTGGCACTCGAGCAGCTGGCCGACGTTCATACGCGAAGGAACGCCCAGCGGGTTGAGGATAACGTCGATCGGGGTACCGTCAGCCATGTAGGGCATGTCCTCGACCGGCAGAACGTTGCAGATAACACCCTTGTTGCCGTGGCGACCGGCGATCTTATCGCCCTGCTGGATCTTACGACGCTGGGCGACGTAGACGCGCACCTGCTCGTTGACGCCGGGAGCCAGGTCGTCGCCGTTCTCGCGGCTAAAACGGACGACGTCGATGACGCGGCCGTAAGCGCCGTGAGGCATCTTAAGGGAGGTGTCGCGGACGTCGTGGGCCTTGGCACCGAAGATGGCGCGCAGCAGGCGCTCCTCGGCGGTCAGAGCGCTCTCGCCCTTAGGCGTGACCTTGCCGACCAGGATGTCGCCAGGGCCGACCTCGGCGCCGATGCGGATGATGCCGTCCTCGTCGAGGTTGGCAAGCATGTCCTCGGAGAGGTTCGGGATCTCGCGGGTGATCTCCTCGGGGCCGAGCTTGGTGTCGCGGGCGTCGATCTCGTGACGGGTGATGTTGATGGTCGTCAGCAGGTCCTCGGCCACCAGGCGCTCGGACACGACGATACCGTCCTCGTAGTTAAAGCCTTCCCACGGCATGTATGCCACGGTAAGGTTCTGGCCCAGTGCGAGCTCGCCATGATCGGTCGAGGGACCGTCAGCCAGGGGCTCGCCCTGCTCAACTGTGTCACCGACGCGCACGAGCGGACGGTGGTTGATGCAGGTGGACTGGTTGGAGCGCTGGTACTTGGCCAGGTGATACTCGTCCATGCCGCCGGCATGCTTGACGATGATCTTGGCGGCGTCGGCAAAGATGACCTCGCCGGCGTTCTTGGCCAGGGTGACCTCGCCGGAGTCCAGAGCGGCGCGACGCTCCATGCCGGTACCGACATAGGGAGCGGCAGGGTGAACCAGCGGCACGGCCTGGCGCTGCATGTTAGCGCCCATCAGCGTACGCTTGGCGTCGTCGTGCTCGAGGAACGGGATCAGCGTGGCTGCGACGGAGAGCATCTGACGCGGCGAGACGTCCATGTAGTCGACGTCCTCGACAGGCACGTCGGCGGGAGCGCCGAAGGAGCCGTCGAAGTCGCGGGTACGGGCGATCACGGTGTGCGGGCGGACAAGCTTGCCCTCGGCATCGGTCGTGATGAACTCGTTGGTCTTGGGATCGAGCGGCGTGTTGGCCGGCGCGATGACGTGCTTCTCTTCCTCGTCAGCGGTCATCCAGTCGATCTGGTCGGTGGCAACGCCGTTCTCGACGCGACGGAACGGAGCCTCGATGAAGCCGTACTCGTTGACGCGGGCGTAGAGGGCGAGCGAGCCGATCAGGCCGATGTTGGGGCCTTCAGGGGTCTCGATCGGGCACATGCGGCTGTAGTGCGAGTTGTGGACGTCGCGGACGGCCGTCGGCACGTTGGGACGGCGGCTGGAGCCGGACTTGTGGCCGGCAAGACCGCCAGGGCCGAGTGCGGACAGACGGCGCTTGTGGGTCAGACCGGTCAGGGGGTTCGCCTGGTCCATGAACTGCGAGAGCTGCGAGGAACCGAAGAACTCCTTGATGGAGGCCACGATCGGGCGAATGTTGATGAGCGACTGCGGGGTGATCTCGTCGATGTCCTGGGAGCTCATGCGCTCACGGACGACGCGCTCCATACGGCTCATGCCGATACGGAACTGGTTGGCGACGAGCTCGCCGACGGTACGGATGCGGCGGTTGCCAAAGTGGTCGATGTCATCGACCTTGAAGCCCTGCTCGCCGGCAGCGAGGGACAGCAGGTAACGCAGCGTCGCGACGATATCCTCGTCGGTGAGCACCGTGACCTCCTCCTCGGTGGTGAGGTTGAGCTTCTTGTTGACCTTGTAACGACCGACGCGGGCCAGATCGTAGCGCTGCGGGTTAAAGAGCAGGCCCTCGAGCAGGCTGCGGGAAGCGTCCACGGTGGGAGGCTCGCCCGGGCGCAGACGACGGTAGATCTCGATGAGGGCGTCCTCGCGAGTGAGGGCGGTGTCGCGCTCCAGGGTGCGCTTGATCACATCGGAGTTGCCGAGCAGCTCGATGATGTCGTCGTTGGTGACGGCAATGCCAAGGGCGCGCAGGAACATCGTGGCGCTCTGCTTGCGCTTACGGTCGATGGAGACCATGAGCTGGTCGCGCTTGTCGACCTCAAACTCAAGCCAGGCACCGCGGGACGGGATGATCTGGGCCTTGTAGATCTGCTTGCCCGAATCCATCTCGGAGCTGTAGTACACGCCCGGGGAGCGGACGAGCTGCGAGACGACGATGCGCTCGGTACCGTTGATGATGAAGGTGCCCTGATCGGTCATCATGGGGAAGTCGCCCATGAAGACGAGCTGCTCCTTGATCTCGCCGGTCTCCTTGTTGGTGAGACGGACGTCGGTCAGAAGCGGAGCCTGATAGGTCATATCCTTCTCGCGGCACTCCTCGACGGTGTGCGCGGGGTCGCCGAACTGATGCTCGCCGAAGGTAACCTCGAGAACATGGTTCTGGCTCTGGATGGGGCTGGATTCCTTGAACGCCTCACGAAGACCCTCGTCCTTAAAACGCTCAAAGGATTCCCTTTGAACAGAGATAAGGTTGGGGAGCTCCATGGCCTCCGGGATTTTCCCGAAGCTGACGCGCTTGCGCTCAGTGGCAGTGTATGCGTAGGTCACCAGGTTTTTCCTCCTTCACGGAAATGCTCGGTGGATTGGCGAGGCATAGCTTCGCCAGTTATCGCAACCTAATAGTTTATCAGGTACCGACCGTTGGGCAAGAAAAGCCTTGACGCGATTGAGTTTTTGGAGTAGCAAAGTTTTTCGACAGAAAATACGCAGGTAGATGTATGTGTATCGAACATCTGTTCATATATTTTCTGTGAACAGAGAGCCGGCAATCGCAGCTCTTATAAAAAACGGGCGCGAACCGAGGTCCGCGCCCGTAAATGTCGATGTCCGAAGGCTTACTTGCGCATCAATCCGCCGCGCTCGTCGATGGCGTCCCAGAAGGCATCGGCAAAGCGAGGATCG
>DXMX01000054.1:0-1803 GCA_019413955.1 Collinsella sp.
CACCAAAGATATCGTTGATATCGACGTAGCCCGAACCACCAGGGCCGTCGGCAATGCCGTAACGGTCGTAGTTAGCACGCTTCTGCTCATCGGAAAGAACGGAATAGGCCTCGTTGAGCTCCTTGAACTTGGCCTCGGCCTCGGGGTCGTCCGAAACATCCGGGTGTACGGTACGGGCCTTCTTTAGAAACGCACGCTTAATCGTCCGCGCGTCGGCATCCCTGTCGACGCCAAGCACCTCGTAGTAATCCCTATTTTCCGACACGACCGAATCCTTCCGACTTTCATTATTGTCACAGTGCGTCCTATACCCAAGCTGGGCCGACCGCAAACAGAGGGTTTGATGTTATTGCATTTGGTACGGCAAAAGCATGGCCCGTTGCGAGCAGCTCGCGAACCAAACCGACACGAGCGCGAACATAAAGCCGTTGGCAAAACCATTGGCAAACTGCATCGCACCGCGCTTCCACCACAGCAAGCTGCGATGAAGCACGCCGTCCGAAAGCACCATGAACAGGCCCATGGTAAACGGAATAAAGCACATCACGGCAAAGGCAGAGAACACGCCCGAGATGGCCGAGAGTATCAAAAACGGCGCCACGATGCCCATCAGGTAAAAACCGGTACGAGCTTTGCCTTCCAAGCGCTCGGCCTCAACATGGGCGCGGCCGACCAGGTCGCCGCCCGCGGCACCGTTGGTGCCAGCATGACCCATGCCGCTAATGCGGACCTCGTCGCCATCGTGCGTGCCGGCAGGAAACTCAATCGTCTGCTCGGAGGTTACGCGTGTACGGCCGCTGCCACCGCAATCAGGGCAGGGGTCGGCCACGACCTTACCGGAACCGCCGCACTCGGGGCAGACCGACTGGAACGTGCCCGCACCAAACAGGAAGGACAGGTCGACGTCGATGTGGCCGCGACCACCGCAGCTCGGGCAGGTATGGGCATGCTCAGACGAAACGGAGCCCGAGCCACCGCAATGACCGCAGGTATCGAAGCGCGTGTAGCGGACGGTCTTGCGGGCACCGCCCTTGGCCTCCTTGGCGTCGAGTTTGATATCGACGACCACGTTGGCACCGTTCTCGGGATTATAGGCAGCCTGCCCACGACGCTGCTGGCCCCAGGCACCGCCAAAAGGAAAGCCGCCCTCAAAAGGATTGCCATAACCCGTGCTGCCGGCGTAGCCGCCACCATAGGGCGAAGCCGTAGGAGCACCGGCAAAGGGATTGCCCGAACGCATGGCGTCGTAGCGCGAACGCTTCTGCTCGTCCGAAAGCACGGCGTAGGCCTCGGAAACCTCTTTAAACTTTTCCTCGGCATCCGGCTCTTTGTTGACGTCCGGATGGAGCTTGCGGGCCTTTTGCTGGAAGGCCTTTTGAATATCACGCGAGGTGGCGTCCTTGGAGACACCCAGAATCTCGTAGTAATCTTTTTCGTTCATCGTCGCCATGCGCGGCAACCTCCTGCTCACAGCAGCGTATATATTCCGGTAATTCTACCCGAGCGACCTAAGCTAGATCCCAAAACAGCTCGAACAGAACATTTCCATCGAGCCAGCCCAGGTGGGTCGGCGCCAGACGAGCTCGAACATGACCCGCGACGACATCTGCCGAAGTGAAGGGTCCCTCATGGACCCCGAGCGTCTCAGGCACCCAAGTGGCAAGACCCAATTCGAGTGCGCGATCGCAGGCAGCTGCCAGCTCATCGGCCGGGATGACACGAGCCGCGCGAACCAACAGGTCGGACGCGACACCGCGCGTCATGCGACAGGCGAGCATCAGGTCTTCGGCCGCAGCCTCGCGC
>DXMX01000054.1:1813-13384 GCA_019413955.1 Collinsella sp.
GCCTCGCGCTGCGACAGATGTTCGGCCTCGAACGCCGTCGCGTCATCGTCGCGTTGCACCAGACGCACGCGGTGCGCATCGCCTCGAGAAGACACGCCGGGGAACAAACCTGCAAGACGGTCGAAATCCTCGGCGTCGAGCATGCCCGCGGCAGAACGACCCAGGCCCAGGTAGCCCCGTCCGGTCCAGTAGGCAATGTTATGGGCGCACTCATGGCCGTCGAGCGCATAGCTCGCCACCTCATAGGGGTGATAACCGGCCGCACCCAGGAGCTCGCGTGCCATATCCATGCAGGCGGCCTGAAAATCCTCGTCGGGCTCGAGCGACTCGTCGCGACACGCCATGAGGTAGAGCGGCGTGGCCTCCTCGAGCGTGAGCGGGTACACCGACACATGATGCGGCGCCGCCACCAGCACGCCATCGAGCGTGCGCTTCCAACTCGCTGCGGTCTGCCCGGGAAGTCCGCACATAAGGTCGCACGACACGTCAAGCCCAGCGGTCTTGACTGTCGCGATGGCGGCGAGCGCCCGATCGGCATCGTGAATACGGCCGATAGCGGTAAGTTCGGTGTTATCGAGCGTTTGCACGCCCAGAGAGACGCGTGTGACACCAACCTTGGCAAGTGCAGCGGCAAGCTCGGCGGTCAGCGACTCAGGATTGGCCTCACAGGTAAACTCAACAGGCCTGCACCACGCAGAGATACGCCGGGCAAGTTCTACCAGACGCTCCCCCGCCAGCGACGGCGTGCCGCCGCCAACATAGACGGTGCGAATCTGTGCAAGCGCGCCTGCGTCGCCAAAGGCATCGAGACGCGCATACAACTGCTCAAAATAGGTATCGAGCGCAACGCTCATGTTGCACGGAGCAAAACTGCGTGAGTCAAAGTCACAGTACCGGCATTTTTGGGCGCAAAACGGCACATGCACGTACAGCGCGGTAACGGCCACCGTTAGGCCTCCAGCGGATGAGCGGGCACCGACTCGCCGGCGGCAAGTGCGGCCTCGCAGGCCACCACATCGTGCTCGATATCATCGACCAGTGCCATGAACTCCTCGTATGTGGAGCAACGCACCACCTGAGCGCGCCAGGCGGCAGCATGGGGCATGCCCTTTAGATACCAGCTTGCGTACGTGCGGGCACGCGACATGAGCGGCAACAGCTCGTGCGTGAGCGTCAGATGCTCGCGCAGGGCATCCAGGCGCTCGCATGAGGAGCGAGACGGCACTGGCGTGGCGTCCAGTGCAAGGGCGCGGGCATCGCCGAACACCCAGGGGTTGCCATAGATACCGCGCGCGATAAACACCGCGCTGGCACCCGAGTTGCGCAGATGCTCCGCGGCATCCTCGGCCGAGAAAACATCGCCCGAACCGATCACAGGAATCTCGACGGCATCTGCGACCTCATCGACGACCGACCAATCGGCCTGACCCGTATAGAGCTGCGTGGCACAGCGACCATGCACGGCGACTGCGGCAGCCCCTGCACCCTCAAGCATCTGGGCAAATGTCGCGGCATTGCGATCCTCGGCATAAAAGCCCTTGCGAATCTTGACGGTCACGGGCACGTGCGCCGCACCCACCGCCGCCTCGACGATCTGCTCTGCCAGCTCGGGCGCACGCATAAGCGCCGAGCCCTCGCCCTTGGTGACGACCTTGCGAGCCGGGCAGGCCATGTTGATATCGATCAGCGACAGGCGATCGCCCACACGCTCCTCGACGGCAGCGACAGCGCTCGCAAACTGATCGGGCTTGGAGCCAAAGAGCTGCACGCAGATCTGCTGCTCCTCATCGGCCGGCAGTACCAGGCGCCACGTCTTATTGCTGGCATAGGCAAGGCCCGCCACGCTCACCATCTCGCTATAGGCAAGATGGGCACCGCGACGGCGGCACATAATGCGATAGGCGGGATCGGTTACGCCCGCCATGGGAGCCATAAGGAACGGCTGCTCGACATAGGCACCAAGCAACCGCTTGCTGTATTCAGAAAGCGCCATGGACTTACTCGTCTACCTTGAGGATCGCCATAAAGGCCTCCTGCGGGACCTCGACCGAACCGATGGCTTTCATGCGCTTCTTGCCCTCTTTCTGCTTCTCGAGCAGCTTGCGCTTACGCGAGATATCGCCACCATAGCACTTGGCCAAAACATCCTTGCGGCGTGCCTTGACGGTGGAGCGGGCGATGATCTTGTTGCCGATGGCGCCCTGAATAGGCACCTCGAACAGCTGACGCGGAATGATTTCCTTGAGCTTGTCGCACAGGCCACGGGCCAGGCCATAGGCCTTATCCTTGTGCACGATAAACGAAAGCGCGTCCACCTCGTCGCCCGAAAGCAGGATATCGAGCTTGACGAGCTCGGAGGGACGATACTCGTTAAACTCATAGTCGAGCGAGGCATAGCCCTTGGTGCGGCTCTTGAGCTGGTCAAAGAAGTCCAGGATGAGCTCCGCGAGCGGCATGTCGAAGCGCATCTCGACCGATTTGCTCGTGAGATGGATCATGTCGGTTGTAATGCCGCGGTGCTCGATAGCGAGCTGCATGACGGCGCCCGTATACTCGGGCGGGCAGATAATCTTGGCCTTGAGGTAAGGCTCCTCGATGCGCTCGATGCGCGTAGCCTCGGGCAGATCCTGCGGGCTGCGGACATCAATCATCTCACCGTCGGTCTTATAGACGTGATAGTCCACCGAAGGGCTCGTGGCAATGAGGTCCAGATTGAACTCGCGCTCCAGACGCTCCTTAACGACCTCCATATGTAGCAGGCCCAAGAAGCCCACGCGGAAACCAAAGCCGAGCGCCACCGAGGTCTCGGGCTCCCACACCAACGACGGGTCGTTGACGTGCAGTTTATCGAGAGCGTCGCGCAAGTTCTCGTAATCCTTGTTGTCGATCGGGAACAGGCCCGTGTAGACCATGGGCTTGGCCTCGCGGTAGCCCGGAAGCGGCTCGGGGCAGGGATTCGACGCCCAGGTAAGGGTGTCGCCCACGCGAACAGCCTCGGGGTCCTTCAGGCCCGTGACCACGTAGCCCACCTCGCCGACCGTCAGCGCATCGACCGGAGTCTCGGCGGGACGCTTGACGCCCACGCCGTCGACCAAAAAGTCACCTTCTGCCTGCATCATACGAAGGGTATCGCCCTTCTTGATGGAGCCGTCAAACACGCGGACCGTGGCAACGACGCCTCGGTACTCATCAAAATACGAGTCCAGGATGAGCGCCTTGAGCGGCGCGTTCACATCGCCTTTGGGCGGCGAGATCAAGAAGACGATAGACTCCAGCAAATCGTGAATGCCCTCGCCGGTCTTGCCCGATACGCATACGGCATCGTCGGCAGGAATGGCCAGGTCATCCTCAATCTCGGTCTTGACCTCGTCGGGGTGTGCAGAGGGAAGGTCAATCTTGTTGATGGCGGGCACGATATCCAGGTTGGCGTTCATGGCGAGCGTCGCGTTGGAGACGGTCTGCGCCTCGACACCCTGCGTGGCGTCGACGACGAGCACCGCGCCCTCGCAGGCTGCCAGCGAACGCGAGACCTCATAGGTAAAGTCCACGTGGCCCGGTGTATCGATCAGGTTGAACTGATACGTCTCGCCATCGTCGGCGTCGTAGGAGACGCGAACGGCGTTGGACTTGATCGTGATGCCGCGCTCGCGCTCGATATCCATGGTGTCGAGCAGCTGCGACTCCATGTCGCGCTCGTCGACGGTATGGGTGAGCTCGAGGATACGGTCACTGATCGTGGACTTGCCATGGTCGATGTGCGCAACGATCGAGAAGTTGCGGATGTGGGAAATGTCAATTGAAGTATTCATGCGGACTATCTTACCCGAGCGGTACAAAAAATGGAGCCTGTTCCATAAAACAAGCTCCATTTATGCGCGTAATCTGTGTGGTGTGAAATTTACAACTTAGGCGTTGATGCTGTTCACGAGCTTGGCAAGACCGGACTTACGGTTGGAAGCCTGGTTCTTGTGGATAACATGCTTGGCGGCAGCCATGTCGAGACGCTTGGTGACGGTCTTGAGGGCAGCCTGGGCCTTCTCGGCGTCGCCCTCGGCGACGGCGGACTGGACGTGCTTGGTCAGCGTCTTGAGCTCGGACTTGACAGCCTTGTTACGCATGCGAGCTGCCTCATTGGTGCGGATACGCTTCTTCTGAGACTTGATGTTTGCCACTTCTGGAGTTCCTTTCGAGTTCCTTGCAAAAAATGTATGACACCTCTGAGACACGGTGAGGTCATGCAAGCGCCTACTATAGCACGCTCCCCCTCAAAGGGATAGAACGAATTTGTCAAATAGGCAGGTATCATCACGATTTTCTCAAGATGTTCGTAATCCAGAGCAAAAGCGCGGTCTGAGAATCGGCCGAACCCTTGAGCGCGAGCTCCACATCGACCGCTCCCTCGAGCGCTGCGACGAGCTCTGCCATCGAAAAGCGGCGAGCCCAGGTCAGGTGATTCTTGACCTGCCAGGACTGGAGCTTAAGCGTTGCGGCCAGCTCACGACCCTGTCCGCGCGCATCGAGCGCCTTGGCAACGATAAGCTCGCGAATACGGCCGCACAGCAATGTGTAAGTCCACACGTAGCTCTTGGCGGGCAGTAGATTGAAGAGCTCGAGCGAGCGGCGCATGTCACGGGCCGAGACCGCATTGAGAAAGTCCCAGGGCTGAACCTCGGCCGTACGTACAATCCAGCGCTCAACGTCGGCAAGCTCAATCTGGGGCGCCTCGACCATCTGGGCAAGCTTAGCCAAATCGTTATCGAGCATGCGAGTGTTTTCACCCGAACGCGAGACGAGTTCCTCGGCTGCCGCCGTCGAGATCGACTTGCCATGCTGCGTCGCCATCTGCTGAACGCGGCGCGGTAGCTCCCAGCGCTTGGTGCCGGAGCAATCGATCACGGCCTTCTTGTCGATCTTGGCGATCGCCTTATACAGGCGCGTGTTCTTGGCAAGCGAGTCGGCGATGATGAGGCAGACCGTTGTGGGGCTGGGACTTGCGAGGTACTCGACGAGCGGCTCCGAGACAGCCTTAGCGAGCTTTGAGCAGCCATCAAGGATTACCAGGCGAAACTCGCTGCCCATCGGAAAGGTGTTAAGCGATCCGATAATGGACTCGATATCGGGGTCCTTAGTCATGTCGCGCTCGTCGAGGTTAAACTCGACCATACCCGACTTTTCCAGACGCGCTTTCATACGCGAGACGGCGTGATCGCGCTTGACTCCGTCGGTACCGACGATCAGATATGCCGGCAGCAGACCGATTTCGGACATTGCGCTCCCCTCCCGCAGACTCTCGAATTCGTACCGTGCCATTTTAGCCCAGGGGTTGGTCCCGCGCCAACGGCAGCATCACGGTCGCTGGCATCGCATGGCAAAACCTGTTACGGTCGGCGAGACGGTAATGTCTCCTTGTTCAATGGTACATGCGAACGCGCCGCCCGCATCGCGAACGGCATCGATGCAGGCATCGGATGGATGGCCGTAGCGGTTGCCCTCGCCCGCACTCGCCATAGAGAGCTCGGGCTTAAGCGTTTCCAGCAGGTCTTTGTCGACGGAAACTTTTGAGCCGTGATGCCCCAGCTTGAGCACATCGATATCACCCACCTCCTGTACAAACTCGCGCTCCTGATCGAGCTCGGCATCACCAGTGAGGAGCATACGCAGGCTCTTGCATTCCCGGGCATAGGAGAGCAGCAAGACAAGCGAGTCCTCATTGCCCTCGCCATCCACCGTGTCAAACGGCCACATCACACGAGCCCGAAATGCGCCGATATCGACCGTATCCCCGCGAGCCACCTGCCGATACGTTACGCCGGGGCGATTC
This sequence comes from Collinsella sp., assembly GCA_019413955.1. Taxonomy (GTDB): domain Bacteria; phylum Actinomycetota; class Coriobacteriia; order Coriobacteriales; family Coriobacteriaceae; genus Collinsella. Next base: position 7,635 of record DXMX01000054.1, read on the forward strand.
AGGACCTCAGCAGGCGCACCGTCCAGCGCATCCGCTGCAACTGCAATGGTTCCAACCGAAAACTGTTCGAGCACGGCAGGTAGACCACCCCAGTGATCCTCATCCCAATGCGTCACAAAGACGGCATCGATATGGTGCACGTTATTGCGAACCAACGCCGCTACCACGCGCTCATCGAGCCCGCAGTCGACGAGTGCTAATGCGTCGCCCTGGCGGATAAGAATCGCATCCGCCTGGCCCACATCGAGCACCGTCACCGAAGGCGGAGCGAATCGATCCCAGTAGACGTACGGAATCGCAGCCAAGAGCACCAGGCATGAAAGCCCCACCGCCATAGGACGTGCACGGGGACGCGGCCACCAGACCAACAGAACCGCCAGCAAACACGGCACTAGGTAAATCCACATGCTATCGGGCGGCACACTCACAGATACACCAGGCACGGCGGCAAACAGTTGCTCGAAGAACAGTGCGCAACGGGCGGCAACCATGGGCACAACGAGCGCCCAAATCCGCAACGGTTCCACGAGCGAAAAGGGAACCAGCACGATCGACACAGCAAGCAGTACGCTCACCACCGGACCGATGACTGCATTTGCCAGCGGAGCAATGAGCGAGAACGTACCGAAGGCAGGAATGGTAATGGGAAGTGTTGCCAGTTGCGAGCACAGCGTGACGGAAAGTATGTTGGCTACGCCCGATGGCACACCCAGCTCACCCAAAGCGTAGGTCGCATAGGGGCAAAAGCACAGAATGGCTAAGACGCTGGCACACGAGAGCTGAAAGCCCATCTCGAACAGCACCGTCGGCCGCAGTAGCACAAAGATGGACATGGTTACGAAGAGTGCCGATGCGCCGTGCCGGCGACGCCCCGCGCCGTTTACGACAAGCGTCGCGAACACCATGCAGCACGCGCGCACGGCCGAGGGAGACGCGCCCGTAAAGGCAGTGTAGCCCACAAGCGCCATCACCAATATCGCCCGCTGAACACCACGTGAGCAGCGAGTCTTTTGCAATACACCCTCGATTACAAATCCCACGATAGCCAAATGGCTGCCCGAGACGGCGATAAGATGCGCCGTTCCCGTTACCGAAAACCAGTCGCCCGCCGGCTGGGCGCGCAGTTCGGCCGAACGACCGCAGACGACACCGGCTATGAGTGCACGCGCCGGGTCGGTCGCAGGCGCGATGGACGCAAGCAGCCCATTTCGCAGCCGAAGCAGCGGTCCCGGAGAGCCCTCATCGGCCGACACAATCCGAACGACTTTAACCTTGCGCACCTCGCCTCGGAGCACACGCGATCGTCCATACGCATCGTTCTCAAAACGTGAAACGCGACCGATAACACGCACGTACGCCCCGACCTTGAGCTCGCGGTCGCACGATAGGCGAACCGTTGCCAAGTTCTTACCGTCCGCGCGTGCCTCGCAGGTATAGGAATACACGTCGTCGTTTATGGATGGATCGCCCTGCACGATAAACTCGAGGCCGCTTGCCGCTCGACCGTCGAGCGCCTTCGAGGCGCTGAGCGCACCCACAGCCCACCACGCCGAGACGACCGCTCCCGCCACGAGACCGACGGACGCGGCATACAACCACCGCTTCAAAGGGGCAAGCCGCGCACAAGATTGAGCCAGCACAACGAATACCGTCGTCGCAACGGGAATGGCCCATAGCAGCCCGACCGCCGGCGCCTGCTCCCTCAGCAGCGCATCAGCGGCCACGTTGAGCACCGAGGCGCAGCTCATGCACATGCCGGCACACAGGGCCATCGTCCACGGCATCAGGGGCCGCGGAGGCATCACATGCTCGCGCTCGGTCGCACTCATACGCAGATGCAATCTTTGATTTTGGCAAGCTTCTTCTCGCCGATTCCCGATACACGCATCAGATCGTCAACCGAGGCAAAAGCACCGTTCTTTGTCCGCTCATCGATAATCGACTGTGCCATGGAGGGACCGATGCCCGAGAGCGTCTGCAGTTCTGCCGCGCTTGCCGTATTGATATTTACTAGGCCTGTTGCGCCACTCACGCCCGATGATGCGAAAGCCCCACCATCAACACCGGCTTCCGCAATGGACGTCTGCTGCTCCCCTACCGTTGGAACGTGAATCTTCTGTCCATCGACGACCTTAGATGCCCGATTGAGCCCCGTAACGTCTGCCTCAGGCGCCAGCCCGCCGGCGGCATCAATCGCCTGAGCCACCCGCGCGCCGTCTTTGAGCCTGTATACACCGGGCGACACAACAGCGCCATCAACATCGACATAGACTTCTGCCGCGGCAGACGCCTTAGACGAAGAGCCTTCGGATGTCTTTCCGCTCGAGGCATCGCCGGATCCCGGCTCCACCAACGAGTCTGAACCGTCAGTGCGCTCAAACGACACGCCGCCGGCACCGCCGCCAAGGTTCGCCATCGCCAAGCCGCTCGCCATCGCAATGACGACCAGTATCGCCACGACCACCGCCTTATGACCGAACAGCTTGTCCGCCAAGCGGTCCATCTTTTTGACCCGTTCGTGTTGTTCGCGCTGCGCCATAGCAAAACCTCCCAACACCATCGTGTCAGGAAAGGAACTCCGCAACAGCTACGCTCCAAAACCGGTTTTAGCGGTCAAACCAAAAACCGACCAAAACCTTGCACAAATCTGTCCATTTATTCAGGCACACGTCAGCAAATGAACACTTAGCCGCAAAATGCCCAGATAGCAAAAGACCGACGATGCAGGCGCATCGTCGGTCTATGCACAAATTTACTCGTGATCTTGGTAAATCTCACGCGGAGCAAGCTCCGAATGTTTGCGTTTTAAGGTCTTGGGGGCCTTATACGTGTTGCTCTCGAAGTCGATGTACTCGGTCTGTTTGAGCAGGCGCTCGATCATCTCCTCGTGATCGAACAACTCCCAGGCCTCATGCACGGCATCGAGTTTAGCGTGCGTCTCGGGACGGCGCGGCATAAATAGCGTGCAGCAGTCGGGAGCGGCCTCAGTCGAGATATCGAACGTGCCGATCTCCTCGGCGCGCGCGATGATCTCCTGCTTGTCCGAACCGATGAGAGGACGGAACACGGGGATCTTCACGGCCTCGTTGACGGCCATGATGTTCTCAAGCGTTTGGGAGGCAACCTGCCCAAGTGATTCGCCCGTAACGATAGCCTTGGCACCCTCGATGTGTGCAATGCGCTCGGCAACCGAATACATAATGCGGCGATACATAATCACGCGCAGGTTGCTGGGACAGGTGACCGAAATCTCACGCTGGCAGTCGCCAAACGGCACCACGTACAGGCGGCCGATCTGGACACCCGGCTCAAGCGCACGGATGATGTCCTGCACCAAATACTCGCTCGTATCGGGCGTCTGCGGACGACCGGAGAAATGTACCGGCACGCACACCGCGCCGCGACGCGCGAGCATCCAGGTCGCCACCGGAGAATCGATACCCGACGACAACAGCGTCACGACCTTGCCGGCAGAACCCACCGGCAGACCGCCCACGCCACGCTCGGAGCGCGCATACACGTAGACGCTACCCTGGACCACCAGTACGTGCACCATCGCATCGGGGTCGTGCATTTGAACCTTTTTATCGGGGAAGGCCTCGCACAGTACCTCGCCCACCTGACGATTGATATCAATCGAGGTGAGCTCATAGTCGGTATTGGAGCGCTTGGCGTGCACCTTAAACGAATCGAAAGGACCAAACTCGCGCAGCGCCTTGACGGCGGCGGCACAGTACTCCTGCGGGTCGCGGTTAGTGTGATACGCCAAAGACACACGAGCAACGCCGGGAACGGTGCGAATGACACGCGCCGCCTCATCGGCCTGATGCTCGTTAAAGGTCACGAGGATATAACCGGAAATTCGAGACACGGCATTCACGGAAAAGGCGGCCAAGGCCGCCTTGATGTTATCCATGAGGATATGCTCAAAATGTGCGCGGTTCTTACCCTTCAGTCCAACCTCGTGATAGTGGACCAGGCAGACGCGAGCCGCCATTTAGGCTTCAGCAACCTTGTGGCCGAGCGCCTTCTCGTAACGGGCCTCGTCGTAAGAGATGTCGCCGTCGACAATCTCGTCCATAGCCATCAAGATGGTATCGGCACCGGAAAGCCCGATGGTGATGTCATCGACATCCTGGACGGCAAGCACGCGGTTGTGCTGGCCACGCAGCATGCTATTGATGTCGCAGGCGCGCTTGGAGGCAAGCGAAGCGAGCAGGAAGCGGTTGTGATCGGTCTTCTCCAGAAGATCGTCAATGCAAGGCTTTACAACGGACACGGACCTCAGTTCCTTTCATGCATATCGAGAACGCGAACGAGTTCATCGGTCGCGCGGTCGAGATCGTCATTAACCACGACGTCGTCGTAGCGGTCGGCAAGGGCAAGCTCATCGGCGGCGTTTGCCATACGCAGCTCAATCGTCTCGGGCGTCTCGGTACCGCGACCGACTAGACGCTCGCGGAGCACCTCAAGCGAAGGCGGCTTGATAAAGATCAGCACGGCCTCGGGGAAACGCTCCTTCACCTGCAGGGCGCCCTGGACATCGATCTCCAAAATAAGAGACGCGCCCGAGGCGAGCTTGGATGTGACCTCGCTCACCAATGTGCCGTAGCAGTTACCGTGGACCTCGGCCCACTCAACAAACTCACCGTTTGCCACGCGGCGGTCGAACTCCTCGCGCGTCAGAAAAAAGTAGTTGACGCCGTCGACTTCACCTTTGCGTGGTGCTCGCGTGGTAGCCGAAACCGTCAGGCCCAGGTTCGAACGGCGCTCGCGCACACGAGTGACGAGCGTACCCTTCCCTGCGCCTGACGGTCCAGAAATCACAAAGAGCTTGGAATCCTGAGCGCTCACTTATTTGGTCAGCTGCTCGAGGAGCTGCTCGCGCTGACGGACGCCGAGGCCCTGGACGCGACGGGTAGCGGAGATACCGAGCTCCTCCATGATCTTGGCGGCCTTGGCCTTGCCATAACCAGGGAGAGACTCGATGAGGGTGGAAACCTTCATGCGGGAAGCGATGGGGTCATCGGAGTTGAGCACGGACTCGAGGGACTTCTCGCCCTTCTTGATCTGCTCGCGAAGCTCAGCGCGGGCGTGACGTGCGGCAGCAGCCTTCTCAAGAGCCTGCTTGCGCTGCTCATCGGTAAGCTGAGGGAGTGCCATTCGAACCTCCAAATAGTTGGGTTATATCTGATTCAATAATTTGCATTTTAGCACGTAGAACGTACAAAATGCCCAATCGCGGCTCCATAGGTTAGACGATACCCGCAAAAAGTGCAATATACTGCGCCCAAAGTTAAGCCCCTGGCCTGCGATTCCACACAAAGGATGGGAAAGTTTACGCAGGCACAGGGGCTATTTTGTGCTAATAAGACCCAAAAGTGGTGACTTAGGGGAATCTTTTACGCGACGTTTTCGACCAGCTCGGCGACGATGGCGTCAAAGGCGGCAACCGGATCGTCGGCACCGGTGATGGGACGGCCCACCACAATGTGGCTTGCGCCACGCTCGATAGCCTGGGAAGGCGTCGCCACGCGGGACTGGTCGCCAAGGGCGGCACCCACCGGACGCACACCCGGAGTCACGATCAGAGCATCAGGACCCAGCAGTTCACGCATGTCGTGAGCCTCCATCGGCGAGCACACGATGCCATCGATGCCGTTGGCCTGAGCGAGCTTTGCCAGGCGGGCGGCCTCCTCGGCCACGGGCGACTCGACGCCGATCTCGCTCAAGGCATCCTGATTCATGCT
>DXMX01000055.1:0-3091 GCA_019413955.1 Collinsella sp.
ACACCAGACGTGACCACACGGGCCTCGTCAGTGTTCTGCTTGATCGAAAACAATGCCATGCCACGACCGTGAACGCCCCAACGGTCCATCTTCATGCTCTCGAGCTTGGAGGTAACGCGGGCATCGAAGATTCGCTCTTGCATATCCTGTGGAACGCCCGAACCGTTATCCAGAAAGACAAGCGTGCGGACGCCATCTTCCTTGGTCGTGGCGAGATAGACCTTGTCGGCACCAGCATCGCGAGCATTACGGAGCATTTCGATGACGATATCCTCGACATGCTGAATGTCGTGCTTTGCCTGGCGCCGCTCGGCCTCCGAAACGCGGAGGCGGACATACCCCTCGCCAAGGTTCTCCTCGACGCGAAGGTTGCCCTCCCCCGACATCGACGCGATAAATGAGATGAGCTCGTTCGCGTCGCTCATGTTATTTAGCGATATCGACAGCGCGGCTCTCGCGAATCACGACGACGCGCACCTGACCGGGATACTCCATCTCTTCCTCGATCTGATGGGCGATATCGTGAGCCAGGACCGTGGACTGGGCATCGGAGATCTTGTCCGGCTGAACCATGACGTGTACCTCGCGACCAGCCTGCATGGCATAGGTACGCTCGACGCCTTCATGGGAGTTGGCGATCTCCTCGAGCTTCTCGAGACGCTTGATGTAGTTCTCGGCAGACTCGCGACGGGCACCGGGGCGAGAGGCAGAGACAGCATCGGCGGCCTGCACCAGGACATCGAGCACCGTGTTGGGGTCGACATCGGCGTGGTGAGCCTCGATAGCGTGGACGATAACGGGCTTCTCGCCATAACGGCGGGCAAGCTCAGCGCCGATGACGGCATGCGGCCCCTCGACGTCATGGTCGATTGCCTTGCCCAGGTCGTGCAGCAGGCCGGCGCGCTTGGCGGTCACGACGTCCAGGCCAAGCTCGGAAGCCATCACGCCGCACAGGTCAGAGACTTCGAGGGAGTGCTGAAGCACGTTCTGACCAAACGAGGTACGGTAGCGCAGGGCACCAAGGGTCTTGACGATCTCGGGGTGCAGGTCGTGAATGCCGGTATCGAATGCAGCTTGCTCGCCAGCCTCGCGCACGCGCTGCTGAACCAGGTCGGCAGCCTTGTGATACATCTCCTCGATGCGGGCGGGGTGAATGCGGCCGTCGGCGATGAGGTTCTCGAGGGCGACACGGGCGGTCTCACGACGGACCGGATCGAAGCTCGAAAGAACGACGGTCTCGGGCGTGTCGTCGATCACGAGGTTGACGCCGGAAACCTGCTCGAAGGTCCGGATGTTGCGACCCTCGCGGCCGATGATGCGGCCCTTGAGGTCATCAGAGGGAATGTGCACGGAGGTAACGGTGACCTCGGCAGTGTGGTCGGCAGCGCAGCGCTGAATCGCCAGGGAAAGAATCTCCTGGGCGGTCTTGTGGCACTCGGCGCGAACCTGCTGCTCGGACTCGCGAATAATCGTGGCGGCCTCGTGGGTGACCTCGCCGCGAACCTTATCGAGGAGCTCCTTGTGGGCATCCTCGCGGGTAAGGTCGGCGATACGCTCGAGCTCGGAGGTCTGCTTTGCGCAGAGTTCCTCGAGCTCACGGGAGCGCTTCTCGACCTGACCGGCCTGACTGGACAGCTGATGCTCGCGCTTATCGAGAGCGTCGTTGCGGCGATCGAGGGATTCCTCGCGCTGCATCACGCGGTTCTCGAGCGTACGAATCTCGCTCTTACGCTGCTTGTCCTCGGCCTCGGCGGCCTGCTTGTTCTTGATGATCTCCTCTTTAGCCTCGAGCAGAGCCTCTTTTTTGAGGGTCTCGGCCTGACGCTTTGCATCACCGATCAGGGACTCAGCCTGTGCGTGTGCCGACTGGATCTTTTCGTCGGCCTCGTGAAGACTACCCTGCTTGGCGGTGCGCATGTAGGCAATGGCGGCGATGGCACCCAAAACGATGCCAACGAGCGCTGCAATGATAGGCATGCTCACTCCTTTTTATGGATTCGTTACACAACAAAGCGAACCGTCCTTATGAACGGCTCGCGACATTTGAGTAATATGGGCGCAGCTTATGCGGGTCGGATACAGATAAACATATAAACAAACTCATCACAGATGAGCACATATCACAAAGCAAATGACAGTGTTTATCGTACGTTGAACCACAACAACTGTCAAATAAATGGCCCCAGTACGGCGGCTAAAACGCGGTGAACGGCGGGGCCACAAAACGCATACGCCTAAAGCGCACATCCCTCGCATTCGGCATCGAGACGTGCCTTAACGGCATCGGCGGCGATGTGATACGAGAAGCCCTTGCCCATCAAAAACCGAACCAGTTTTTCGAATCCGCACGTCTCTGGAACACGCCGCTTGGCGAGCAGGGCTGACGCACGCGCCAAATCGTCTTCGACGGCAAAATAATCCTCGGGATAACCGGGAATGTCATCGAGCACGACATGACGGCGCTTAAGTTCGGTCTCGATTTTGCGCTGACCCCAACCGCGCCGCTTGCGTTCCTCGATAAAGTACGAGCAAAAGCGGTTCTCGTCTAAAAAGTGATACTCGGTGGCGCGCTCGACGGCGAAATCGATCGCGGGCTGGCGGAAGCCGTAGCAAGCCAGCTTGTCACGGACCTCACCCGTCGCATGGTCACGGCGTGATAACATCTCGGTCACCATGGTAAGTGCACATTTACGCTCGATGAGCTGCACAGCCTCACGAAAGTTATCCCAATCACAGGGAAAATCGGGGCGGTTTTTGAGATACAGCCGCGCAACCCGCACGGGAATCCAAATGGACCGTTCAAAACCGCCCTCAAGCTCACAATCGATATGCGCGCAGGGCTTTTTAGACGCATACCCGCTCGAGAACGAGGAGGCCGCCTTCTTATCGGGAAAGACGACCGTAGCCTCGGTCACCGTATACGACATGAGCGTAACCGCTACTCGTCGTCATCATCGAGCATGGCGGAACCATCGATGGCGTAAAGCTCGTCAAACTCCTCAGGCGCAGGCTGATCGGTCAGCTCGACCTCGGACGGAGCATCGTCATCAAACTCAAGCCCGCAGGCAAGGCGGACCTTATGCTCAATCTC
>DXMX01000055.1:3101-3797 GCA_019413955.1 Collinsella sp.
TCGTCAGCGCAATCGGGGTGTTCGCGCAGGAACGCCTTGGCGGCCTCGCGACCGTTGCCGAGCTTGTCCTCGCCATAGGCAAACCAGGAGCCCATCTTCTTGCAGATGCCGCACTCGACAGCCATGTCCAAGATCGAGCCCTCCTTAGAGATGCCCGTACCATACATGATGTCGAACTCAGCAGAACGGAACGGAGCTGCCACCTTGTTCTTAACGACCTTGGCGCGCACGCGGTTACCGATAACCTCGTCCTTAAGCTTAATGCTGTCGATGCGGCGAATGTCGATACGCACCGAAGAGAAGAACTTAAGGGCGCGGCCGCCCGTCGTGGTCTCGGGATTGCCGAACATGACGCCGATCTTCTCACGCAGCTGGTTAATGAAGATGCACGTCGTGTTGGACTTGGACAGCGAGCCGGCGAGCTTGCGGAGCGCCTGGCTCATCAGGCGAGCCTGAAGACCGACCGTAGTGTCGCCGATTTCTCCCTCGATCTCGGCACGCGGGGTCAGCGCGGCGACGGAGTCGACAACGATGGCATCGATGGCTCCGGAACGCACAAGCATGTCAACGATCTCAAGCGCCTGCTCACCCGTATCGGGCTGGGAAATGAGCACCTCGTCGATATCCACGCCGATGCGCGCGGCATACGGGGGATCGAGCGCATGCTCGGCATCGATAAATGCCACAACGCCACCC
>DXMX01000055.1:3807-5748 GCA_019413955.1 Collinsella sp.
CCATTGCCTGGGCCTCGGCCAGGATCTCGAGCGAAAGCGTCGTCTTACCGGAGGACTCGGGACCGTAGATCTCGACGATTCGGCCGCGCGGCACACCGCCGATACCCAGAGCGACATCGAGTGCCAGAGCGCCCGTAGGGATGGCCTCGACCTCGAGCTCGGGGCCACCGTCGCCGTACCTCATGATGGAACCCTGGCCGAATTTCTTCTCGATCTCGGCCTTGGTGGTGGCGATCATCTCATCGCGCTCTTTACCCGTCGTGCGAGCATGAACGGTACGTACGGGACCTGAATTCTTGGCCATGAATAGCCCTCCTCTTAACAACCTGCATCGATAATAAACGAACGGCTGTTCGTGGTCAACCGTTCAGATAAATCATATGCAGCCGACCTTTCCAAAACCCAACCAAACGCCGACCAAACACTGACCAAATGCTTGACCACAAAGGACCAAATATGAACAAGGCAGGCAAAAATACGTCTACAACCAGCACAAACGCCAAATGAGCCTAAGGTCCCTATCTCCACAATTAAGGGGCCCGGAGGCCCCTTAAAACACGTCTATTCCATAGAGTTGAGCACAAGGGCAATGCGACCCAATGCCTCCGTGACCGCATGGGCACGAACACACGAACGGTCGCCCTCATAGTGGCAGCGCACAGAGTCCACGACCGGCACTCCCCCATCGGCGGAACGATGTGCCCAGCCAATATAGAAAGTGCCAGCAGGATCGTCCTCAGTACCACCGCCGGGGCCGGCATAACCCGTTGCGCTCACTGCAATATCGCTCTGGTACAGCTCCAGCGAACCCGACGCCATCTCGCGCGCAGTTTGATGCGACACCGCGGTGTAGCGGTCGAGCGTCTCCTGCTCAACACCCAGCACGCGATGCTTAATCTCATCGCAGTAGGTTACCGCACCGCCACGCAGCACCGCCGAGGCGCCCGGGATATCCGCAATCGTCGAGGCGATCATACCCGCCGTCAGCGACTCGGCCGTCGAAACCGTCACACCCCGAGCGCTCGCGCGCTCGACGATATCGCGCGCCAGCTCCTCGTTATGTGCGGAAATCTGCTCAAAAGAGTCCGTCATACCCACCAGGACCTAGACCGAAAAGACGATCTTGCGGCAGTTCCAGAAGTACTGGGCGCCCGAGATAACGGTCAAGACAACGGCAACGGCATACAGGAAGCGCGACACCGAGTAGATGCCGAGCGTCAGCGCCACCGGGCCAAGGTGCAAGCCAGCCATAGCAAAAACGCACAGGTAACCGCAGATGGAGACCATCGTGGTCGCCGTCTTGTACTTGCCGAGCTTATCGGCCGCAACGACCACGCCGGCCGCACTCGCGACCATGCGAAGGGCGCTCACCAGAAGCTCACGGAACAGGATAATGAACACGGACCACACGGTCACCGCGCCAAAATCCAAGAACAGCAGCAGGGCCGAGAACACGAGCAGCTTATCGGCGATGGGGTCCAAGAATTTACCGAAGTCGGTGATCTCGTTGCGCGAACGCGCCAGATAACCGTCGACCTTATCGGTGCACGACAGGATCACATACAGAATGAAGGCAGCGGCGGCGAGCGGGCCGTCGAAGGTGCTCCAATCCGTACCGGCAACACTCTTGTGAGAAAGCGCCGACACGATCATGAACACCGGGATAAAGACGATGCGAACGCACGTCACGATGTTGGCGGGCGTCCAAACACTCGTCAGTTCCTTATTGCTCTCGTTTGCCACGATGCTCTCCTACTCCACAACATGGCCGATAAGCTCATAGCAGAAGCTATCGGTAAACTCGACAGTCAGAATATCGCCCACGGACGCCTCGCTGGCGTCCAGATGCACCGCTCCATCGGAATCGGGCGCCTGGAACCAGGCATGGCCGATCAGCTCGGCGCCGTCCTCGGTTTCTTCGATACCGTCGACGATCACCTG
>DXMX01000055.1:5758-11618 GCA_019413955.1 Collinsella sp.
TGTGCGGCGGTGGCGGCAAAACCGAGCGACTCGGCCAGGTCCATGGCCTCCTGGGCGCGCTCGAGCTTGACCTCTTCGTCGACCTGACCCTCCATCTTAGCGGCCAGGCTGCCCTCCTCCTGCGAGTAGGCAAAGACGCTCGTGTAGTCAAAGCCGACGGTGTCCATAAAGTCGATAAGGTCGCGGAACTCGTCGTCGGTCTCGGTCGGGAAGCCGACCATAGCCGTGGAACGGATCACGATGCCGGGGATACGCTCACGCAGATCGCGGAACAGGTCCTCGAGCTCCTGGCGCGAACCGGAACGGCGCATAGCCTTGAGGATGCGCGCGTCGCAGTGCTGCACGGGGATATCGATATAGGGCAGCACCTCGGGCGTATCGCGAATCGTATCGATAAGCTCATCGGTCATGCCCTCGGGCTGCAGATAGAGCACGCGGACCCAGACGTTGTGCGGGCGCACGGCCTCGGCGACGGCACGCAGCAGCTGCGCCAGATTGCGCGGCGAGCCCTCGGCGACATCCTCGTCAGTAAAGTCGGTGCCCCAAATACCCGTGTCCTGGCCGATCAGCACGATCTCGCGCACACCGCCGGCAACCAGGTCGCGTACCTCGGAGATAATGCTCTCGGCATTGCGCGAATGATAGCGACCGCGAATATAGGGGATCATGCAGAAGCTGCAGAAGCGGTTGCAGCCATCGGAAATCTTGACGTAAGCAACGGCGCCCTCGACGGTACGCTTGACCTGAGGGATATAGGCCGCGATCTCACGCTCGACACCCAGCACGCCATCGATGACCGCCACGATGCCGTCCTCCTCGTCGGCCTTCACAAAGGCAGCGACCTCGGGCAGCTCGTCAGGCAGGTCGTCGCCATAGCGCGACGGCACACAGCCGCACATAACGATGGGGCAAGAACGAACGCCGTCCTGAACCTCGTTGGCGAGCTCGAGCGTGGTCTCGATGCTCTCGGACGTTGCGGAGGCGAGGAACGAGCATGTATTGACGATGGCGATATCGGCATCCTGCGGGTCGAATGCCTCCTCGTAGCCCGCAGCAGTCAAAAGAGAACGCATGCGGTCGGTGTCGACCTCGTTCTTAGCGCACCCGAGGGTGATGTAGAGCACGGAGCCCAACGGTGTATCCATGTTGGAGAGCGGTCCTTTCGAATGATATTAGCGGTAGTTGGTGAACTGTAGCGGCTGGCCGTAGTCCTGGTCGCGCAGGAACTGGATTACGGTCTGCAACGCATCCTTCGAAGCAGAGGAAACACGCAGCTTGTCGGCCTCGATGGTCACCTTGACCTTGAGCTTTTGGTCCTTGATGTCCTTGTTGATCTTCTTGGCGGTCGCCTGGTCGATACCCTCGACAATATGGCCGAGCACGCGCACGGTGCCGCCCGATGCCGCCTGAGGAGCATCCCACGAGACAGCCTTGAGGTCAATGCCGCGCTTGATGAGCTTGGAACTCAGCACGTCGATAATCTGCTTAGAGACAAAGTCAGCCGGGGCGCTGATCGTAAAGAGCTTGTCGCCCTTCGAAAGCTCGATCGTGGCGCCGGAATCCTTAAGGTCATAGCGCTGGGAAATCTCGCGCGTGGTCTGCTGGAAGGCGTTGTCGACCTCTTGCATGTTGACCTCGGACACGACGTCGAAGCTGGAATCTTTAGCCATGATGTTTCCTTTCGCGTACGAGCGGCTTAGTAGCTATCGTACGAATAGTCGGTAGAATCGGTGGGTGTCTGACCGTCAGTTGCGGTATCGGCGCCATCCGTGGACTGGGCATCGGTAACGTCGGTGGTATCGGCACCATCGGTGGTATCGGTACCATCAGAACTTTCACCATTCTCGGAATCAGTCGTCTCCTTCTTGGGAACGGTGATCGTCACACGCGCCACGCCCGAGGTCTTGGTATCGTAACGAACCTTTTCACCGTTCTTGGTAACGGTGACATCGGAAGGCTTGGACGTGGTGATCTCGATCGAGGACTCGGGCGAGTACTCCTGCTCAAAGGGGCCAGTCGCTTGGGCGCCATAGACCGACTTGCCGTCGACCTTGACCTCAATCCACGCGGTCTTTCCCTTGGCAACGGAGACTTTGACCTTCGTGACCTCGTTCTCTTCCTTCTTGGCCGTCGTCTTGGTAGCGTCCGAGTCAGTCGACTCATCCGTCGCCTCATCGGTGTCTTCGTCCTCGTCGACCTTTTCGGTCTTCTTAGAAGACTTCTTGGTCGTCGTCTTGGTAGCAGTGGGCGTCTCGGGCGTGGTCTCGGGCGCCGAAGATGCGCAGCCGCGCAGAAGCACCACGATGAGCACAATCAACAACAGCGCAACGGCACCGATGCCGGCGTAGACGATACGCGGATCGAGCCCGTTGTTTTGAGGAGTACGTGATCCGCCGCGTCCACGATTGGAACTGCTGCGGCCGCCTCCCTGAGGCATACGACCACGATTGCTATCGGAACGGCCGCGATAGCCACCCTGGCCCTGAAGGCTGCGCTGACCCGAGCGGGGCGCAAGTTCACCGCGGCCTTGATAGCCACGCTGGCCCGAACGCGGAGCCGAAGAGCGCTGGCCATACGGCTGTGATTGAGAGCGAAGACGCGGCGTCACCTGCGTGGTATCGGCATCCGCATAGCCACCGCGAGAGCGACCAGAAGAGACCCCACGGTAACCGCGATCGGAATAGCCGCCGTCGCCGTAGCCGGCACGAGGGTCACGAGCCACGCCGCGGGCAGCGGGAAGTGCACGGTCCTCGGGCATCGGCGTACTGCGGAACCGGTCACGCTGCGAACGAATCTCCTCGCCCGAACCCGTCTCGGTAATATAACCGGCCTGCTGAGGACGCTGTCCATAACGCGTCGAACGACCGCCCTGAACCATCAGGAAGCGCCCGTTATCGACCGAGGAACGCGAATTGACGTAGCCAGCGGCGTCCTGAAAACGACCGCCCTGCTGCGACGTCTCGCGCTCATATGCCATCAGATCGTCAAAGTAGGCATTGACGACCTCGCGCGGATTGAGGCCCAAAAAGCGAGCATAGCTCGAAATCATGCCCTGCGCATAGCCGCGCGGCGGCATCGAAGCAAAGTTACCAGTCTCGAAAAACTCGATGATCTGCGGCCTGATTTTGATGGTGTTGGCGACTTGCTGAATGGAAAGGCCCATTCGGCGACGCTGCTCGAGCAGCATGTCACCAAAGCGTGCAGCCATCAGAATCCTCCAAACTCACGATCTTCACGTGCCATCTCGGCGTCGACAGATTCCAGCGCGGCAAGCCCCTCCTCGTCCAGCAGGACCTCGCGCGGCTTGGAACCGTCGGGCGGACCGACGACACCCTTTTCTTCCAGCATGTCCATAATACGCCCGGCGCGCGCATAGCCAACCTTCAGACGACGTTGCAGGCCAGATGTGGAGCCAAGCTGCGATTCCACCACAATATGGGCGGCTTCCCAAATGAGAGGATCATCGTCTTGCGGCTCGGCGACTCCGGTGCGGACAATGCCGCCGCCACCCGCCATGGACATGGAAGCGGGCGCCACGGCAGACAGGATCTCCTCGTGGTAGTCGGGCTCGCTCTGCGACTTGACGAACTCGACAATCTCGTTGATTTCGTCATCCGAGACAAAGCAGCCCTGGATACGGCGAGGCTTGCCCCAGTCGACCTTTGAGAACAGCATGTCGCCCAAACCAGTGAGCTTTTCGGCGCCCATCTGATCAATGATGACGCGCGAGTCGATGCCCGTGGCGACATTAAAGGCGATGCGGTTGGTGATGTTGGCCTTGATAAGGCCCGTCACTACGTTGGAACTGGGGCGCTGCGTGGCCACGATAAGATGAATGCCGGCGGCACGGCCCAGCTGCGCAATACGCACAATCGAGGCCTCGACATCCTTACCGGCGACCATCATCAGGTCCGAGAGCTCGTCAATGATGATGACCAGGTAGGGCATCTTTTGCGGCGGGTTGTCGTAATGCTCAAACTCGCCGGCGGCCTGCTTTTCGTTGTAGGTCGAGATCTTACGCACGTTGAGACGCTCGAAGACCTTCAGGCGACGCTCCATCTCGGACACGGCCCATTGCAGAGCGCTCGCGGCCTGCTTGGGCTCGGTCACCACGGGCACATAGAGATGCGGCAAACCGTTATAGCCCGCCAGCTCGACGCGCTTGGGGTCGACCATGATCAGGCGAACGTCCTCGGGAAGCGCGCGCATGAGCAGGGTCGTGATGATGGAGTTGATCATCACCGACTTACCAGAACCGGTCGTACCGGCAATAAGCAGGTGGGGCATCTTGGCGAGGTCGGCGACAACCGGCGTGCCCTCGGCATCGCGGCCGATGGCCAGCTCGAGCGGGCCGCCCTTCACATAGGGCAGCACGTCGCCCAAATTGACGTTTTGGCGCTTGCGATTGGGAATCTCGATGCCCACGAGCGAGGTGCCGGGGATTGGGGCAAAGATGCGCACCGACTGAGCAGCGAGCGAAAGCGCGATATCGTCCTCGAGGCTCGAAATCTTGCTCACGCGCTCGCCCTCGCCAGGTTGCAGCTTAAAGGTCGTCACCGTGGGGCCGGCGATCCAGCCGACCACGCGGGCACTGCGGCCAAACTCAAGCAACGTGGACTGAAGCGACTCGGCAGTCTGCTCAAGTTCCTTGTCAGAAGACGCGGAGGATGCCGACTGCGGGTTGGCATGCAGGATTTCGAGCGGCGGAAGCTTGAGGCCGTCCTCTTCTTCGCCCTCGTTATCTGCGGTGCCGCCATCCGCTCCCCCATCGCTAGCCGCAGCCGATTCGACAGCACTCGAGGCAGGCACATCGGCAACCTTGGAATGCTTCAAGAAGTCGGGAATCTGAGGTGCTGCCGAAACAGGATTCACGGCAAACGGCGGCTCGGACTCGTCGATCTTATCGGGGTCGTCTTCCATCGAAAGCTGACCGGTTACCTGGTCGCGCTTTGCATGGCGACGCGGCAGCAAAGTTGTCTTTGCGGTCTCAATCGGAGCCTCGTCGTCCTCGTCATCGCCCTCGGTGAGCTCAATCTCGCTATCGGACCAAGACGGGTCAGGCTCACTCGTATTCAACTTGGGTGTGGCCTTGCCCTTCTTGACATGACGGCGCGGCAGCAGCGTCGTCTTGGCGCGCTCGGCCTCCACGGCATCGGACACGTCGACAAACGGATCCTCGTCCTCGTCGTCATCGTCCAAAACCGGGTCTGCATCGTTGCCCATGACCGTGGTCACAGCCATATCGGAGCCCTTTTGACGAAGAATGCTCAGGTGCGGACGGGCAACGCCGGGCACCGACAGGGCTTCGTCGTCACCCCACGGACTCGCGTTGACATCGGCACGACGACGCTCGGCAAAATCGGCCGCACGGTCGCGGGCAGAGCGCAAAACGCCGCCCACCGAAAAGCCAATGATGACAAAGCCAACGACGGCCAGACCCAACAGGACCACCATCGCGATAGGCTTACCCAGGGCATTCTGCAGCGCACTCGCAATAAACGCACCGATGTAACCACCCGAGGCGGACAGGTTTAGCGGCGTGAACATAAGGTCGCACGAATCGCTCGTACCCGGCACCATCAGCGAAAGAATGGAGACAACGGCGATAAAGACCACGGCACCGCCCGCAACAGAGCGCACGTTGAGCGGCGAGTCCTCGCCTAAAAAGAGCGTGGCGGCAAACAGCAAAATGACGATCGGCAGCACGTAGGCGCCCAGACCAAAGCCCAGGTGGTAGAAACCGGCAACCGCAGCCGTAACGGGTGCGGTCGCTGGCGAAATCACGGCAATGAAGGACGCAATCGCCAAAACGGCAATGACCACGCCGGCGATATCGCGGTTGGCCGAAGGCTCGACCAGG
>DXMX01000055.1:11628-13282 GCA_019413955.1 Collinsella sp.
CATCGGAACCGCTGCTCGTAAAGCTGAACTTGCCCTTCTCGATCGTCTTCATGATGGACGCCGAGGCGTCGTCGGAGAACTGATCGTCGATGGCAAACGAGACGCCGCGGCCCGAGAACTCGATGGCCTCGATTTTCTTATGCTTAAGCGAGACGATGGCAACAGCGGTAACCATACCGTCGTTGGCGAGCTTCTGACGATCGCGCAGGACGATGGGGTCGGTATCGCCGATACGCAGGCCGTCGACGTAGACGACGCCGGACTCGACGGGCGTACCGCGTTTGACGATACCGCCGCGCATCTCGAGCGTGTCGCCGTTATCGAGGATAAAGATATGATCGTCCTTGATGCCCATCTTGCGAGCCAGCTGGGCATGGGCGCGCAGATGCACGGCTTCACCGTGAACCGGCATAAAGTACGTGGGCTTGGCCATGGCCATCAGGAGCTTGAGCTCCTCCTGGCTACCGTGGCCCGAGACGTGGACAAGAGCGCGGTTCTTATCCCACACGTCGCAACCGAGCTTGGCCAGGCTGTTGACGACCTGCTGGACGGCCTTCTCGTTACCGGGGACCGGCGTTGCCGAGAGGATGACGGTATCGCCCTCGTGGATGGAGAGCGTCTTGTGTTCGCCGTTGGCCATGCGCGAAAGGGCCGACAGGGGCTCGCCCTGCGAACCGGTGCACATGACGACGATCTTGTCGTCAGGCAGGTTGTCGATATCGAAGGCATCGATGATATCGGCGTCATCGATGTTGAGGTAACCGAGCTCGCGCGCCACCTTGGTGTTGGTGACCATGGAGCGCCCGGTCACGACGACCTTGCGGCCACACTTGCGGGCGGCGTCGCAGATCTGCTGCAGACGATGGATGTGGCTCGAGAACGACGCGACGAACACGCGGCCCGGAGCATTCTTGATGGCATGCAGCAGATTGGGGCCAACCTCGGCCTCGGACTTGGTAAAACCGGGGACCGTGGCGTTGGTGGAGTCGGACAGCAGCAGGTCGATGCCCTGCTTGGCAAAGCGGCTGATAGCGGCATAGTCGGGCGTGACACCGTCGATGGGCGTCTGGTCGAGCTTAAAGTCGCCGGTGTGCATAACGGTGCCCTGGTTGGTGCGGATGAACACGCCCAGAGCGCCCGGGATTGAGTGCGTCATCGAGAAGAAGTCGAGCGAAATGCCACCCAGATTGACGTGGCTACCGCCCTTGACCTCACGGAACTTGGGTGCACGAATACGAAACTCGGAGAGCTTACCCTCGATAAAGCCAAGCGTCAGCTTGCTCGAGAAGATGGGCACCTTGTTGTTGAGGTCCTGCAGCAGATACGGTAGCGAACCGGTGTGGTCCTCGTGGCCGTGAGTGACGACGATGCCGCGGAGCTTTTCCTCGTTCTCCAGAACATAGGTGTAATCCGGGAGTACCAGATCGATACCAGGCTGCGAATCGTCGGGGAACATAAGGCCAGCGTCGACGAGCACCATGTCGTCGCCGCACTCGAAGACCGTCATGTTCTTGCCGATGCCATCAAGGCCGCCGAGCGGGATGATCTTCAAGGGAGATGATTTTTTAGCTGCCATAGGTGAGTGTTGTTTCCTTTCTTCGAAACGGGTCTGAAACAACCGACGGGGCGCTTCTGGCAAACCGGCCGCCGGGAA
>DXMX01000056.1 GCA_019413955.1 Collinsella sp.
ATCGAAGCTCTTGTCGTTTTGCCAGGTGGCATCGTGGAAGCCGATCATATTGCCCTCGAACGGCATCCAGTAGCTCACCGGGCTCTCGTATTTGGGCTTACCGGTCTCGGGGTCCTTGGCTCCGATTAGGGTGCTGCCGCCGTCGTTGCTGTTGATCTGCCACACGCCCTCGGGGGTGGCGTCTTCGCCCGGTTTGCCGGAAATAAAGTTGGCCTCCCAAACGACATTACCGTTCTCGTCATAGTAGCGCGCGTGCTGCTCGGACAGGTCGACGTCGATATACGCCTTCCAGTCGGGCTCTCCCTTTGCGGTAAAGGTGTCGGCCTTCTGGGAGTACTTGATCTCGATTTCGCCGGTCTGCTTGTTGTTAATGGCGTCCTCGACCTGCTTGGCGAGCGAGCTGCTGTCGATGGACCAACCAAAGTCACCGCCTTCGACGGCGCACTGCTTGCCATCGGCGCGCGTCCACCAGCGAGTGGAGCCCACGGTATTAAAGCCGTTGGCGAGCTCGGCTGCCCAGCTGCTGATCTGCGACGTATCGAGCGTTGGGTTGGCCGGATCGGCAAAGCTGATCCACTGTAATACGGAGCTGCCATCAACTTTGCCGGCATCCTCGCCGTTGAGCTTAAGGGTCACGTTGACGCCCAGGAAGTTGTTGGCGGCATCGCATGCGGCCTGAATTTGATCATCGGTCAGCGTTCCATTGAGCGGCTCATAGGCATCGTTGCCGAGCTTGGAAAGATCTGCGGTCTCGGCCAGCGAGGCAAGCTCGAGCTCGGCATACTTAATGACATGCTCGCGGTTGAGTTTTTCGTTGGAGCGCGCCTTCTCGACGGTAAACTTGCCCGCTTGCTCGTCATAGGAGCTATTGGCCTCGAACGTGCCCGAACGCCCCTCGTTAAACTCGTCGATGGCGGCGCCCAGATCCTTCTCAAACTTCTTTTGGTCAAAGGTGTCGGAGAGCATGGACAGGTCGACGTCTTGATCAAGATCGACTTTGTTGGAGGTCGCGGTTGTTTTGGTTTTGCCGCTTAAGGATTCCACAAGGCGGACCGGCCATATAAAGGCTTCGTTGTGGCTGATGATTTCTTTTGCGGCAGCTTCGCCATCGACGATGGGCTCATCGGACTCGGGCTGATAGGTCCAGCTAAAGTCATCGCCTGTCACGGCGAGCTTATAGTGTTTCCATGCCGAATTGACCTTGGTAGCGGCAGACGAAGCGTTGGAGAACGAAACGTCGACGCCGGCAATGGTGGTATTGGGGTAGGCTAGCTGCGAAAACGCTACGATGCCTACGATATAGACAATGACGATAAGACCCAGGACGACAAAGAGCGTCGTCTTTTTGCCCGACTTATTGTTGCCGGCGGACTTGCGCGCGGGGCCGCGATCGCCTCGAGCGTGCGTGGGGGGCTGCTTGGGCGCATTGCCGTTTGTCTGGCGCTGCTGACGTTGTTGACGCTGCTGTCGCTGTTGGTTCGGGCGTTGAGAAGCGTTTGCCGCACCACGCTGCTGACCGTGGCTCGGCGCGATAGGACGCGGTGACTGAACGCCGCCGGTGTGCCTGCTCGGCTGCTGCGGATCGGGAATCAGTTGAGTTCGATCGTTTTGCGACATCGTATGCATATCCTTCGATTTTCGCCTTGCGGTTCATCGTGTTTTTACTGGGCTTGCATTATAGCGATTGCCCTGCTGTTTGTGGTACGGAAACGATGGCATTCAAAAGAGGTGGGACATTTGTCCCACCTTTGAGTCGTTCTTTGTCGCTATCCGCACACACCGCATTTTGCACAGGCCGAAAGTGCGGCCGGAGCCTGCGCGATGCCGCCCTTTGCCGTCTCTCGCAGTGTGGCCGGCAACGCGTGACCCACCGAGAGCATGACATGTGCCATCTGGTCAAACGGCACCAGGCTCTTAATGCCTGCGAGGGCGAGTTGTGCCGAGCTAAAGGCCGCTGCCACGCCGATGGCGTTGCGGTTTTGGCAGGGCACCTCCACGAGGCCACCGACGGGGTCACAAACGAGGCCCAGCAGGTTACTCAGCGCGATGGAGCTGGCGTCGAGCGCCTGTTCGGGCGTGCCGCCGAGCATCTGCACCAGCGCGGCGGCTGCCATGGCGGCGGCGCTTCCCACCTCGGCCTGGCATCCGCCCTCGGCGCCGGCAACGCAGGCGCTTGTGGTGAGGTTGAGGCCGATGGCGGCTGCGCAGTAGAGCGCGTCCATGACCTGCTCGTCGTCGAGCTGCAGGTGATCGGCGAGCGCCAGCACGCAGCCGGGCACGACGCCCGCGGAGCCGGCTGTGGGGGCGGCGACGATCACTCCCATCGTGGCGGAGCGCTCGAGCACGGCCATCGCGCGGGCCACGGCCTCGGTTTGAACGGGGCCCATCAGGCTCGTGCTCAAACCGTTGCGGCCGGTGGCATCGACGAGTTTAGCCTCGCCGCCGATAAGCCCGCCAAGCGATCGCTGCGGATTGACGATGGGGGCCGTGGTCTCCTCGCGCATGACGTCGAGCACGCGGCGCATGGCGGCGACGGCGTGGGCCTCGCCGGTCAGACGCGCCTCGCGCACGGCCATAACTGCGCCGATATTCAGGCCGAGCTCGGCGCACGCATCGAGCAGCTGCTCGCCGTCGTCGAAGATCTCCTTGGCCGAGACGCCGGGGGAGAGCGACGAGGCAGAACCGGGGAGCTCGATAAAGGTCGCGTAATCGACATTGTCGAGCTTGCGTAGCATCGGGATAACGGTGTCGTCGGGCGCGCCGTCGGTCTCAAAGACGGAGTAGGCCTGGCCGCCCACTTCGGTGCGGTAGGTGCGGCAGAAGGCGATGTTCACGTGTGCGTAGGCGAGCAGGTTGGTGAGCGCGGCGAGCACGCCGGGGACGTCGTAGTGCGCCACAAAGAGTGTGGAGTACATACCCGTGATGTCGACGCCGACGCCGTTAATGCGGCTGATGCGCATCTTGCCGCCGCCCAGGCTCTCGCCGCGGACCCGTGCCGTGGCGCCCGTGTCGTCGACCATGTCGATGTCGACGGTATTGGGGTGGATGGAGGCGTCGTCGCCCTTGATGTCAAAGTGATATTCGAGGCCCTGCGCGTGCGCGAGGTCGAAGGCCTGCTTGATGTTCTCGTCATCGGTGTCGAGGCCCAGAATGCCCGCGACGAGCGCACGGTCGGTACCGTGGCCGCGGTAGGTGTGGGCGAAGGAGTTCCACAGGCCAAAGGTGACTTTGGTGATGCGGCCTTCCAGCAGGCTGGCGGCAACTTGGGCGCACCGCAGGGCGCCGGCGGTGTGCGATGAGCTGGGGCCGACCATGACGGGCCCCAAGATCTCGAATGCCGAGGTCGTAGCTAGTGTTTGCGGCTTGCCTGCCATGTGTGCTCCTGTTCTATCCCGTCGTCCCGAGGGGCGGGGCATACTCTGTCCCGCCGTTCCGAGGGCTTTAGTATTTGGTCGCCTGCTCGGACAGTCCTGCTCGCACGGAGGCCACATTAAGTGGCCTCCGGCTCGTGCGGAACTCGCGATCGACCAAATACTAAAGCCCTCGGAACTTAGGATACATGGTAGAGGCGCACGTGCTTCAAAATTCATCAGCTGGTGACCTATTCTGTGTCCCATATCGACGCATCTTCACCATCGTTTAAATAAAAAGAGGTACTGGTTGTTCCGGTACCTCTTATTGGTGTGTTTTTATTTGGCTGTGGCTTTTCTCGTTAGCTTACAGGCCACAGGCTGCTTTGAGTTCTTCGACTCGGTCGGTTTTCTCCCAGGTGAAGTCGGCGTCTTCGCGGCCGAAGTGACCGTAGGCTGCTGTCTTTTCGTAGATGGGGCGACGCAGGTCTAGGTCGCGGATGATGGCGCCCGGGCGCAGGTCGAAGGTCTTCTCTACGGCCTCGACGATCTTGTCCTCGGCAACATGTGCGGTACCGAAGGTGTCGACCATGATTGAGAGGGGCTTGGAAACGCCGATGGCGTAGGCAAGCTCGACTTCGCAGCGGTCGGCCAGACCGGCGGCGACCACGTTCTTGGCGACCCAGCGCGCGGCATACGCGGCGGAGCGGTCGACCTTGGTGCAGTCCTTGCCGCTAAAGGCACCGCCGCCGTGACGGCCGTAGCCGCCGTAGGTGTCGACGATGATCTTGCGGCCGGTGAGGCCCGTGTCGCCCATGGGGCCGCCCACGACAAAGCGACCGGTGGGGTTCACGTAGATGTCCGCGTTGTCCCACGGCATGTTCTCGGCGGCCATGACCGGGGTGATGACGTGCTCGATGAGGTCGGCCTTGATCTTGCCCATGTCCTCGATCTCGGCGGCGTGCTGCGTGGAGATGACGATGGTCGTGACCTCGACGGGCTTGCCTTCCTCATAGCTCACGGTGACCTGGGTCTTGCCGTCGGGACGCAGATAGGCGAGGGTACCGTCGTGGCGCACGGCTGCCAGGCGCTCGGCCAGGCGGCTTGCCAGGTAGTGTGGCATGGGCATGAGGGTCTTGGTCTCGTTGGAGGCATAACCGAACATCATGCCCTGGTCGCCGGCACCGATCAGGTCGATCGGGTCGGTGGTAGCGCCGGTCTGGGTCTCGAAGGACTCGTCGACGCCCTGGGCGATATCGGGCGACTGCTCGTGGATGAGGCTCATAACGCCGCAGGTGTCGCAGTCAAAACCGAACTTGGCACGGTTGTAGCCAATGCGGCGGATAACGCCGCGGGCGATTTCCTGTACGTCGACGTAGGCCTGGGTGCGAATCTCGCCGGCGACGATGACGGTGCCGGTGGTCACGAGGGTCTCGCAGGCGCAGCGGACGTTCTCCACGTTGGCCGGCACGCCGTTGGAGGCGATGTAGCCCTGCTCCTGCAGCTCTATTTCTTTGGCGAGAATTGCGTCGAGGACGGCGTCGCTGATCTGGTCGGCGATCTTATCGGGATGACCTTCGGTCACCGACTCCGACGTAAAAACAAAGGACCCGTGTTGGGGTGGGATGGAACGAAGTTCTTCTGACATGATTGTCCTTTCAATAACGTGTCCCGGCGACCGTTACCATTCCGCCGGGCTCTCTATGCAAGGGCACATCATAGCGCGTAAATCAAACATTCACACCCTTTCCGCACCTACTCATTGGGGGCAGACTTAAATGACCAGCCTTACCTAAGTGCCGACAGGTTGCTCAAAGAATGGTCATTTAAGTCTGTCCCCAATGAGTAGGTCCCCAATGATTGGGTCGGTGCCCTTTGTGCGGAGGTTGCATTGATGCTTTATACTGGTGCGGTTAGACATCCATCCTGCAATCGAGGAGATTTCCATGGCATCAGACGTTCGCGTCCGCTTTGCACCCTCACCGACGGGCAAGCTGCACATCGGCGGCGCCCGCACCGCTATCTATAACTGGGCTTTCGCCCGTGCAAACGGCGGCACGTTCATCCTGCGCATCGACGACACCGATCCCACCCGCTCCACCGACGAGAACACGCAGATCATCCTGCGCGCCATGCGTTGGCTGGGCCTGGACTGGGACGAGGGTCCCGAGGTGGGCGGCGATTTTGGCCCCTACGCCCAGACCGAGCGCCTGGACCTGTACAAGCAGGCCGCCCAGAAGCTTTGGGACGAGGGCAAGGCCTATCCCTGCTTCTGCACCAAGGAGCAGCTCGACGCCGACCGCAAGGCCGCGCAGGAGCGCAAGGACCCCTTCCAGGGCTATCAGCGCCGTTGCCGCGATCTTGATCCCGAGGAGGCCCGCCGCCGCATCGAGGCCGGTGAGTCCTACGTCCTGCGCATCAAGGTGCCCGAGGACCGCGGCGACGTCGTCATCCACGACGCCGTCCACGGTGAGGTGACCTTCGACGCCAAGGAGCTCGACGACTTTGTCATCTTCCGCTCCGATGGCACGCCCACGTACAACTTCGCGACCGTCGTCGACGACGCCATGATGAAGATCACCCATGTCATCCGCGGCGACGACCACCTGTCCAACACCCCGCGCCAGGTCATGGTCTATGAGGCCCTCGGCGCGCCCGTGCCTACGTTCGCCCACATCTCCATGATCCTGGGTGCCGACGGCAAGAAGCTCTCCAAGCGCCACGGCGCCACCTCGGTGGAGGAGTACCGCGACGCCGGCTACCTGTCCGACGCCTTCGTCAACTACCTGGCGCTGCTCGGCTGGTCGCCCGACGGCGAGACCACGATCATCCCGCGCGATGTCCTGGCCAGCAAGTTCTCGCTCGACCGCATCTCCAAGAATCCCGCGACCTTCGATCCCAAGAAGCTCGACTGGGTCAATGCCGAGTACATCAACGGCATGTCCGACGCCCAGTTTGCCGACGAGATCATGGTCCCCGAGCTGCACGAGGCGGGTCTCATCGAGGGTAATGTCGAGTACGGCGAGGATTGGATCGACGCGCTCGCTGCCATCGTTAAGCCGCGCACCAAGATGCCGACCGACGCCGTGACCGTCGCCGCTCCCATCTTCGCTACGGCCGAGACGCTCGAGTATGACGAGAAATCCGTCAACAAGGGCCTGGCCAAGGAGGGCATGGGTGCCATTCTTGATGCCGCCAAGGCCGCGCTCGAGGGTGTGAACGAGTGGACGGCCGCGAACATCGACGCTGCGCTTGAGCCGCTGCCCGAGCAGATGGACCTCAAGAAACGCGTGGTGTTCCAGGCCGTGCGCGTCGCCGTCTGCGGCAACATGGTGAGCCCTCCGCTGGGCGAGACCATGGCGCTCGTCGGCCGCGACGACTGCCTGGCGCGCATCGACCGCGCCCGCACGATGGCGCTGTAATCGCTGCGCAAACGTATGTATCCGAGCCCCGTTCACTCAGAGCGGGGCTCTCGTTTCTGTAGACGTATGGGATAGGAGGTGCTGGGGCCATGGCCGAGCAACTTTCGCTGTTTGGTTCGCCGGAACCGGAGGAGACTCCGGCGGCGCCGGTATCCGCTGCTGCCCCGGCCAAGCCCAAGCCTGCACCTGAGCCCATCGCTGCCTACGCGAGCGTGGTTCTCGACATCCCCACCCGTGCGCTGTCCGAGCCATTCGCCTACGGCATCCCAGGGTCCCTTGCTAACGAGGCGCAGGTCGGATCCACGGTCCTAGTCCACTTTGGCAACCGTGCGGCCGCGGGCTACATCGTCGACATCGCGCCCGAGCTGGCCGACCTGCAAGGTAATGAAGCTCTCGACCCCGCGCGTATTAAAGCCATCGAGGCTATCCTCAGCAAACCGCTCTTTACCGCCGAAGCCGCCCGTATCGCACGTTGGATGAGCCGCGAATATGTCGCGACGCTTTCCGAGTGCCTGCGCCTGTTTTTGCCCCCGGGCGGCAGCCCGCGTGTGGTCAAGGGTGACGACGGCGTGTGGACGGTTGAGCGCCCCGCCGTCAAGCCTATCCAAAACCGCTGGGTTATGCTCACGCCCGAGGGTTTCGACTATACGCCGCCCAAGACTGCTGTCCGCCAGCGTCAGCTCATCGAGGCGCTCCAGTGCGGGCCGGTCACGACGCGCGACCTCAACCTGCTCTATAACAGCATGTCGGCGACTATCAAGGCGCTCGAAAAGCGCGGCGTCGTGGTGGTGGAGGAGCGCCGTGCGTGGCGTGGCTGCAGCGAGCAGACCACGCTGTCCTCGGCAAGCGGCAAGGCGCCGGTCTCGCTTACCAACGGCCAGCAGCAGGCGCTCGCGCAGATAGAGCGCGCCCGTCTTGACGCCCACGGAGACGTGGTGCTGGTCGACGGTGTCACCGGCTCCGGCAAAACCGAGGTCTACCTCTCTGCTATCGAGCGCGTGCTCGCGGCCGGCCGCTCGGCGTGCGTGCTTGTGCCCGAGATCTCGCTGACGGCCCAAACCGTCGGCCGCTTCCGCTCGCGCTTCGGTGAGACGGTCGCGGTCTTCCACTCGCGCCTTTCGGCCGGCGAGCGCCTGGACCAGTGGGACATGGTTGCCAGTGGTGCCGCCCGCGTTGTCGTTGGCGCTCGCTCGGCGCTCTTTTGCCCGCTCAGTGACTTGGGCCTCATCATCATCGACGAGGAGCACGAGACCAGCTACAAGCAGGGCTCCAGTCCGCGCTACCATGCGCGCGAGGTGGCTGCCGAGATGGCGCGCCGCTATCGGTGCCCGCTCGTACTGGGCTCCGCCACGCCCTCGGCCGAGGCCCTCGACCGCTGCCGCCGCGGCACGTATAACGGTGCCACCTGGACGCGCGTCGAGATGCCCGAGCGCCCGGGGCGCTCGGTCCTGCCTACGGTTCGCATTGCCGACCTGCGCCGCGAGTTCGCACACGGCAGTCGCTCCATGTTCTCTAAACCGCTGATGGAGGGCCTGGAGCGTGTGGTCGAGCGCCGCGAAAAGGCCGTGTTGCTGCACAACCGTCGCGGCTTTGCGCCGTTTCTTATGTGCCGCGAGTGCGGTTGCGTGCCCACCTGCAACCACTGCTCCACCGCGCTTACGTACCACGAGCGCACACACACGCTGCAGTGCCACACCTGCGGATCGTCCTGGCGCGTGCAGCCGTATCCCGCGCCCACGAGTCGCTGTCCCAAGTGCGGCAGCCGCTACCTGGCAAAAATGGGCCTGGGCACTCAGCAGATCGAGGACGCACTGCACCAGATGCTGCCCGAGGACGTTGCCATCATTCGCATGGACGCCGATTCCACGCGTGGCAAGGACGCGCACAAAAAGCTGCTCGAGCAGTTCGATGCCGCCGATTGCGCGGTGCTGCTGGGTACCCAGATGATTGCCAAGGGTCTCGATTTTCCCGAGGTCACGCTCGTGGGCGTGGTCAATGCCGACTTTGCCCTCAAGCTGCCCGATTTTCGCGCGGGGGAGCGTGCCTACGATTTGCTCGAGCAGGTGGCGGGCCGTGCCGGTCGCGGCGATCGCCCCGGCGAGGTCATCATCCAGACCTATCTCCCCGAGGACCCGGTCATCCGCGCTGTCGCCGAGCACGATCGTTCGATCTTTACCGACTACGATCTAGACCAACGCCGCGATGCACTGTATCCGCCGTTTGTGCGCCTGGTCAACATTTTGGTGTGGTCGGCAAGCCGCGACGATGCGCAGGATTATATCGGGCGCATCGCAAAGCTCCTTAAGCGCCGCTGGCACGCCGCCGCGCCCGACTTTTTGCGGGCGGGGAGTGCCGTGCCGCAGGTGCTGGGCCCGGCTTCGTGTGTAATCGAGAGAGCCAAGGACCGTTACCGCTTCCATCTGCTTGTGAAGTCGCCCGTGGGGTACCATGTCTCTGATGATATCGACGCCTGCCTCAAAGAGGTGGGCTCTGTGCGCGGCGTGAGCGTGAGCGTTGACGTCGACGCCTATGATTTGATGTAACAACTCGAAAGGATGGCCATGGAAGCCAACGGAATCGTACTGTCGCCCGACCCTCGTCTGCGCCAGGAGTGCGCCGTCATCGAGGAGATCACCCCGGCAATCGAAGCGCTTGCCGAGAAGATGAAGAAGATGATGTTCGAGAACGGTGGCTGCGGCCTGGCTGCTCCGCAGATCGGCGAGCTCATCCAGCTCGTCACCATCGACTGCGACTACAGCGACAAGAACGACTACGACCCGTACGTGCTCATTAATCCCGTCATTGTTGAGCAGAGCGACCATCTGGTGCCCTTTAGCGAGGGCTGCCTTTCCATTCCTGGCATTAGCTGCGAGATCGAGCGTCCCGACCATGTCGTCGTAGAGGCATATGACCTGGACGCCAACCTGATTCGCTATGAGGCCACGGGCGATCTGTTCTGCGTGTGCCTGCAGCACGAGATCGATCACCTGCACGGCAACACCATGTTTGAGCGACTGAAGCCCATGCAGAGGCTCAAGGCCGTCAAGGAGTACCAGGACGCCCTGGCCCGCGGCGCTCGACCGGGCGAGACGGAGTAGGTTTGTCCGTCCCCGGGGCGCCCGCCTATATCATCCCGTGCTCAAACATTCTCGCTACGCTGCGAAACTGCGCGCGGGACGATATAGGCGGGCGCTCCGGGGACTACGTTGACGCTGCTTGTCTCGCCCGGGTGCCGTCGGGCCAGGGAAGGGCGTCTTCGCTGATAATTGCTTTGTTGGAAGAGCTGCTTTTATTGCGGCTCTTTCTTTGGTTTTGGGTATATTTGTTCTTGTTGAATTGTTATTGCGGATGGGCTGTGTACTTGGCTTTCCGCCGTTATTTGTAGCTGTCTCGGCTTTGGTTGAGGGGAGACGTTCTTTATGCGTATTGTGTTTATGGGTACGCCTGATTTTGCTGTGCCTTCGCTGACTTCGCTTGTTGAGGCTGGGAATGAGATTGCGCTTGTCATTACTCGTCCCGATGCTGTTCGTGGGCGTGGTAAAAAGTTGGTGCCGTCTCCTGTTAAGGCTAAGGCGCTTGAGCTGGGGTTGCCGGTCGTCGAGGCCAATCGTATGACGCCTGAGGTTGTTGAGGCGCTTCAAGCTGCCCAGGCTGACATTTTCTGCGTGGCTGCCTATGGCTGTATTTTGCCTGATGAAGTGCTGCACATGGCGCCGCTTGGTATTGTTAATGTTCATGCGTCCTTGCTGCCTCGTTGGCGTGGGGCTGCTCCTATTCAGCGTGCGATTCTCGCTGGTGATGAGGTTGCTGGTGTTTCCATTATGCGTATTGGACATGGCGTTGATACCGGTGCTTATTGTGCCCAGGCGTCTACGTCGGTTGCCGGTAAGCATGCTGAGGCGCTGACCATGGAGCTCGCTGAGCTCGGCGGCAAGTTGCTTACCGATACGCTTCCCTCTCTTGCCGATGGCACTGCCGTGTGGACTGAACAGGATGAGGCGCTCGTTACCCATGCTGCCAAGATTTCTAAGCAGGAGATGCGCTTGGATCCGCAAATGGCGGCGCTCGATTGCGTGCGTCATGTGCTCGCTTCGTCCGATACCGCGCCTGCTCGTTGCGTGATTGCCGGCAAGACCGTGCGTGTGCTCGATGCTGCGGCGGCTGATGTGTCGCTCGGCGAGGGTCAGGTTCTCGTTAAGGCCAAGCGTGTTTACCTGGGCCTTTCTGATGGCTCGGTTGAACTGCTCGAGGTTAAGCCCGATGGCAAGCGTGCTATGACTGCTTCTGCTTGGTCTGCTGGCCTGCAGGGTGCCGATCTTATCTGGGGTGTTTTGTCATGAGCAGGCTGTCTCCCGCGCGCAAGCTTGCGCTCGATGTGCTGATGGAGGCCGATCGCCGCGGCATGTATGCACGCGACGTGCTGTCCTCTCGCGCATCGGCCAAGGCTATTGACCAGCGCGATTCCGCTTTTGCCGCCCGCTTGGCGCTGGGCGTGGCCGCCACGCAGGGTATTTTGGACGAGCTGCTCGATCAGTTTCTCGATAAACCCAAAAAGGTTGCGCCGCGCGTTCGCATGGCGCTTCGTATCTCGGCCTTCGAGATGCTCTACCTGCATACGCCGGGCCGCGTTGCTGTGAGCCAGGGTGTTGAGCTGGTGCGCAGTGGTGCTAAGTCCGCCGCTGGCTTGGCCAATGCTGTACTGCATAAGGTTGCGGACAATGTTGAGGACTTTGCTACTGCGTCCGATATGGATGAGTCCGAGCGCCGCCTGGTTCGTCTGTCTCGTTTGATGGGTCTTCCTCGCTGGCTGTGCGCTCGTATCATGGCCTCGTTCGATACGCCCGAGGGCGCGCTCAACTTTGCCGGCAATCTGGCGCCCGCGCCGCTTGCTCTGCACGAGAATGCGTTTGCGACCAAGGCCGATCCGTATATCTCGCAGCTCGTCGCGCCTGTTTTCCCGGGCTGCCATGCCCCGGTCGATGCTCAAGTTACCGTTGCTTCTGGTGTGTTTGAGCGTGCTGCCGCGGTGGCATCTGATCTTAACGCGCAGCTTATCGCCACAGCTGCCACGCGCCCTGGTAGCTGCCTTGAGATTGGTGCCGGCCGTGGCACCAAGACCTATGTGATGATGTGCCAGGCCAAGCGTGCGGGCTATGAGCGTCAGCATACGGCGCTCGATCTGCATGATCGCAAGTGCGATCTGAATCTCGCTCGTCTGCATAAGGCCGGTATTCAGGGCGTTCGCACGGTTTCGGGTGATGCTTGCGAGCTTGATGAGGTGCTCGCATCGTTTGATGCCATGCGCGGTGAGCGGGTCAAGTTCGATACCGTGTTTATCGATGCGCCGTGCTCTGGCACCGGAACCATGCGTCGTCATCCCGAGATCCCGTGGCGCCTGACCGAGAACGACGTTACGACCGAGTTACCCAAGCTTCAGCTGACGATGCTTAAGGAGGCTTCTGCGCGCGTGGTCGCCGGCGGAGAGCTCATCTATGCCACCTGCTCGGTTTTTGATGAAGAGAACACGCAGGTCGTGGATGCCTTCCTAGCCTCTCCCGAGGGTGCCTGCTTTAGCGTGGCACTGCTCTCCGAGGCGCAGATTTTGCAACTCCCGGAGTTCGATCAGGCTAAGAAGCTCGTATCCGTACGCCAGAACGAACGAGGCCTCTTCCAAAGCGTGCCGGTAAACGCTGATTCCTACGACGGCCACTTCTGCGCCAGGCTGGTCCGCAAGTAACGACTAAGTTGCGGTGAAATAGGGATTGAATAGCGGCTTCTACCCGCCAAACAGTCCTTATTTAACCGCAACTCATAAGGAAACCTGGGTAGCTAAAGAATCAGCCCCGCGATCGGTGTTGATCGCGGGGCTGCGTTGTTCCTAGTGGTTATGCGGGCAGTTGGCGCAGCAGCCGCTGGTGGCGTTGGTGCTGGAACCACCGCTTCGCTGGTCGGTGTTGTAGAAACCGCTGCCTTCGAACTTAATGCCGCTGGCCGAGAACGTCTTGGATGCCGGGGCACCGCAGCTAGGGCATACGACCTCGGGCGTCTCGGACATGGGGTGCTCAACCTCAAACACGTTGCCGCAGCTCGTGCACTTGTAATCGTAGCGCGCCATAATACTTCCTTTTCAGCACAAAGCGGGCAGATCGCTCTGCCCGCAAAAATTCAAACAGCTGTAACTGTACCCTATATCGGGGGTTTTATCACGCTTCGCCCCAGAATCTATGAGTGTTGCGCAGGAGCTTCGCAGTTTTCTCCTCGGCTGCAGCAACGTCGGCCTCGTCAGCCTGCCATGTCCAGTTGCCTGTGGCTACACCCGGCACGTTCATACGTGCATCGTCGCCCAGTCCCAGCACGTCCTGCAGCGGCATCATCACGAGCGGTGCACCGCT
>DXMX01000057.1:0-941 GCA_019413955.1 Collinsella sp.
GGATACGCTTGGCCTCTTGCGAAGACAGACGCTCGTCCTCAAACTCAAGCGGAAGATCGAGCTCGTCGGCAATCTTTTGCGCCACGGCGGCAACGCGCTCGGCCTGGGGACCAGGCTCACCGGCCATGGTCAGGGGACGTCCGCTTACCAGGATGTCGGGCTCATAGTCCTCAACCAGGTAGCGGAACGTCTTGGCCATACCGGTGACCTCTGCAGCCGGAAGCACCTTGACAGGCATCGCCATCTTGCCATCACGGCTCGAGACGGCGATGCCAATCCTGGTCTCCCCTATGTCCAGCGCGAGCGCAACCACAGCGACTTCTTAGATTCTTAGGCGCCGAGCGCGGTCATAGCGGCCGCGAGGGCATCGGCGATACCGGCAGCGTTCTTGCCACCGGCCTGGGCCATGTTGGGACGGCCACCACCGCGACCGTCAACCAGGCCCGCGATCTGCTTGATCACGTTACCGGCGTGGAACCCGGCCTTCACGGCGTCATCGGAGCCGGCAGCGAGCAGGGCCGGAGTGCCCTTCTCAGTCACGCTGGCGACGACACAAGCGACAGGGCCGGCGACCTTCTGGTGCACGGTATCCCATACGTTGCGCAGGTCGGCAGCCTCAAGGCCCTGGAGCTCAGCGACGACGAGCTTGTAGCCGCCGAGCTCGACGGCACCCTCGATGGCACTGGAAATGGCGTCGGAGGAGCCACCGGTCAGAGCCTTTTTGAGCTTGTTGGACGTCTCGCGCAGCTCGGCCTGCAGGTTCTCCACGCGGGCGGGAACCTCGTCGACGCGGCACTTGAGCGCAGCGGCGGCGGCGTCAACGAGCGCCAGGCGGTCGGCCATGTAGTCAAGGGCACCCTTAGAGGTCACAGCCTCGATACGGCGGACATTGGAGCCTGTGGAGGACTCGGAAATGATCTTGAACAGGCCGATCTCGGCGG
>DXMX01000057.1:951-3876 GCA_019413955.1 Collinsella sp.
CGGTGTTGGCAGCGTGCGTGCCACCGCAGAGCTCGCGGGAGAACGGCTGATCCTCGGCGCCCACGGAGACGACGCGGACGACATCGCCGTACTTCTCGCCAAACAGAGCGACAGCGCCGGCAGCCTTAGCCTCGTCGATGCCCATGACACGGGTCACGACCGGCTTGGAGGCGAAGATCTGCTGGTTGACCAGGTCCTCGACAGCCTTGAGCTGCTCGGAGGACAGGGCCTCGAAGTGCGTGAAGTCAAAGCGCAGGTGCTCGGGCGTCACCAACGAGCCGGCCTGGGAGACGTGCTCGCCCAGGACCTGCTTAAGGGCAGCGTCGAGCAGGTGCGTGGCGGTGTGGTTGCGGCGCAGGAAGCCACGGCGCTCGGCGTCGAGCGCGGCGGTAACAGCGGCACCGACAGTCAGCGTGCCATCGGCAACGTGCGCGACGTGAGCATACAGGCCGTTGTGGTTCTTGGTGTCGGCAACGGTCAGAACAACGCCCTCGGCGGAAAGCTTGCCGGCATCGCCCTGCTGACCACCCATCTCGGCATAGAACGGGGTGCGGTCGAGCACAACCTCGACGTCCTCGCCGGCGGCAGCGGACTCGACGGACTCGCCGTTGCGCACGATGGCGACAACCTTGGCGCCCTCGATCACATCGTTGTCATAGCCGTCGAACTCGGTCGCAGCGACCTTGTCGGAAAGCTCGACCCACACGTCGTTGAAGCTGCCCCAGGCGTCGCCCTTGGCATTGGCGCGGGCGCGGGCCTTCTGGTCCTCCATGCAGGCAGTGAAGCCGTCCATGTCGACATCGTGGCCAGCGGTGCCGGCGATCTCGACGGTCAGATCGATGGGGAAACCAAAGGTGTCGTGCAGTTTAAAGGCGACATCGCCCGGAAGCACGGCGCCCTCGGCAAGCGCTGCCAGGGCCTCGTCCAGATAGACGCGGCCGTTGTCGAGCGTCGTGGAGAAGCGCTCCTCCTCGGAGGCGACGATACCCTTGACGAGCGCGACATTCTTGAGCAGCTCGGGATAAGCCTCGCCCATCTGAGCGTTAACCTCGTCGATGAACTTGGTCAGGAAGGCGCCCTCGATGCCCAGCAGGCGACCGTGGAACACGGCACGACGGAGCAGGCGGCGAAGGACGTACTCGCGACCCTCGTTACCGGGAAGGATGCCGTCCGAGATCATAAAGTCGACGGCACGGGAGTGGTCGGCGATGATACGCAGGGAGCGGCTGGCGCCAGAGTAATCGTCGGCGTCATAGGTCTTGCCGCTAATCTTCTCGCCCAGCTTGATGAGGTGCTGCATCAGATCGCCGTCGTAGTTGGCGGTCTTGTGCTGCATGATGGCGGCCATGCGCTCCAGGCCCATGCCCGTATCGAGGTTGCGGTGCGGCAGCTCCGGCATGGAGCCGTCCTCCTGGCGGTCATACTGGGTAAAGACGAGGTTCCAGAACTCCAGGAAGCGGTCGCAGTCGCAGCCGGGCTTGCAGTCGGGACTACCGCAGCCGACCTCCTCGCCCATGTCAAAGTAGATCTCGGAGCAGGGACCGCAGGGGCCAGTGGGGCCAGCGGCCCAGAAGTTGTCGTCCTCGCCCAGGCGGGAGATGTGGTCCTCGGCAACGCCCAGAGAACGCCACACGTCGTGGGTCTCGTCGTCCTCGGTAAAGACGGTAAAGTACAGGCGGTCGAGCGGCAGCTTGAACTCCTTGGTGATGAGCTCAAAGGCCCAGGCGCAAGCCTGCTGCTTGGAGACGCCGCCAAAGGAGAAGTCGCCGAGCATCTCAAAGAAGGACAGGTGACGGCCGTCCTCGCCGATGCAATCGATGTCGTTGGTGCGGACGCACTTCTGGCAGGAGATAGCGCCGATCTCCTTCATGGTCTTCTTGCCCTGGTAGTACTCCTTAAACTGGTTCATGCCGGCGTTGGCAAGCAGCAGCGAAGGATCGTCGGGGACGAGGGACGAAGAAGGATAGAGCTTAAGACCGCGCTCCTCAAAGAAGTTGAGGAACTTGGAGCGAATCTCGGCCGTAGTCATTGACGGGTAGTCAGCACTCATAGAGGGAATCTCCTCGGTTTCACATCGAAACAGTTCAAACGTAACGATATTACCATCCCACCGCGCAAGTGCAAAAAAGAGGGCCGCCAAACAGCGACCCTCCAGCGAAATTGCATGTTAGCACGTATGAATGTTAACCCGAATTACCCCGCTAGTTATCGTCATCGTCCATGGAGCCGTCGATACCGGTTTTGGTATCGTCGTCCGAGTTGGAGTCATCGTCCTTGGCAAAGGGGTTCTTGAAGAAGCCCGTGGCATCAGGTTGCAGACCTGAGAGCTTGATCCAGGGATTATCGAGCTCGGGCTTGGGCATGGCCTTGGCCTCGGGCGCAGTCTCGTTGCCGATGAGCTCGGACTCGTAGATGAAGGTGTCGTCGCCGAGCGCGTCGTAGGCGGCGACCGGGTTGCCATCGGCATCGCGGTACGGCGTGCCCTTAAACACGGCGCCGTCATAGGCCACAAGCTGTCGGCCGGTCTCATTCTCGAAGTAGTACACGAAGATACCCTTGAGGGCCGCACAAAGCGGGATGGCAATAATCATGCCGATGGGGCCCATGAGTGCCGAGCCAATAACGAGCGCCGTGAGGCTCATGATGGGATGCACCTGCACCGAGCTCTGCATGACCTTGGGCGAAATGACGTTATCGGTGACGTTTTGCGCGACCATCGTCACGATGAGCGTCCATAACGCCAACATGGGGCTGAACATGAAACCGAGCACCGTGGCGATTGCTGCGCTCACCCAGGGACCGACGACCGGAACCAAATGCATGATGCCGGTAAAGATAGCCATGAGCGCCGCATACGGATGGCCGATGATCATAAAACCGATAAAGGCGAGGAAACCACCGCAGATGGACGTCACGACCATACCG
>DXMX01000057.1:3886-8972 GCA_019413955.1 Collinsella sp.
GCATGTAGCCGCCGACAGAGCGAGAAAGGATGGCGACCATAAAGCGGTACGAGGTCTCCTTCTCCTGACCGATGATGGTGCAAATCTCGTGGTGCATGCGAGGGTAGTCGCAGGCCATCCAGTAGGCAAGCACCAGGCCAAGGAAGATAACGAACAGCTGCGAGGCCGTATTGGTGATGAGTGGGAACACACCACGACCAAGCTCGGCGGCAATCTGAGACACATACCTCGATGCCACGGCAACCAGCGACGAAAGATTATCGTCCAAATACTCCTTGAGCGGCGTGTTGTTGAGCGTCTTTGCATGCGAGATCATCTCGTTGAGATCGCCACCTGCAACACGAAGCTGCTCGGGCAGGCGGCTCAGGACTTCCATGATCTGACCAAAGAGAATCGGCGACAAGATACAAACGACACCGACGAGCACGGCAACAACAACAATAAGCGCGATAAGCGAACCGATGCCGCGATTCACGCCATGGTGCTCGAGCCAGTTGGTGATCGGGGACATCACAAAAGCAATGATGGAGCCGACGGCAAGAAACTCAATAACCGGCGCCAGGATGCCCATAAGGTTAAAGATGACAGCGGCGATGACAATGCAGCCGACAACAGCCCAAATGCGCAGCGTCAGAATGCGGGTGTCGCGCAGCACGCGATCGGTTTGTTGGGGGTGCTCACTCATGAACGAATCATCACTCCGTCGGGGTCGATCTTGTCCTGAATCTTCTTAAGCGTGCGGCGCAGCAGACGCGAAACCTGCACCTGAGAAATACCCAGCTTCTTGGCGATCTCGATCTGGGTCATGCCCTTCACAAAGCGCAGCTCGATCACCTCGCGCTCGCGCGGCGAGAAATCACGGATGGCTTCCTCGATCACTAGGCGGTCATCGGTAAAGTCGAGCTCGTTGTCGTCGTCGGCGTAACGGTCGAGAATCGAGGGGGCATCGTCGGAATCGGACGCACCAGGAGCCTCGATGGGCACCGAGGTATAGGCCGAAGACGATTCCATAGCCTCGAGGACCTCATCGACCGTCACATCTAGATACTCAGCGATCTCCTCAACCTTGGGCGAACGCTGAAGCTCGTTGGTAAGTTTGTCAGTAGCTTGGTTGACCTTGGCCGAGAGCTCCTGCAGACGACGCGGTACGCGCACGCTCCAGCCCTTGTCGCGGAAATGGCGTTTGATCTCGCCCAGGATAGTGGGTGTTGCAAACGTCGTGAACTCAAGCCCGCGCTCGGGGTCAAAGCGGTCGATAGCCTTGAGCAAGCCCAGATAGCCGACCTGCATGAGGTCGTCGAGCGGCTCGCCGCGATTCTTAAATTTGTTGGCAAGAAACCTTACCAGATTCATATGGGACATGACGAGCTGCTCGCGGGCGTCCGGATCACCGGTCTCCTTGTAACGACGAAACAGCTCGCGGGTTTTCTCCTTGTCCCAAGCGGTCTTGCCGCTCCGGGAACGTTCGGTCATATTAGATATCCGCCTTGAGGTCGAGGGAAAGCGTCAGGGGCGCCGCAGTCTTTTCGTAGGAGTCGCACACGCTCGCGAGGATGAGCTCGGCATACACCGCAGCCTGGTCGTCTTCATCGACCGTAGCCTGGTCGCCAAAGGTAATAGTCATGCCAACGTGGGTCTCATCGACATCGAATTTGATGGTGATGTCATCGCAGTCGACCGCGGTACAGCCAAAGATGAAAGCCTCCTCGGCAGCCATGCGGATGTCCTCGATGCGATCGACGGACATAGAGCACAGGGCACCAACGTTGGCGGCAGTCATGCGCACAAGGCGAGCGAGACGCGGGTCGCCGGCAACGGTCAACGTGATGGGGCAGGTTGCTTCGCTACTCATCGCAGGACTCCTCAGAGGTCTCGGCGGGCGTATACGTGTAATACTGAGCCGGCTTGGCTACAGACTTCTGGCCATCATCGTCGCCCGCGGCGACCTCGTCCTCGCCAATCAAGACGCGCTCGGTCGGCTGCTCGGCTTCTTCGGCGGCAGCGGAAAGCTTGCGCTCGGCTTCAACTGCAGGAGCCTTCACCTTATTGAAGAGCTTCTGCACAGCACCGGCGGCAGAGTCAGTCACGCTCGACACAGCATTGCTGGCCTCGGCCATGCTGCCCGTAACCTCGGAAATGTCCCGAACCACGGCTTCGACCTCTACGAGATTGGAGGTAAGGGCATCAACTGCCGTCTTGCTCGACTTAAGCAGCGGCTCCATCTGGGCAAGCGCCGGCGTAAGCTCATCGACAGCGCCATCGAGCTTTGCCACCACAGGCTGAGCCTCGGCGATGGTGTTGTTGAGGTCGTTCACGGTCTTATCGAGCGAGTCGACAACGGCACGGGTCTTGCGCAGGGTAAGCGCGAGCTCAACGATGGCCCACACGCCGGCAACAGCGAGCAGCAGCAGGGCGATTTGAATGGGACTCATACAAGCCTCCCAAAGGAATCGATATACAGACAGTTTCCATGGTACCCCAAAGGGGACCGAACATGCCATGGGCAGCAACGTGGGACAAAATTATCAGCAGCTACTTCGGTGCATTCCCGCTGCGGTCGCGTTCACTTTGCTCTACGCGCCATTCTTCCCAACCGCGGCCGGCAGGCTGCCAGAACGCGCCGCGCTCCAGTCCCTCGGGCAAATAGCGCTGATCGACCCAGCCTTCGGGATAATCATGTGGATACTTATACACACCGTATTCATCGCTGCCCGGGCGATGGCGATCGCGCAGATAACTCGGCACCTCGCGAAGCCCACTAGAATGGATATCGGCCAGCGCCGCATCGATCGAAGCCTCACACGCGTTGGATTTTGGCGCCAAGCACACATAGAGTGCAGCCTGAGCCAGGTTAATGCGGCACTCGGGATAGCCAATGACCTCGGCAGACTTAAACGCGGCATGCGCCACCAAAAGCGCCTGCGGGTCGGCGTTGCCAACATCCTCAGAAGCGTGAATCATAATGCGGCGAGCGATAAACTTAGGATCCTCCCCAGCATCGATCATGCGCGCGAGCCAATAGATCGTGGCATCGGGGTCACTACCGCGCATGGACTTGATGAACGCACTGATGATGTCGTAGTGCATGTCGCCGTTTTTGTCATACGTAAAGCCGCGACGCGGGTTGGCAATCTTCACGTCATCCACGGTGATGGGATAGCGCTCCCCCGCCGCAGGCGCTGGCGTTCCCTCGGTATCGGGACGCGTGACGGCAATCTCGCTCGCAAGCTCGAGCGTCGTGAGCGCCGAGCGAGCGTCACCCGCTGCCAGCGTGCAAATGGTCTTGACCGTATCCTCATCGGCCGAGAACTTTCCGTTCAAGCCCTGTGGTGCCTCGAGCGCACGCTCAATAAGCGTGGCGATATCCTCATCCTTCAGATGTTCAAGCTCCACCACGCGCCCGCGCGACAACAGTGCCGAGTTGACCTCAAAGTACGGGTTCTCTGTCGTAGCGCCAATCATAATGACGGTACGGTTCTCAACTGCATGCAGCAGGGCATCCTGCTGCGACTTAGAGAAGCGGTGAATCTCATCGATGAATAGAATGGTGCGGCGGTCGTAGGTATTCAGGCGCGTCTTGGCCTCGTCAATCACGCGACGCAGGTCCTTCACAGTACCCGTGACGGCGCTGACCTCGACAAACTCGCTCTTGGTATGGTTGGCGATAATGTGGGCCAGCGTCGTCTTACCCGTACCGGCCGGCCCGTACAGAATCACGCTCGAAAGCACGTCGTGCTCGATCGCGGCACGCAACCATGAGCCCTTACCGACGGCCTTTTGCTGGCCCACATACTCGTCGAGCGAATTGGGGCGCATGCGCACCGCAAGCGGCGCATTTTTAAAGGAACGCTCGCGCGTCGAGGCAGAAAAAAGGTCGTCCATAGCCATCCCGTGCATCCATCAAAATCGTTGTTCCTCAACAGTATACCGAAAATATACGAACTACCGTTCGTTAATATAGGTACGATGCGGAAACTTCAGCCCCGGGAACAGCTTGCTCGTCAGCTCACAGAAATAGCCGTCCGTCATGCTCGAAATGTAATCCACTACGGTCTGATCTTTATCATCCTGCCATGCATAGGTGCGATTGTAGTAGGAAAGCTGCCGCTCAATGCGCGAAATGTGATGCTTAAAGATATACGAAGACTCGTCGCCTTCATTTATATCCTGCAGGCAACGGTCATAGAGCTTTTCGAACGCCTCGCGCAGCTCCGTTTCGGAGTCGCCCTCGATGCCGCCCTTGCTATAGATCTTCTCGTAGTTCTCGCGCTTAGCGCGGCGGATTTCCTCGAACAGGTCCTCGCTCATCTCGATGCGCGGCTTGCCATAGCTGTGCTCGACGATATCGATAGAGGCATGCGTGAGAATCCAGCTGTTGTATGCTCCGCCAAGCCCATCGTCAAAAGCGTCGGGTGACAGCAGGCCCGCCGCAATGGCGTCTTGGCGATCACGCCCCGCATAGGCAAGAATATCCGAGATGCGAACGACACAGCCCTCAAGCGTCATGGGGCGCAAGTGCTCAATTGCGCTATAGCCTGTGGCAATGCAATCCTCGACGGTTCGATCGAACTGGTCAAAGGAACCCATGTCCGAGAGCTCGAACACACGCTGCTCGTACTCGCCGTTGTGGCAGAGCACGCCATCGAGCGTCTGAAGCGACACGTTGCGACCGTACAGCGCATCGAGCACGCGGACCGACTGCACGTTATGGAAAAAATAACGACCCGTGCGCTCGTGATAGATATCGTTGAGGAATCGCTCGCCGGCATGGCCGAAAGGCGTGTGCCCCAAGTCGTGACCCAGACCGATCGCTTCAATCAGATCGCAGTTGAGCCCGAGGGCGCGACCGATATCGCGCGCAATGCGCGAGACGAGCTGCACGTGTAGACCACGACGCGACAAGTCGTCGTTGCTTCGAAAGCTAAAAACCTGCGTTTTGCCTGCATAACGGGTGTACGCCGGTAGATGGAGGATTTTTTCGGTATCGCGCATAAACGCCGGACGCATAAGCGTGCCTTTGTCCGCATCGCGATCGACACGACGAATGACCTGGTCGTCGTTGCAACGATACGGATTGACAGTGCCC
>DXMX01000057.1:8982-10708 GCA_019413955.1 Collinsella sp.
GGCGACAACGCCGAAGGAATACGGTCCATACGCGCCTTGATGGCGGCCGTTTCTTGATTAGTTGCCATGGCATGCTCCTTGAGAACGATGCGCAATCGGTTACAGAGTGAAGCCCACGACCTCGATTATGGCAAAAATCGGCACTAAAAACGGGAGCAATGGCAGGGAGCGCGATTTTGTGAAGAGGCAGGAGAGGGCCAGGGCCAGGAGTGCGACGGCAAATGCCACGATGCCACCCATAGGGTCGAGCGTGCAAAGCGCGAAGAGTGCTTTGGCGTCCCCCATGCCAATCCCCGGGGCTTGACGAAGGCGCCGCCAGAGCGACTCAGTAAGCACAAGGGCAAGGTAGACGATGACCGCAAGACCGGCATGATCAAGTGCAGTGTTAACGCCCCTGTCGAGCCAAACGCCTGCTAACGCCGCCACGGCACATGCGCCGGCAAGCTCATTGGGAAACCGCCGCTCACGGGCATCAATCCACGCGCCGGCAAAGATGCAAATCCAAAACGGGATATAGATCATCGAAAACCTCCTTGAGCAGCTGCTCAAAAGCAAAAACCACCACAAAGGTGCCTGTCCCCTTTGCGGTGGTTTTGGTGGTGGTTATTTGGCGCCTTGCATGACCTCGTCAAGGGTAACGCTGACGGCGTGCTGCGTCGGGACCCAGTCGACCTTCAGGAACAGCGCGGCCACCGTGATGGGGATATAGCTGAACATAAAGATCGGGAAGGTAAACAGGTTAGTCACCAGACGCCACTTTTGCGCGCAGTGAATGTGCTTGTACTCAAAGATAGTCGTGAGCAGCGCCAGGATAAAGAAAGTCAGATACATCATGGCGAAGGTCATAATGAGCGAAGCGGCACAGGCCTGCATCTCGACTTCGGTAGCCAAAAAGCCGTGCGAGAGTCCACCCACGATCAGGAACGTCGCATTGGCGAGCATCGAGATGAGCGACAGCAGCATACCCGGGGCGATCGTCATGAACATGTCGTAGGCGGCAAAGCGATGGTAGCGGAAGATCGACTTGACCAGGTGCTTACCGTAAGTAAAGAACACCTGGTAGAAGCCCTTGGTCCAACGCATGCGCTGTTTCCAAGACGCCTTAAACGTCACGGGTTGTTCGTCAAAGAACTCCGCCGGCGCATAGCCAATGCGAATGCCGTGAATGGCGCAGAACGTGGTGAACTGAATGTCCTCGGTCAGCGTGTGGAACTGCCAACCGTGCATGCCCTCGATAACGCTGGCGGAGATGAGGTAGCCCGAACCCGAAACAGCGCAGGACGTCTTGCAGATATTACGCGCGTTGTTGAGGAAGCGCGCCTCGCGTAGATACCACGTGGCATTAGCAGCCGAGATCCACGAGCTGCCGAAGTTCTTGGAATTGCGATAGCTCGTGACCACATGGAAGCCCTGGTCAAAGGCATCATTCATCTTGGAAACGTAATCGCGGGAGATAACGTTATCGGCATCGAAGATAAAGTAGCCCTCAAACGTGTCGGGATACTCGTTGAGAATGCGGTCGAAGCCAAAGTCCATGACCCAGCTCTTGCCCTTGCGGGCCAGGTCATTGCGCTCGTAAACAATGGCACCGGCCTCGCGCGCGAGCTGCGCCGTGTTGTCGGTGCAGGCATCGGCGACCACGAAAACCTCGATGAGCTCGGACGGATAATCCTGGTCCTTGATGGAGCGAACGAGGTTGGCGATCACGGCCTCCTCATTATGCGCC
>DXMX01000057.1:10718-12183 GCA_019413955.1 Collinsella sp.
CGCCGCGATAAAAAAGGCATAGCGATGGAGTTTTTTGGCCTTGGGAGGCGCGACCTCGCCACGAAGAGCGCCAATGACAAAGAAGACCACCTGGTACAGAAAGCAGACCGTGAGCAGCGTGACGACAATCTGGTTGAAGATCACGATGGGTGTGTTGGTTTGTAAAAAGGCGAGCATGCAGGCTCCCAGCAACGCGTAACGTAAACAATCGTATATCTTACCGCAGGCTTACCGAGTTCAAGAAACCACCTAATACTGGCTAGGCTTCGAGAAGACCGAGCTGCGGAACGATTTCATCTCCAACGGCCGTGCGACCGAGCGAGCGCGGAGCCAGATCGTCGAGAACCGCAGCGAGATCCCACGGCAACTCGTCGCGGCACTCAATGCGCTCCCCCGTCACGGGATGGTCGAACGCCACGCGCCAGGAATGAAGGAACTGCCTGGTCAGGCCCTGGTCGGCGCGCGCATCGCACTTGCCGTAGAGTGGATCGCCCACGCAGGCGTGGTTGATATGACGCATATGCACGCGAATCTGGTGCGTGCGACCGGTAAACAGATGGCACTCAACGAGCGTATAACCATCGTCAAAGCGCGTGGAATCAAAGC
Organism: Collinsella sp.; assembly: GCA_019413955.1. Classification (GTDB taxonomy): domain Bacteria; phylum Actinomycetota; class Coriobacteriia; order Coriobacteriales; family Coriobacteriaceae; genus Collinsella. The sequence continues at coordinate 11,325 of DXMX01000057.1, forward strand.
GCTCGAGGACTTTAAAGGTCGTAATGGCCTGACGGGCAAAGGGGTCGTCCGAAACCGCCATCTTGACGCGGTCGCGCGTAGAACGGGCGATACCGGTATTGATGGTGCCCTCGTCCATGGCGATGTGCCCGTGGACAAGCGTGATATAGCGGCGGTCGAGCGCACGCGTGCGAATGAGATTTTGAAGCGCGCGCTGGGTGTCGTCGTCTTTTGCCGCGAGCATAAGGCCCGAGGTATCGCGATCCAGGCGATGCACGATGCCGGGGCGGTCCTCACCCTGCACGGTACCAAGATGATCGATACCGCAGTGGTAGACCAAGGCGTTCGCAAGCGTGCCGCTCTCGTGGCCGTGGGCGGGATGGCACACCAGCCCGCGCTGCTTGGAGAGCACAATGAGATAGTCGTCCTCATAGCGAATGTCGAGCGGGATGGCCTCGGGAATCACATCGGTGGGATCGTGCGGCTCGGGCAGGTCGACCGAGATGCGGTCACCGGCGCGTACGGCATACTTTTTTGACAGACAGGTCTCGCCGTTCACGATTACGGCGCCGCCCTCGATCAGATACGCGCAGGCAGAGCGCGTGGGGCAGCCGTCGTTGGCACCCAAAAAGGCGTCGAGACGCTGGCCAGAGCAATCGTCGGCAACAAGAATATGGATGTCGGCCATTAACGATCATTCCTTTCGCGAATCTTGCGGGCACGCTCCCCACGCTGCTTGGCTTTGCGCTTAGCGCGGGCCTCATCACGGGCATTGAGCTCAGCAGTCGCATCGACCTCGCGAGCGGCGGGACTCAAGAACATGTAACCGATAAGCGCCAGCACAACACCGACCGTAATGCCGATATCGGCCACATTGAAG
>DXMX01000057.1:12193-12945 GCA_019413955.1 Collinsella sp.
GAAGACGGGAAAGTCGATGAAGGTGGTGGCAATAAAATCGGTCACAAAGCCAAAGGCCAAACGATCGATAGCGTTGCCGATAGCACCGCCCGCGACCATAGCCATGCCCACAACCTCCAAGCGAGCAAGCTGGGGCGCGCGAAGCAAGTACACGGCAATGGCGACAATGACCGCAAGCGCCAGCAAAGCAAACGCAACGCCATGCCCCTCGCCGATGCTAAAGGCAGCACCGATATTGCGGACAAACAGGAAGTCGATCACACCGGGGATAACAGTCACATGCAAAGCGTCGCCCACGGCACGAACCGCAAGCTTGGTCAGCTGATCAAAAAGCAGCACAACCAGCACCACCCCACCAGCAACACCTAACCGCCAGCGCAAAGGCGGCGTCATATCCCCAGCACGACCCAAAGAAATCCCCTACCCTCAAGATCATCGAATTACGTTTAATACAAAGAACTATCTTATATTGCCATACGCAGAACGCACGACATATCCACCAACGCAAGCGAAATAACCAGCTAAAAACGAAAGCGACATTCCGAATAACGGAATGTCGCTTAATAGCTTTCGACTAAAAACGCAAGTCGAAAGAAAGCCTCTAGCTCCAGCAATGGAAACGCCGCGTTATCGTCACCAACAGCGAAAACGTCCCTAAGCGAGCAAGGTGACGTGAAAGAGGAGGGAAGCGTACTTTGGTACGCGACCGACGATTGAACGTCAGATTGCCGCTTAGGGGCGTTTGCAGCGTC
>DXMX01000058.1:0-3937 GCA_019413955.1 Collinsella sp.
AACGTGCGGCGGCTGTTGTTAAAGGTTTTTGACGGCTATGGGGCGGGTTGGCGGCGTGGGGAGGGGTTTTCGAATGACCCCGTGGTCAAATAACGTCAAATGTGAGTACTGCTGTTAATGTAGTCTCATAACATTTGGCAAGAATAGAATACCAATTCGACATTATTCTATATATCTAACCCACCAAACACGGCATTTTGAGCCTTGGCAAGGCGTGAAATTAATCGAAACGATCGATTCCGGCGAGATTTTGCTGCTACTAATTTGGTGGCAGTACTCATATTTGCCATTTTTGTCCAGTGGGTACCGCGAGGGGGTCTGTTCGACTGGCCCAACGGCCCGGTGATGAGCGCCGGTATGATCAGCCCGCTCGATCCGGATCTGGTACACATTACCGATGACCTCAACGAGGCTGTCGACATCGCCCTGAGCGGGCTGATGTAGAGTAGCTAAAATGGGACGGGGCTAAAAAGACTGGTCTGAAACGTTTGATACCAGTCTTTTTAGCCCCGTCCCAAATGAACTGCTTCTAAGTTGCGGTGGAATAGGGATTGATTTGCGGCTGATGAGCCAAAAACAGTCCCTATTCCACCGCAAGTGGTAAAGGTGCCCCTAGTGGATGGGCTGGTAGCGGGGGCAGTAGCTGATGGCGATGGCGTCGACGCCTACGTGGGTGGCGATGGTGCAGCCGATGGGGCCGGTGCCGGCGTCTACGTAGTCCTGGCCTGCGAGCGCTTGGTTGACGAGCTCCTGCTCCTCGGCGGCGCCAGTCGTGAGCACGCGCACGCTGGAGCCCGGGTGCTCGGCCAAAAATGCGAGGCAATCGGCCATGGTGTTGGCGACGATGCGCTTGGCGCCGCGGCCCTTTTTGATGGCCTTGATCTCGCCCGTTTTCCACTCCGGCGAAACGGCCAGGCGAATGTTGAGCATCTGCGTGAGCTGGCCGGCGAGCTTGGGCGCGCGGCCGTTCTTAACGAGGTTCTCGAGCGTGCGGGGAATCAGCAGCAGGTGGGCGTCGGGCAGCGTCGCGCGGATCTGCGCCTCGGTCTCGTCCAGGCTGCGACCGTCCTCGCGCATGGCCAGTGCGTACTCCACCAGCAGGCCCTCGGCGCCCGAGCCGGTGCGCGAGTCGATGCAGCGCACGTCGAGCTCGTGTGTTTCGGCCGTCAGGCTGGCGTTGGCATAGCAGGCGGACCACTCGCCGCACAGCGAGATAAAGATGGCGCTGTCGTGGCCGTCGGCGAGCACGCGGTCAAAGAGTGCCTTGAACTCGCCGGCGCTCGGCTGCGAGGTGTGCGGCAGTTGCTCGGAGCCGGCCATGCGCGCGACGTACTCCTGGGCGGTAATCTGCACCTGGTCGAGCAGGTCCTCGCCCTCGATAATCACATGCAGCGGAATCACGTAAATGCCGAGCTCTTGGGCGCGGGCGGGGGAGATGTCCGACGTGGAGTCGGTTATGATGGCAAAAGACATAATTGCACCTTTCGTTGGGACGCTTGCGCGCCGCCTTCTGAGAGCAAAGTGCGACAAGTATAGTAGAGTCGTTCCACATTACTAGGTTCAATTGTTGAATAGTCAACAGTTTGAAGTGTCGGTGTGGAAATCGTCAACTGGGGAAGAGGAATGCCGATGGGGGCGTTGGAGATAGGCAAACGGCCGGTTGTGCTGTTCGATTTTGACGGCACGGTGGCAGATACGGGCCGGGCGGTGATGACCTCGACGCGCAAGACGCTGGCTGCGCGCGGGTTTTCGGAGGCGCAGATGGGTGATCTGCGCCGCATGATCGGGCCTCCGCTGTGGAAGAGCTTTCACGACTTTTATGGCTTCTCGCGCGAGGAGTCGCTTGTGGTGGCCGACGAGTACCGCGCCTTTTTTGATGAGCTGGGACCGGAGGAGTACCCCGTGTTCGATGGGATCCCCGAGCTGCTGGATGGGTTGGCCGCCCGGGGCAAGCGTATGGCCGTGGCGACGTCGCGCATGGAGGCAAAGTGTATCGACATGGTACGTGAGCTCGGACTTTCTCAGTTTGAGGCGGTGGTTGGCATGAATCCGCCGCAGGGACGCGAGACCAAGGCCGATTCGGTCCGCGATGCCCTGGCGGCGCTCGGCGCGACGGCCGACGATGCCGTGATGATCGGCGATCGCTTCAACGATGTGGAGGGCGCGCACGCGATGGGCGTGCCGTGCATTGGCATCTATTCGGGCGCGGCGGCGCCGGGCGAGCATGAGGCAGCGGGTGCCGATGCGGTGGTGCACTCGGTGGCCGAGCTTGCTAAACTTTTCGCTATCTAATGACGTAATGTGAGGGGCGGGCACGCTCGCCGCTCATTGCTAAGGAGGTCGTCCATGAATCAGGTGGAGCAGAGCGTCGCCGAGTATGTCGACGAGGTCTGGGAGGATGTCGTCGCCGATATCGAGCAGCTGGTGAGCTATCCGTCCGTGGCCGTTGCTGCCGATGCGGAGCCCGGTGTGCCGTTTGGCCGCCCGGTCCGTGATGCGCTCGATTGCGCGCTCGGCATTGCGCAAAAGCTCGGCTACCAGACGAGCGATGACGAGGGTTATGTGGGCATCGCCGATATCCCGGGGCGCGGCGATAAGCAGCTTGCGACCATCTGCCATGTGGACGTGGTGCCTGCCGGCCCCGGTTGGAACACCGACCCGTTTGCGATGGAGCGTCGCGAGGGATGGCTGCTCGGCCGTGGCGTGATTGATGACAAGGGCCCGGCGGTGCTGTCGCTCTACGCTGGTGCTTATCTGCTCAGGCACGGCATTGTGCCGCGCTATACCTTCCGCGCGCTGCTGGGCTGCGATGAGGAAGTGGGCATGTCCGACGTTCACCATTATCTGGAGAACCACGCAGACCCCGATTTCCTGTTTACGCCCGATGCCGAGTTCCCGGTCTGCAATGCCGAGAAGGGCCAGTTTGGGGCGACGTTTGTGAGCCCCAAGATCGACGGCGGGCGCATCGTGTCCTGGAGCGGTGCCGAGGCGAGCAACGCCATTCCGTCGCAGTCTATCTGCGAACTCGCGATTGCCGCCGATGAGCTGCCGGCACCGGTCGAGAACGCCGACCGCCTGGAGATCACGGCTCTCGACAATGGTCATGCGCAGATTTTTGCCCACGGTATTGGCGGTCATGCCTCGATGCCCGAGGGAACGATCAATGCCGTCGGCCTTATCGTGGCGTATCTGCGCGAGGCCGAGGACGCGTTTGGTGCCCGTGGCGAGCGCCTGCTGACGCCTGCCGAGCACGAGTGTGTCAAGTTTTTGGCTTTTGTGCATGCGGACGCCTATGGCCGCGGCCTGGGCATCGACGCGACGAGCCCCGCGTTTGGCCCGCTCACCTGCAACCCCGGCGTCATCCGTGTGGCGGATGGCCACATCGAGCAGGTCATTGACGTGCGTTTCCCCGATAGCACCAGTGCCGATACCATCTGCGAGCAGCTCGAGCCGCTCGTGGGCCGCTTTGGTGTGACGTGTCGCGTGGGTCGTGCCAAGGTGCCGTTCTCAGTCTCTGCCGACGATCCGGCCGTGAAGGCGCTTATCAATACCTATAACGAGTTTACGGGCAAGCACGCCGAGCCTTTTGCCATGGGCGGCGGCACGTACGCGCGCAACTTTGCCCGCGCCGTGTCGTTTGGCCCCGAGGAGACCGGCCTGGAGCTGCCCACATGGGGCGGCCAGATGCACGGTCCCAACGAGTGCGCCAACGAAGAGCAGCTCAAGCAAGCACTCAAGATCTATATTGTTGCGATCCTCCGTTTGAATGAATTAGAGCTTTAGGGTTTCGCGGTTTCCCAATCTAAGTTGCGGTGGAATAGTTCCTAGAATGGGCCATTTGATGGCCAAGCAGGAACTGTTTCACCGCAACTTTGTTTTTATTGGTGTAAAAGGTGCGCCATGTTCGGCGCTGGATTGTTATCCGTTTGTAAAGGCT
>DXMX01000058.1:3947-5533 GCA_019413955.1 Collinsella sp.
CGCTTGCGGTAAGGGTCTATCAAATGGCCGTAAGAAACCGCAGATAAGGCGGTCGTCGCCCGATCGAGGCCGTATCTTTCCAAACAGCAAAGCGGGCAGGGTGCCCGCGAGTCGCATGTATGAAAGGAAGATCATGCTCGATCAGGCTTATTCTCGTCGTCAGTTCCTCGGCCTCGCTGGTGGTCTTGCCAGCATCGTCGGTCTCGGTCTCGTTGGGTGCGGCGGCTCAGGTGCCTCCGGTGCCGCCGACAAGGGTAGCGCCGCCGCTGCCGAGTCCGTCTCCGGCGAGGTGACCTACGACGGTGCCTCCTCGTTCCAGGCTCTCGTCGAGGCTGCTGCCGAGAAGTTCATGGATGCCAACCCCGACGTCTCCATCTCCGGCTCGGGCAACGGTTCGGGCAAGGGTCTGACCGCTGTCGCCGCTGGCACCGTCACCATCGGTAACTCCGACGTCTTCGCCGAGACCAAGCTCGAGGCCGACCAGGTCAAGAATCTCGTCGACCACGAGGTCGCCGTCGTTGGCATGGGTCCCGTCGTCTCCAAGAACGTGACGGTCGACGACCTGTCCCTCGAGCAGCTCAAGGGTATCTTCTCCGGCCAGATCACCAACTGGAAGGAGGTCGGCGGCGACGACGTCAAGATCGTCGTTCTCAACCGCAAGGCTGGCTCCGGCACCCGTGCCACCTTCGAGGCCGCCGTTTTTGGCGACGAGGCCGTCGACTTTAAGGGCGACGCCGAGCTCGACAAGTCCGGCGATGTCCAGACTCAGATGGGCAGTACCGACAACGCCATCTCCTACCTCGACTTCTCGCACTTCGATGACTCCAAGTTCAACGCCATCAAGGTCGAGGGCGTCGAGCCCAAGAGCAAGAACGTCACCGACGACTCCTTCAAGATCTGGGCGACCGAGCACATGTACTGCTCCAAGGACGCCGACGAGGCCACCAAGGCCTTCCTGGAGTTTATGCTCTCCGACGACGTCCAGGGCAAGCTCGTCGAGGAGCAGGGCTTCATCCCCGTCTCTGCCATGAAGGTCGTCAAGGACGCCAGCGGCAAGGTCTCCGCTAAATAAGTAATCGCCCCGGAAAGGTTTGCAATGGCAAAACAGCTGCCAAAGCGCGACCTTGAGAACGTGGGCCTGGGCGTCACGGGCGCGTGCGTTGCGCTCGTGACGCTTGTCGTTGCCGCGCTCATCTTTATGGTCGCCCAAAAGGGCCTCTCGGCTTTTCTCAAGGACGGCGTCTCGGTCGTAGAGTTCTTCGCCGGCACCAAGTGGGATCTGGCCAACACAGCCGAAAACGGCCTGCCCTACACCGGCGCCCTGCCCCTGATCGTCACCTCGTTTGCGGTCATGGTGCTCTCCACGCTCATCGCGCTGCCCATCGCCATCGGCTCTGCCATCTTTGCGGTCGAGATCCAGCCTAAGTTTGGCTCCAAGGTCTTTCAGCCGCTTATTGAGCTTTTGACCGGCATTCCCTCGGTCGTCTTTGGCCTGATTGGCTTTCACGTGGTCGTCGGTCTTATGAAGAGCGTTTTCCACGTAAGCACGGGTCTGGGCATCTTGCCCGGCGCCATCGTACTGGCGG
>DXMX01000058.1:5543-12751 GCA_019413955.1 Collinsella sp.
ACGATGACTACGCTTTCGGTAGACGGCCTGCGCGCCGTGCCCGATAGCTACAGTCAGGGCTCGCTCGCGCTGGGCTATACCCGCTGGCAGACCATCTGGCACGTGGTGCTCAAGTCCGCCATGCCGTCGCTCATGACCGCGGTCATCCTTGGCATGACCCGCGCCTTTGGCGAGACGCTCGCCGTGCGTATGGTCATCGGCGGCATCGAGGCCATGCCGACGTCGCTGCTGTCGCCGGCGTCCACCATCACCACCACGCTCACCACGTCTATGGCGGTCTATGCCGAGGGCTCGGCCCAAGACGATGTTCTGTGGGCGCTCGGTCTGCTGCTGATGGGCATGAGCCTCATCTTCATCTTGATCATCCACCTTATCGGCCGCAAGGGGGCGAAGGCTCGTGGCTAGCACGCGCATCCACATCGACGAGGCGAGACTCGGGCGTGTCCAAAAGCAGGACCGCATCGCCACGGGCGTGCTGACGGCGATTGTCGCCATCGTCATGCTTATCGTCGTCTCCATGGTGGCCTACATCCTGTTCGAGGGTATCTCGACGCTGTTCCAGCCGGGCTTTCTCACGCAGCCCGCACGCGCCAACGGAACGCAGGGCGGCGTGCTCTACCAGCTGTTCGACTCGTTCTATCTGCTGCTGATCACCCTGATCATCTCGGTGCCCATCAGCCTGGGCGGCGCGGTCTTTTTGGTTGAGTACGCGCCCGATGGGCCTATTCGCGACATCGCCTCGACCGCCATCGAGACGCTGTCCTCGCTGCCCTCCATTGTCGTAGGCATGTTCGGCTTTCTGGTGTTCTCGGTGCAGCTGGGCTGGAAGTACTCCATCATCTCCGGCGCCGTCGCGCTCACCATGTTCAACATCCCCATCCTGGTGCGCGTGATTCAGCAGGCGCTCGAGGACGTGCCGCAGGCCCAGCGCGATGCGTGCCTGGCCATGGGCCTCACTCGCTGGGAGGCCACACTGCACATCCTGATTCCCGAGGCCATGCCCGCCATCGTGACCGGCATCGTGCTTTCGGCCGGCCGCGTGTTTGGCGAGGCCGCGGCGCTGCTCTTTACCTCGGGCATGAGCTCGCCGGTTCGCCTGAACTTCTTGAGCTTTAACCTGTCGAGCCCCACCTGCGCCTGGAACGTGTTCCGTCCCGGCGAGTCGCTGGCCGTGCACATCTACAAGATCTATGGCGAGGGCAGCCCCGAGGCCCAGCAGATCGTCTGGGGCACCGCGGCACTGCTGATGATTTGCGTGCTGCTGTTTAACGTAGTCGCCCGTATCGTGGGCAAGCAACTGGCAAGGAAGATGACGGCCGAATGAGCGATATGAATGCAACGCCCGCAACCGAGGCGGCCACGTCCGACACCCAGGACTTTCTGTCGAGCGTGGGGGAGAGCGAGAGGCGCGTGCGCGTGAGCGGCAAGGCCGTGAGCGACGAGGTCGTGGTCTCCACCAAGGACGTCAACGTGTACTATGGCGACCACCATGCGCTGCACAATACGTCGCTCGACTTCCACAAGGGTGAGATCACGGCGCTCATCGGGCCTTCGGGCTGCGGCAAGTCGACCTTTTTGCGTAGCCTCAACCTAATGAATCGCGAGATTCGCCGCTGTCGCGTGGAGGGCGAGATCAACTACCGCGGGCGCAACGTGAACACCAAGACCGAGAACACGTACGAGTTGCGTCGCTCCATCGGTATGGTGTTCCAGCAGCCCAACCCCTTCCGCAAGTCCATTCGCGACAACATCACCTTTGCGCCCAAGCGCCACGGCATCACCGACCGTGACGAGCTCGACCGCATGGTCGAGGAAAGTCTGCGCGGTGCCGCGCTGTGGGACGAGGTCAAAGACAAGCTCGACAAGAGCGCCTACGCGCTTTCGGGCGGTCAGCAGCAGCGTCTGTGCATTGCGCGCACGCTGGCGCTCAACCCCGACGTGATCCTGTTCGACGAGCCCTGCTCGGCGCTCGACCCCATCTCGACGTTGGCGATCGAGGACCTGATGTCGTCGATCGTTGCCGACCGTGCCATCGTCATCGTGACGCACAACATGGAGCAGGCGTCGCGCGTGTCCAACCGCACGGCGTTCTTCTACATGGGCGATATGGTCGAGTACGACGAGACCGACGAGATTTTCCAACGGCCCAAGGATAAGCGGCTGAATGATTACCTCACCGGCATGTTCTCCTAGTCCGGGACATGCTTGAGGCCCGCGGCGGCCACGGTTGCCGCGGGACTGATTGGAGAGGCGGGTCATCTCTTTTGCGAGATGGCCTGCCTTTTTGCTCTGCGACCGAAACGACCACCGCAAAGGCGACAGGCGCCTTCGTGGTGGTTTGGGGTGGGGCTCGCTGCTATCATGGACAACGTTGAATTTCTACGAAGGAGCAGGGCATATGGCGATTCTTTTGGGATGCGATTCCGTCAGCCTAGAGTTTCCCACCAAGCATATTTTCGATAGCGTGACGCTCGGCGTGGACGAGGGCGACCGTATTGGTATTGTCGGCAAAAACGGCGACGGCAAGTCGACGCTGCTGAGCGTGCTCGCCGGCACGCTGGAGCCCGACGACGGCCGCGTGACGCACCGCCGCGACACCACGATCGGATTGCTCGGCCAAAAGGACAACCTGGTCGATACCGACACCGTGCATCATGCCGTCGTGGGCGACACGCCCGAGTATGAGTGGGCGTCGAGTCCGCGTACGCGCCAGATCCTCGCCGGCCTCATCAGCGATGTACCCTGGGAGGGCATGGTGGGCGAGCTCTCGGGCGGTCAGCGCCGTCGCGTGGACCTCGCGCGCCTGCTGATCGGCGACTACGATGTGCTCATGCTCGACGAGCCCACCAACCACCTGGACATGCGCACCATCAACTGGCTTGCACGCCATCTTAAGGCCCGCTGGCAGCGCGGCCAGGGCGCCATGCTCGTGGTCACGCACGACCGCTGGTTCTTGGACGAGGTCTGCACCTGCATGTGGGAGGTCCACGACGGCCAGGTAGATCCCTTCGAGGGCGGCTACTCGGCATATATCCTGCAGCGCGTGGAGCGCGACCGCATGGCCGCCGTTACCGAGGAGCGCCGTCGCAACATGGCGCGCAAGGAGCTCGCGTGGCTGAGCCGCGGTGCCCAGGCTCGTTCCACCAAACCCAAGTTTCGGGTGGATGCCGCTCGCGAGCTGATCGCCGACGTGCCGCCCGTACGTGACGAGCTGGAGCTCAAGCGCCTGGCCGTGAGCCGCCTGGGCAAGCAGGTTATCGATGTAGTCGACGTGGACGCCGGCTATGCGGGCGCCGATGGCACGTCCAAACAGGTGCTCACCGATGTGACCTGGCTCATTGGTGCGGGTGACCGCTATGGTCTTTTAGGTGAGAACGGCGCCGGCAAGTCCACGCTGCTCGACGTGATTCAGGGCAAGATCGCGCCCCTGCGCGGCCGCGTGAAGATCGGCCAGACGGTGCGCTTTGGCGTGCTGTCGCAGCAGCTCGAGGAACTCGAGCCCTACATGGGCGACACGATTCGCGAGGTGCTCAGCAACTATAAGAAGTACTACGTCATAGACGGCAAGGAGACTTCGCCCGAGAAGCTTTGCGAGCGTCTGGGCTTTTCGACGCAGCAGCTCTGGAGCCGCATCGGCGATCTTTCGGGCGGCCAGCGCCGCCGCCTGTCGCTGTTGCTGACGATCCTGGACGAACCCAACGTGCTCATCTTGGACGAGCCCGGCAACGACCTGGATACCGATATGCTGGCGATTGTCGAGGACCTGCTCGACGGCTGGCCCGGCACGCTGATTCTGGTGACGCACGACCGCTTTTTGATGGAGCGCGTGACTGACCAGCAGTGGGCGCTGCTCGATGGCCATCTGACGCATATGCCTGGCGGCGTCGACCAGTACCTGCGCCTGTGCAACGCCACCGCCGAGGGCGAGCCCGTGGGTGCACCGAGCGCCAAGACCGGCACGTTTGACACCGGTGCCGCGGCGGCTGCGGTCGAAAAGCCCAAGTCGAGCGGCCAGCCCAATGGCCTTTCCAACGCCGAACGCCAGAAGCTTCGCCGCGAGGTGAGCTCGCTCGAGCGCAAAATGGAGACGCAGCGCGCCCGCGTGGAGGAGGCCGAGGCCGCGATGGCTCAGGTCGACCCCACCAACTACACGGCGCTGGGCGAGCAGCAGGCAAAGATCGACGAGGCCCACGCCGCCATGGACGAGTTGGAGATGGCGTGGCTCGAGGCGAGCGAGAGGCTCGAGGGCGAGGAGTAGGCGAGGATGATCAAGGCCGCGTTTTTCGATATCGACGGCACGTTGCTGAGCTTTAAGACCCATCGGATTCCGGCGTCGGCGCAGCAGGTGCTCGACAGCTTTCATGAGCAGGGGATTGCGTGCGTGATCGCCACGGGTCGCCCGACCTATCAGATGCCCGATTGGCTGTTCGAATTGGGTTGGGATGCGTACATTACGCTCTCGGGCCAGCACTGCTTTGATGCCGAGGGGGTTTACCGCAGCTGTCCGATCGATCCGGACGACGTTGCGGTGATCGTGGACCAGGTGGCGCAGGGACGCTACGACTCGCTGTGTATGCAGGGCGAGAACTCGTTTGTGAACCGCCTGTCCGAGCGCGTGGTGACGGCCGGCAACAACGCGGGGATCGTCTACCACGAGGAACCGTTTGAGCGCGCCTTTGACGCACCGGTCTACCAGTTCTGCGCCTTTGTGGACCCGGCCGACGAGCATATCGTGACCGATGCGGTGTCGCATTCGCTCACTACGCGCTGGTGCGATCTGTTCTGCGACATTATTCCGGCAAACGGCGGCAAGGACCTGGGTGTGGCGGCGACGCTGGAGCGCCTGGGCATCGACGCGAGCGAGGCGATTGCCTTTGGCGACGGCGAGAACGACCTGTCGATGTTTGCCGCCGTGGGCACGAGCGTGGCCATGGGCAACGCGCAGGATACCGTGAAGGCCGTGGCGACCTACGTGACGACCGCCGTGGACGACGACGGCATCTACAACGCCGCCAAACACTTTGGCCTGCTGTAGCTGCGGATTCGGCATCTGGGGACGTTCCTTTTCTGCCGGCAGCTGGGGACACTCCTTGCGGGGCGTCCCCATTTTGTTTTCGTCCCGCATGTTTTGTGAAACACGGCTAACTTTTAGGCAAAGTAGTAAGACATGGGCAACTTTTGCGGTAAAGTAAATCAAGCAAAAGTATCCAAAGGCTAACTAGAAGCCATCGCGAAAGGCGGCCCATGGCCCTACGTGAATCCGGAGAAGACTATCTCGAATCGATCTACGTTCTGTCGGAACGTCAGGGCACCGTGCGCTCGATCGACGTTGCCGAATACTTGGGCGTAACCAAAGCAAGCGTCTCTAAAGCCATGGCGGCCTTGGAGAGCACCGGCTACGTGGAGATGGGCAAACGCGACGTGCAACTGACGGAACGCGGTCTTGAGGTTGCCCGTCAAATGTGGGAGCGCCACTGCTTTTTTGTAGGGCTGCTAGAGGACGCAGGCGTTTCGGCAGAGGTTGCCTCGCAAGAGGGATGTCACATGGAGCACTGCCTGAGCGAGGAGAGCTTCGAGAAGTTGAGGTCGATGTTGGGCCGGGGCGAGGCGACGGATTCAACCTCGGTATCCTAACGGATCCTCAGTAGCGCGGAGTTCACGCAAAGCGCGAACCAGCGACCGGGACCAGCGGCCCTTTCGGCCAAGTCCATTTCAGCAAAGGAGCACCGCCAGCAAGCGATGCCCAAGAACTGCCAGCTACGTCACTGCAGGCCGGGGTCGGGCTTGGTTTTGAAAACAATCCGCAGCGCGAGGCCCGCCTTTCCGTTGCTCCGCAGGAGCAGGAAAGACGGGCCTCATGCGCGAGGACGTTTTCAAAACCAAGCCCGACCCCGGCCGGAGGGACCACGAGTGCTACAGGTTCTTGACACCCATCGCGCGCATGGCGTTCAGGATGGCGATGATCGCCACGCCCACGTCGCCAAAGACGGCAAGCCACATATTGGCGATGCCCAGCGCTGCCAGCACAAGGATGAGCAGCTTAATGCCCAGCGCAAAGATGATGTTCTGCCAAACAATCGACATGGTCTTGCGCGCCACGCGAATAGCGCGGGAAATGTCGGACGGCTTGTCGTCCATCAGCACCACGTCGGCGGCCTCGATCGCGGCGTCGGAACCCATGGCGCCCATGGCAATGCCCACATCAGCGCGCGTAAGCACAGGCGCGTCGTTGATACCGTCGCCGACAAAGGCGAGCTTGCCCTTGCCACTTTCGGCCGCGAGCAGCGCTTCAACACGCTCGACCTTGTCGCCCGGCAGCAGCTGCGCGTGGAACTCGTCGAGGCCGAGCTGCTTGGCCACAGACGCCGCAACCTCCTCGCGGTCGCCCGTGAGCATGACGGTGCGCTTGACGCCGGCGGCGTGCAGGTCGCGAATCGTTTGCTCCGCATCGACCTTGATGGTGTCGGCAATTACGATGTGGCCGGCATAGGTGCCGTCGACGAGCACGTGGAGGATCGTACCGACGACCTCGCAATTGGGAGCGTCGATACCGGCCGCAGCAAGCATCTTGGCGTTGCCGACGACGACATGTTTGCTGTCGATAGTCGCCGTCACGCCATGGCCCGCGTCGTTGGCGGAGTCGCTTACGCGCTTGGGATCGAGCTCGCCCTGGAAGGCGGTGCGCACCGACTGCGCGATGGGATGGTCGGAGAACGACTCGGCGAGGGCTGCGACCTCGAGTAGCGACTGCTCGGTATAGCCTGCCTCGGGGTGCACCGCGACGACCGAGAACGTGCCGTTGGTGAGGGTGCCCGTCTTGTCAAAGACGACGGTGTCCACATCGGCGAGCGTCTCGAGGTAGTTGGAACCCTTGATGAGAACGCCCAGCTTGGACGCGCCGCCGATGCCGCCAAAGAAACTGAGCGGCACGCTGATCACGAGCGCACACGGGCAGCTGACGACCAGGAAGGTCAGGCCGCGCAGGATCCAATCGGACCAAGCGCCAGTCACCAGGCCGCCGCCAAGCGCGAGCACCGCGGCAGCGCCAGTGACGGCGGGGGTGTAGACGCGGGCAAAGCGCGTGATGAAGTTCTCGGTGCGCGCCTTCTTTTCGCTGGCATTCTCCACGAGCTCCAGAACACGCGCGACGGTTGACTCGCCAAAGGGCTTGGTGGTGCGCACGTGGATGAGGCCCGTCATGTTGATGC
>DXMX01000059.1:0-7698 GCA_019413955.1 Collinsella sp.
TGAAATCGCTTTCACCATGATACCTGTTCGTTCCGGCGTTCTGACGAACGCCGGAACGAACAGGTATCATGGTGAAAGCGATTTCAATGACAGGGGTGCTCGTGGTAAAGATGAAAGATGTGGCCGAGCTGGCGGGCGTTTCGAGCGCCGCCGTCTCGCGCTACCTCAACGGTGGATACATATCGGCGGACAAGGCCGAGCGCATTAAGCAGGCGATTGAGCTGACCGGATACGTGCGATCTAGTCAGGCGCGCGCGCTGCGCACCGGTTCCACCAAGCTCATCGGCGTCATCGTACCTAAGATCAACTCGGAATCCGTGAGCCGCATTACCGCCGGCATTGGTCAGGTGCTCGGTCGCCGTGGCTACCAGATGCTGCTTGCCAACACCGACAACGCGGCCGATCGTGAGCTCGAATACCTCGATTTATTCCAAAACCACCCGGTTGACGGCATTGTTCTGGTGGCAACTATGATCACCGACGAGCACCGTCGCGCGATTGAGTCGTGCCGTGTGCCCATTGTGTTGATCGGCCAACATGTCGAGGGCGCGGCGTGCGTCTATCACGACGATTACGAGGCTGCCTTTGAGCTCGGCCGTGCGCTTGCGGGTCGGGTGGATGGCAAGATCGCCTACATCGGAGTTACCGAAGAGGACCGCGCGGCCGGTTATGACCGCCGTCGCGGTTTTGAGGCCGGCTTGCGCGCCGCGGGTAACCCGCTCGATGCCGCCTTGATTCGCCTGGGCTCGTTTACGCTCGACTCGGGCTATCGCGCTGCGCGCGAGCTGCTTGCCGATGCCCCCGATGTTTCGTTTATCGCGTGCGCGACCGACACTATGGCTGCCGGCGCCCTGCGCGCTCTTGACGAGGTGCGTGGCATGGGCGAGGGCGTGCGTCGCGTGAGCGGCTTCGGCGACAACGCATTTTTGCGCGCGCTGACGGGCGGCATTCCCACCGTGCATTACGGCTACCTGACCAGCGGCGTTGAGGCGACCAATATGTTGCTCAACGCGCTCGATGGCGAGGAGGGGGAGAGCGGTCTCAAGACGCTCAAGCTCGGCCATCAGCTTATGAATGTCTAGGCCTTGGGCACGTCTGCCTGCCTCTGAGACCCCTGTTTTTACTTCAAAACTACCTTTCGCCGGCTTTTTCCTACCGTTCACCTTACTATGAAAACGATTACAGTCATATCAAACTGAAAACGATTACAGTGTAAGTGTCAAAGATGGCCGGGTGCACATGCGCCCGTTGGAGGAAAGGGAAGTCATGGACTACCGCAAATCAGCCCAAGAGGTGCTCGACAATGTTGGCGGCGCCGACAACGTTGTTTCGGCCGCACACTGCGCCACGCGTCTGCGCCTGGTGATTGCCGATAATTCCAAGGTTAACAAGGAGGCCATCGAGAATGTCGATGGCGCCAAGGGCGTCTTTGAGGCCCAGGGCCAGCTGCAGATTATTTTTGGCACCGGCACCGTCAACAAGGTCTACGAGGAGTTTATCGCGCTCAGTGGCGTCGAGGCTGCCACCAAGGCCGAGGTCAAGGAGGCCGCGGCGCAGCAGCAGAACATCTTTATGCGTGCCATTAAGGTGCTCGGTGACGTCTTTGTCCCCATCATCCCCGCCATCGTGGCTTCGGGCCTGCTGCTGGGCATTATGAGCGCCCTCAACTTTATGGCCTCCAACGGCTTTATCGCGCTCGACACCAATAACTTTATTTATAAGATCGCCGACCTGGTCTCGGGCACGTCCTTTGGCATTCTGCAGATCCTAATCGGTTACTCCGCGGCTAAGGCCTTTGGCGCCAACCCGTACCTGGGTGCCGTCGTCGGCGGTGCGTTCATCAACTCCTCGCTGCAGAGCGCCTACACGGTTGCTTCCGAGGGCGTTCAGACCATGGTTACCGTCATCCCCGGTGTGTATAGCTTTGAGTGGGTCGGCTATCAGGGCCATGTGATCCCCATCGTTATCGCCTGCGCCATTCTGGCCTTCCTCGAGAAGCGCCTGCACAAGATCGTTCCCGAGATGTTCGACCTCTTTGTGACTCCGCTCGTCTCGGTGTTCGTGACCGTGCTCGTGACGCTCGTTGCCGTCGGCCCCATCTTTGTCTGGGCCGAGAACGCCATCCTCGGTCTGATCCAGACCCTGCTGACCCTGCCCTTCGGCATCGGTTCCTTTATCGTCGGCCTGTTCTATGCCCCCACGGTCGTTACCGGTATCCACCAGATGTACACCGCCATCGACCTGGGCCAGCTCGCCCAGTACGGCGTGACTTACTGGCTGCCCATCGCTAGCGCTGCCAATATCGCCCAGGGTGGCGCCGCGCTCGCCGTTGCCTTTAAGACCCGCGATGCCAAGATCAAGGGCCTGGCGCTTCCTTCGGCTCTGTCCGCCTTCATGGGCATTACCGAGCCTGCCATCTTTGGTGTGAACCTGCGCTTCTTTAAGCCCTTCATCGCCGGTTGCATCGGCGGCGGTTGCGGTGCCTTGGTCTGCGCGCTCACCTCGTTGGCTGCCTCCGGCACGGGTGTTACCGGTATTTTCGGTATCCTGCTGTGCCTGGCCCAGCCCGTGCAGTACGCGATCATGTTTGCGGTCGCCGCGCTGGTTTCCTTTGCCGTCTCGTTTGTCCTGTACAAGGACGAGCCCAAGGCTTCCGAGCAGGCCTAAGAGCTTTTGATTGAGGGGATGCCCGCGGGTTGTATGCTCGCGGGCGTTTCCCGTATCTGGTGCCGATCTCTGGCGCCTTGTTACTTTCGATCCGTTAGGACTTTGATATGTCTAATGCACTTGGCCGCGACCTTGCAAAGCTGGTTGCCGCTGTTGACGCCGCCGCCTCTGAGTGCGGCCATGGCGCGTATGGCCAGCGCTTCCATATAATGCCGCCGGCGGGCTGGCTCAACGACCCCAACGGTCTTTGCCAGGCAGGCGGCGTGTTCCATGCCTATTTTCAGTATGCGCCGTTTGATGTCGAGGGTGGCGTTAAGGCCTGGGGCCATGCGACGAGCCGCGACCTTATGACGTGGGACTATGTTGGCGCTCCGTTGCTGCCCGACGAGCCGTTCGATTGCCACGGTGTGTATTCGGGCTCCGCGCTTGCCGAGGACGGTCTCATTCGCGTGCTCTATACGGGCAACGTTAAGCTTCCTGATGCGGACGGCACGTACGACTACGTCAATACCGGCCGCCGCGCCGATACTGTTTATGTCGAGAGCGTTGATGGCCTTGCCGGTCGGGAGTTCAGCCAAAAGCGCGTGGTGCTGGCGTCCGAGGATTATCCCGAGGATTTGACCTGCCACGTGCGTGACCCCAAGGTGTGGCGCGATGATGATGGACGTTACCACATGGTGCTGGGCGCGCGTCGTCGCGTGGACGGGCCGCATGTCGAGAGTCGTTTTTGCGCGATGCACGGCGAGGGCGCCGGGCGCGATGTGGGCGAGATCTTGGTGTATGGCTCGGCCGATATGCTGAGCTGGGAGCTCGAGAGCCGTGTGTCTACGCCCGAGCGCTTTGGCTTTATGTGGGAGTGCCCGGGATACCTTGAGCTTGAGTCGGATGGCGGTGTACCGGTGAAGTGGCTGTCCTTCTCGCCCCAGGGGCTCGAAGGTGGTCGTTGGGACCGCGGTAATGTGTATGCTGCTGGCTATATGCCTGTAACGGGTGACATCACCGGTGGTGACGGTGCCTATGAGCTGGGCGAGTTCCGCCTGTGGGACGCCGGTTTTGACTTCTATGCTCCGCAGGAGTTTACGTCCGAGGATGGTCGACATATTCTGATCGGCTGGATGGGCATGCCCGATGAGCCGACCTATGGCAACGCACCCACCGTGGCGTGTGGCTGGCAGCACTGTATGACGGTGCCGCGTGAGCTTACAGCCGGTGCTGGCGGCTTGGTGCTGCAGCAGCCGGCGCGCGAGATCGAGCGCCATTATGCCTCGGTGCGTGTGGGGGCGGGCTCGTTGGAGGTTGACGGCGATACCTGCTTTGACGTTGTCGTTGACGGTGTCGACGGCGCGTTTACCGTGACCGTTGATGGCGAGCTGAAGCTGGCGTTTGTTCCCGCCGAGGGCGAACTGCCCTCGCGCTTTGAGATGCGATTTACCGATGAGAGTCGCGCTTCTGCCGGCTGCGGTCGTACCGTGCGTTGGGAGCCCGTCGACGAGGTTAGTAACGTGCGCATTGTTGGCGATGTTTCCTCGGTCGAGGTGTTTGTGAACGATGGTGCGCTCGTGTTCTCGACGCGCATCTATCCCGAGGCCTATGGCGTGACCGTTGACGCTCCGGGTGCGAGCGTGACATATCACACGCTCAACATCTAAGCGATTCGTCGCATATCGGCGCTATACTGCAGCCGTTGCCCACGATGCGGGAAACACCCGCATCGTGGGTTTTTGTTTATGAAGGGGCGGTGCCTTGTGGATGTACAGCAGCTAGAAGAGGCCTGGGCTTTAAGGGCCGGCGCGCGTGAGGCGCGTCTTGTTGCGGCCTCGCATGTGCCGGCGGCGCTGTCTCTGTTGGGGATTGTGCGCCCCGGTGACCGCCTGGTTGCGTTTGCCGATGACTTTGTCGATGGGTTTGCGAGCGGCTTTGATGGCTGCGATGTCGCGCTGGTGGGCTCGGGGTCCGCCGATGCGTTTGCTGCCGCGTCCGAGGGCTTTGATGCTTCGTTTGATGCCGAGGGGTCGCACCTGTGGTGGTTTGTGAACTCAATCGGTGGCTTTGGTCTGCGTGTGCCCGACCTTCGCGCTCTGGGCCGCGCTGCTCGTGAGGCCCACGCGCTGTTTGTAGTGGATAACACGGTGGCGTCGGCTTTTGGCTGCGTTTCGCTGCGGCTGGGTGCTGTGCTGTCGCTTGAGGCGCTCGATCGTGTATGTGCCGGTGATGCTCCGCGCAAGTTGGTTGCCGTATCGGTCGCGCGCTCGCAGCTCAAGCGCCATTGCGTGGATGCCGCGGCTGAGTGCGCGCATGCCCTGCTTGAGGGCTGTGGCTTGGCCAAGCTTGATATGCCTGCTGACGAGGCCGGTGCGCTGGAGCGCGGGTTGGACTCGCTCGATGTCCGCTTGCAGGCACATTTCGACCGCGCACGTGCGCTGGCCGAGTATCTGGCCGCCAATGAGATGGTGCGCAACGTGCGCTATCCCGGGCTGAGCCCGCATCCCGACCATGCGGCTGCAACGGGAATCCTCGAGCACGGCTTTGGCCCGGCAGTTGAATTTGATCTTATCGAGCGTAGTGCGGGCGAGCTGTTCGATGCTTTGCCCGGGGAGTTTCGCACATCGCCCGCCGGCGGCGCAACGACGCGCCTTTCGGCTCCACGCGGCAAGCAGGGGAGCACCGTCCGCCTCTTCGCCGGTACCGACAATCCTCTGGTAGTAGCGTCCACCCTAGACAACGCCCTCCGCAAGTTAGTTACTCTTTGATGCTGGCGATGAGGTCGTTTGCTTTGGTGGCGATGACGTTGTTGATGTCGGCCTGCAGCTCCTCGTAGACCGCTATGGCTCGCTCGCCGGCGGGGGTGAGGGTGGATCCGCGGGCGCCGTCGCGCTCGATGAGCTTGCAGCCCAGCTGGCCTTCGGCCTCGTTTACGATGCGCCAGGCCTTGGAATACGCCATGCCCATGCTCTTGGCGGCGCGGTTGAGCGAGTGCTCGCGGGCGATACCCTGCAGCAGCAAGACACAGCCGTGTCCAAACACGCCCGGCAGATCTTTGTCGAACGCTTGAATGACCAACTTTGCCGTCGTCTTGTACTCCATGTGCTCCACGTCTTCCCGCTAAAGTGTTTGCTGGGCAAACGCAAAGCCTGCGTCAAACCCTCGTGTGCTCTTCTTAAATCATGCATTGTAGCAGTCAAAGTGCGTTAAGATACTTCCCCAGTATTGGGCGCCCAAGGTTGGGCTGGGTCCTACGAGGCCTGCAGCCGACCGGTCGCATGGAAAAAGGAGAAACATGGCTACGTTCTTTCCCGGTGAGTCCCACACGTTTTCGGAGTATCTGCTGGTCCCTGGTTACTCGTCCTCGCAGTGCATCCCCAACAACGTCTCTCTTAAGACGCCGCTGACCCGCTTTAAGCGCGGTGAGAAGCCGGCAATCACCCTGAACATCCCCATGGTTTCCGCCATCATGCAGTCCGTCTCGGGCGTCGACATGGGTGTCGCGCTCGCTACCGAGGGTGGCCTGTCCTTCATTTACGGTTCCCAGAGCGCCGAGTCCGAGGCCGCCATGGTCAAGGCCGTCAAGGATCACAAGGCCGGTTTCGTTCAGTCTGATTCCACGCTGACCCCCGACATGACCATGGAGCAGGTCATCGAGCTCAAGGAGAAGACCGGCCACTCCACCATGCCGGTTACCGACGACGGCACTCCCAAGGGTAAGCTCCTGGGCATCGTCACCAGCCGTGACTATCGCCCCAGTCGCGATGACCACCAGACGAAGGTCTCCGAGTTCATGACCCCGCGTGAGCAGCTCATCGTGGGCGACAAGATCATCAGCCTCAAGGTTGCCAACGACGTCATCTGGGACAACAAGCTCAACGCCCTGCCCATCGTCGACGACTACGATCACCTGATGGGCATCGTCTTCCGCAAGGACTACGACAGCCACAA
This sequence comes from Collinsella sp., assembly GCA_019413955.1. GTDB lineage: Bacteria > Actinomycetota > Coriobacteriia > Coriobacteriales > Coriobacteriaceae > Collinsella. The sequence continues at coordinate 6,601 of DXMX01000059.1, forward strand.
GACCAACCCCAACGAGCTGCTCGATAACGACAAGCGCTACATGGTCGGCGCCGGTATCAACACCCGCGACTATGCCGAGCGCGTCCCGCTGCTCATTGAGGCCGGTGCCGACGTTCTGTGCATCGACTCCTCCGAGGGCTTTAGCGAGTGGCAGAAGCGCACCATCGAGTGGATCCGTGCCAACTACGGCGAGGACGTCAAGGTCGGTGCCGGTAACGTCGTCGACGCCGAGGGCTTCCGCTTCCTGGCCGACTGCGGCGCCGACTTCATCAAGGTCGGTATCGGCGGCGGTTCCATCTGCATCACCCGTGAGACCAAGGGTATCGGCCGCGGCCAGGCCACTGCGCTGATCGATGTCTGCCGTGCTCGCGACGAGTACTACGAGGAGACCGGCGTCTACGTGCCCGTTTGCTCCGATGGCGGTATCGTCTACGACTACCACATGACGCTCGCCCTTGCCATGGGTGCCGACTTTATGATGCTGGGCCGTTACTTCGCTCGCTTTGACGAGAGCCCGACCGAGCGCGTCAACGTCAACGGCCAGTACATGAAGGAGTACTGGGGCGAGGGTTCTGCGCGTGCCCGCAACTGGCAGCGCTACGACCTGGGCGGCGCCGCGAAGCTCAGCTTCGTCGAAGGCGTCGACTCTTACGTTCCCTACGCCGGCTCCCTCAAGGACGGCGTGGACGGCACGCTCTACAAGGTCAAGTCCACGATGTGCAACTGCGGTGCCCTCTCGATCCCCGAGCTCCAGGAAAAGGCACGCCTAACGCTGGTCAGCTCCACCTCCATCGTCGAAGGCGGCGCCCACGACGTTGTCGTCAAGGATTCCCAGCAGAGCGTCAGCTACCGCTAAGCGGCTTTCCCAAGCACCGCACCTTGCCGTTCAAACCGTCGCTCGCGTACCAAAGTACGCGTCGCTCCTCTTTCACGGCAATCTGCGGCACTTGGAAAACCCGACCGTGCTTGGACGGGTAACAATTAGCGGTTGATTCACAACCACGTTATTTAGATAAAGCGAGATGCCTGCAAGTCGCAGGCATCTCGCTTGTTGTATTTGCTATCATCATGCGAGTTAACGATGTGGCGGGGCGTTCT
>DXMX01000059.1:7708-12374 GCA_019413955.1 Collinsella sp.
TTCTTACCTTTGCTCGCTGCAAGTTCCGCACGAGTCGAAGAGCACTTAATGTGCTCTTCGTGCGAGCAGGACTGTCCGCAGCAGCGAGTAAAGGTAAGAACGCCCCGCCCCAACCCAGCTAACAAAGGAGCTGATATGTGCGATTGCACAGATCATAAGGACGAGATTCCTGCCTACGACGCGCAGGCCATTGAGTCCCGGTGGATGAAGGCCTGGGAGGACTCCAACCTCTTTGCCGTCGACACCGACGACAGCAAGCCCAAAAAGTACGTGCTCGAGATGTTCCCGTATCCGTCGGGCGACCTGCATATGGGCCACGCGCGCAACTATACCATCGGTGATGCCATGGCCCGTCAGGCCCGCATGCGCGGCTTTGACGTGCTGCATCCCATCGGCTTTGACGCCTTTGGCCTGCCCGCCGAGAACGCCGCCATCAAGCACAACACGCAGGCTGCCGCCTGGACGTATAAGAACATGGACCAGGCGCTTGCCACGATGAAGCGCATGGGCTTCTCCTACGATCTGGATCGCATGGTCAAGACCTGCAGCCCCGACTACTACCGCTGGGGTCAGTGGATCTTTGAGAAGATGTGGGAAAAGGGCCTGGTCTATCGCAAGAAGAACCCGGTCAACTGGTGCCCCACCTGCAAGACCGTTCTGGCTAACGAGCAGGTTACCGAGGGCAAGTGCTGGCGCTGTGGCACCGAGCCCGAGAAGCGCGACCTTGAGCAGTGGTACTACAAGATTACCGAGTACTCTCAGGAGCTGCTCGACGACTTGGAGAAGCTCCCCGGCTGGCCCGAGCGCGTCAAGCAGATGCAGGCCAACTGGATCGGTCGCTCCGAGGGCGCCGAGGTCGACTTTACCCTGTGCGACCAGGATGGCGAGCCCATCGAGGGCGACGAGGGCAAGATCACCGTCTTTACCACGCGTGCCGATACCCTTTTTGGCGTTTCCTTCTTTGTCCTGGCTCCCGAGTACGCCGGCCTGCACGAGCTCGTCGAGGGCACGGAGTACGAGGAGGCCGTCACCAAGATCGTCGAGGACTCCAAGCATATCTCTGCCGTCGAGCGTGCCCAGGGCACCCTCGAGAAGCACGGTGCCTTCACGGGCCGCTATGTGGTAAACCCCGTCAACGGCGAGAAGGTCCCCGTGTGGGTTGCCGATTATGTCGTTGCCGACTACGGTACCGGTGCCGTCATGGCCGTTCCCTGTGGCGACCAGCGCGACTTTGAGTTTGCCCGTAAGTACGACCTGCCGATCGTGCCGATCATCCTAGACGATGACGATCGCGCTGCCGTCGAGGCCAGCGGCGAGACCATCGATACCTTCCATGCCGAGACCGTCGACTGGGATTGCGCTCACGCTGCCGAGGGCACGCTCGTCCAGTCCGGCAAGTACACCGGCATGCGCGGCGGTAAGCACTCCGAGGGCGAGGCTGCAATCGTGGCCGACCTCGAGGCCATGGGCTGTGGTCGTCGCAAGGTCGAGTTCCGTCTGCGCGACTGGCTCATTTCCCGTCAGCGCTATTGGGGCAACCCCATCCCGGCCATCCACTGCGAGCACTGCGGCATCGTGCCCGTGCCCGAGGATCAGCTGCCGGTGACGCTGCCCGAGAACCTGGACCTGGGCGCAGGCGAGACCCTCGCCGAGTGCAAGGAGTTCTACGAGACCACCTGCCCGGTCTGCGGACGCCCGGCCAAGCGCGAGACCGATACCATGGACACCTTCACCTGCTCCAGCTGGTATTACCTGCGCTATACCGACCCGCACAACACCGAGCTGCCCTTCTCCAAGGAAGCCGCCGACCGTTGGATGCCCGTCGATAACTACATCGGTGGCATCGAGCATGCCATTCTGCACCTGCTCTACAGTCGCTTCTTTACCAAGGCGTTGCGCGATCTTGGTCTGCTGAGCGTGGACGAGCCCTTTACCAACCTGCTGTGCCAGGGCATGGTCAAGGACGAGAACGGCGACACCATGTCCAAGTCCAAGGGCAATGTCGTGCCCCCGAGCTCAGTCATCGAGCCCTACGGCGCCGACACCATGCGTTTGGCGATCCTGTTTATCGCTCCGCCCGAGAAGGACTTCGACTGGGATCCCAAGGCCGTTGAGGGCGCCAACCGCTTCATCAAGCGCGCCTGGCGTATCGTTTGGCAGCTCGTCCAGTCCGGCGACGCCAACGTGGCCTTTGACAAGTCCGCGCTCGACGATGTCGCGATGAAACTCTATCGCGAGCGTCACCGCACCATCGCCAAGTGCACCGAGGACTTCGATCGCGGCCAGTTCAACACCGCGATCTCGGCCGTCATGGAGCTCGTCAACGCGGCGAGCGCCTATCTCAACGCCACCGAGGGTACCGCCCGCGACAAGGCGCTGTGCTACGGCGTGGCTAAGGATATCGTGAGCGTCCTTGCCCCCATCTGTCCTTTCTGGGCCGACGAGCTGTGGCACGAGGCACTCGGCTGCGAGGGTAACGCCTACACCGCCGCCTGGCCTGAGTTCGACCTGGCCGAGTCCGTTGAGGACACGGTGCAGATCGTGGTCCAGGTGCTCGGCAAGGTCCGTGGCCGCATTGACGTGGCCCGCGATGCCTCCAACGAGGAAATGCAGGCTGCCGCCGAGGCTGCTGTCGCCAAGTGGATCGAGGGCAAGACGGTCGTCAAGGCTATCTGCGTACCCGGCAAGCTGGTCAACCTGGTGGTTAAGTAAATGCCGCGCGTATAGTTGACGTGCTAAAGACGAGGGACGATCCAGCTGGGTCGTCCCTCGTTTTGCATGTGCCCGCCTAGATGCCTGCCGTCAATCGTTCTATTCTTGTGGAGAAGCTGTGGGCGCGCTGACCTGCGAATTTCCATTGCGCTTGCACGTTTTCGCAGGTATTGGTATAGTTTGCTTGCAAATGAAGTTGTAATTGAAAGAAGTGGGGTTTCGGCCCCGCTTCTTTTTTGTATGGATGGAGGTGCCGCAATGGTCAAGACCAAGACCGAGCAGGCGATCATCGACGCGCTCGAGGCCGTCGCTCCCCAGCACGATGTCGATATTGTCGACGTTGAGCTCGTGGGCGCCACCAAGGCCCCCTGCGTGCGTGTGCGTATCGAGGGTGCCGAGGGTCAGAGCTTGTCGCTCAACGACGTCACGGCCAATACCAAGTGGGTCGGCGACGTAATCGAGGAGCTCGACCCGATTTCTTCGAGCTACACGCTCGAGGTGTCGAGCCCGGGTATGGCGCGCCCGCTGCGCCGCCCGCGCGACTTTGCCCGCTTTGTGGACGAGGACTGCGAGCTCACCTCCACCGCCACCGAGGGTCGTCGCAAGTACTCCGGCAAGATTGCCGCCGCGACCGAGACGAACGTGACCCTCGAGCTCGAGGACGGAGAGTCCGTCACCCTCGATTTCTCTGATGTTAAAAAGTGCAAGTTGAAGCCCACCTATGACTTCAAGCCCGCGAAGGAAGGAAAGTAAGATGGCAGCATCCGACATGATGTCCGCCCTGATGGAGCTTTGCCAGGAGAGGCACATCGACCAGCTCTACCTGATCGACCGCCTGGAGCAGTCGCTCGCCAAGAGCTACGCCGAGATCCTGCATCTTGAGTGGGGCGCCAAGGTGACCATCGACCGCACCACCGGCAAGATCTACGTCTACCGTCTGGAGCCGATCGACGATTCCATGGACGAGGAGGGCAACTTCACCGAGTTCGAGGAGATCGACGTTACCCCCAAGAACACGAGCCGCATCGCCGCTCAGCACGCCAAGGCCGAGATCAACGCCATCGTGCGCAACTCCGCCCGCGAGCAGATCTACGAGGAGTTCTCCGGCCGTATCGGTGACCTCATCAGCGGTACCGTGCTGCAGTCCACGCCCGACTTCACGATCGTCAAGATCCGCGATGGCGTCGAGGCCGAGCTGCCGCATTTTGACCAGCGTCGTTACGAGAACGAGCGCAACGAGCGTCCGATGGGCGAGCGCTATCTGCACAACCAGCACATCAAGGCCGTGATCATCGACGTTCGCGATCCCAACTCCAACCTGCAGCCGGTTCGCGGCGAGCACAGTCGTCCGCCGATTGTCATCTCCCGCACTCACCCCGAGCTCATGCGTCGTCTGTTTGAGCAGGAGGTGCCCGAGATCTATGAGGGCACCGTCCAGATCAAGTCGATCGCCCGCGAGCCCGGCCAGCGCTCCAAGGTCGCCGTCCACTCGCTCGACGATCGCCTGGATCCCGTTGGCGCCTGCGTCGGCCCCAAGGGCAGCCGTGTTCGCGCTGTCGTGGGCGAGATCCGTGGCGAGCGCGTCGACGTCATCCTGTGGGATGCCGATCCGGCCGTCTACGTCGCCAACGCCCTGTCGCCCGCCAAGGTCACCCGCGTCCTCATCGACGAGGAGAAGGCCTACGCCGGCGTGATCGTGCCCGACGACCAGCTTTCGCTCGCCATCGGCAAGGAGGGTCAGAACGCCCGCCTCGCCGCTCGCCTGACCGGCTGGCACATCGACATCAAGTCCGAGACCCTTGCCGCCGACATCCTCAAGAACGTTCCCGTTCACGAGGAGCCCGCCGCCGACCTGATCGGTGACGAGGAGGACGACGACGTCCGTCGCTGCGAGTACGTGTCCGAGGACGGCATCCAGTGCCGCAACCAGGCCCGTCCGGGCTCCCGTTTCTGC
>DXMX01000006.1:0-46121 GCA_019413955.1 Collinsella sp.
GCGCGCAGCATCTTGACGGCCGACTCCACGCCGGGCGCCTCTTCGCCCGGAAGGCCGAGCTTCTTGTCGCTATGGGCACCGATGGCCAGGTAGACGGCATCGAACTCGTCGCGCAGGCGGGCAAGCTCCTCGCCGTTGACGGAGTGGTCGAGCTCAACGTCGATACCGGCGCTCAAGATCCAATCGATCTCGGCCTGCAGGCGCTCGCGCGGCAGACGATAGCTGGGGATGCCGTAGCGCAGCATGCCGCCCAAGTGGTGGCGCTGCTCAAAAATGGTCACCTTGTGGCCCATCACGGCCAGGTAGTAGGCACAGGAAAGGCCGGCCGGGCCGCCGCCGATCACGGCGATGCGCTTGCCGGTGTTGTCCACTACATGCGGCTTGTGGTCGTTGAGGTCACTGTGCTCAACGGCAAAACGCTTGAGGGCGAGAATGTTCATGGGATCATCGACCATGCCACGGCGGCAGTGCATCTCGCAGGGATGCTCGCACACCAAGCCGCAGACGAGCGGCAGTGGGTTGTTCTTGCGGATGACCTTGACGGCGTCGGCATAACGGCCTGCCTCGACGAGCGAGATGTAACCGGGAATGTCGACGTGCGCCGGGCAGCCCGAGACACACGGGACGCGAGCCTCGCGGTCAAAGCCGCAGGAGTGCTCGCGGATGTGGTGCTCAAAATCGTCGCGAAAGCCGCGAATGGCCGTGAGTGCCATGGCGCCGGCCTCGTAGCCGATGGCGCAGTCGCTCGAAAGGTAGATGGTGCGGGCCGTGCGCTCAATCAGGTTGAGCGTGGACTCATCGGCGCGCCCTTCGAGCACATCGGCAAGCAGGTCGCTCAGCGCGCTCAGGCCCACACGGCAGGGCGTGCACTTGCCGCAGCTCTGGGTGGAGCACAGGTTGACGAGCGCCGCCGTAAACTCAACGGGACACGGGGCGAGCGAACTCACCGCCAGACGGCGTCCGAGCGCATCGTGCAGGTCGTCCATGACGGCCTGAGCGTGGCTGCGTTCCATTACATGCAGTCGAGCCATAAGATCCCCTCTCACATGGCAGCCCGGAGGCGAGGCCGGGCGAAATTGCTACACGCACAACACTGACCTAAAAAGTTGTGAGGTCTCCATACGGTTCGGCAGGCGGTATAAAATGTCACCCTCAGCGGTGAAATAGAACATTACCGCAGATAAATGCCATATTTGATAAAACGCGTTACCAAATTGCAATATTCAATGTGAAAAAGAGCGCCTTACTATTTTTCCTTTTTGATCCGTTTTTGGTGCAAAAGGGCCAGGTTTGTTTGCACCAATCTCACTTGCGCTAGATGAAGAGCTCGCATTCCTTCCGCGCGACGCAAACCTTGCTCAGCATCTGGGAAACAGCGGATAGCTTGTTGGGATCAAGCTTACGAGCGCCTCGCGGACATACGGCAATGCAGCGCATGCAGGAGATGCACGCCTCGCCAGCTGCTCGTTTGGGGTCACCCTTGTCGATAGCACAAACGGGGCACGCCGCGGCGCATGCACCGCAGGAGACGCAATCCTCTGTTGCCTCGGGTGCCATGCGGTGACCCCCAGCTTGTTTATAAGGACGATTGCCGGGGATAGAGGGCTCGGACGCATCCTCAGCCAACAGCTTTTGCTGAATTTGCTGCGCAAACTCTGCGAGCTGCGCCGCATCCTGCGCATCCGGACGACCGGCAGCAAACTGTCGCGCAATGGAATGTTCTGCAATGGCTGCAACTGCCGCGATCACCCGGAATCCCGCTTGCTTCGCAACGTCCTCCAGCTCTACGAGCGTGTCCTCAAACGCGCGGTTTCCGTAGACGCACACCAGAACGGCCCGCGCTCCGTTGCCGTGAACCATGTTCAGTCGGTCGACCGCCACGGCAGGGACTCTGCCGGCATACGCTGGCACGGAGATAACAGCCATGTCGTCCTTCGTCATCGAGACCTCGTGGAAATCCAACCCGCTATCGGTCAGATCGACGGTAACGGTATTCTTGTCCAGTGCCCCGGCCACAAGGCCAGACACCTTCTGCGTTCCACCCGTCGGACTAAACACAATTTCGAATACGCTCATCGAGGCACCCTCCCCTACGCCTGGCAACGCGTCAAGCCGCTTTCACATCCAGCCAGAGTATACGGCACGTGGGGTCCCCGTTTTGATGCACCAAGCACCCCAATGCACCCACCCTACGCTGTCTGCCTCTTCGTTTTGTATAAATTACGGTACAAATTGTATATATTTACGGGATACCGCTGTGTTCTCCTGAGGTACCCCATCCTAGCCCGTGCAAAAAACGGAGTATTCTGCAACGTAACCACGCCAGCACCGCCGCGGGTGGGCAAAACTGTAGGGCGCCGTATCATTCTAAGTCCCGATATGGCGAGAATGACGCGCCCCTGCTCCGGAAAACGGCGAAATCTGACTCAGAACGCTCGCCAGGGATATCCGAAGGCCACCGTTGGCGACGTCGGATCATATGCAGACAACTCGAACTGCAGAATACTCCAAAAAATGCACGGCGCACCCCATGGGACCCATTGCCGCATGGCAGAAAACAGGTCCACGGCATCCTCTAGATGCATTCCCGAGGAAATCACATTTGAACTAGCGATCGGATACGACAAACAAAAAGGGCCCCGAGCGTAGTTGCTCGGGACCCTTGGTTCACCTCGCTCTAGCGGGCGATGCGTATGTTACTTGCGCTTGCCGCCGCCGTCACCGGGACGACGGGAGCTGCTACCACGCTTGCCGCCACGGCTGTTGCCATAGCTGCCGCGGTTATCGCGACCGCCGGCGCGGCCGCCACGGGAACCGGCCTGGTTGCCGCCGCGACCACCACGGTAGCCGCCGCGACGCTCTTCGCGGGTATCGTCGTAGTTGCGCCAGTCATCGCGACGATCGCGGCTGGCACGCGGATCACGACGGTCGCGCAACTCGTTAGAACGACCAGCGCCGCCGCGGCCGCCATTGCCGCGAGCACCCTCGCGACGCTCGCCGCCGCGGCTACCGCGCTCTTCAAAGCGCTTGCCGCCACGGGACTCACCGCCACGGGCAGCACGCTCACCACGACCCTCGCCGCCGCGACGCTCGTCACGGCCGCCGCGCTCGTCATCACGACCGGAACGACGGCGGTCGCCCGAACCGCGCTTGCCACCGCGCGAACCGCGGCCCTCGTCCTCGCGCTCGACACGACGACGGCCACCGCGATCCTCGTCCTCGCGGCGGCGGCGATGTGCCTCGCCCTGGAACTGCTTGGCACGACGCTCGGCACGGTTGCCACGCGGGGCCTGCTCGACAGCACCGCCGCGCTCCTCGGCAGCCACCTCGCGGGCCACGCTCTCAACAGCCTCGTCCACGCGAGCCTGAACGCCTTCGCGCACGCGGGTCTTGCCGCCGCGCTTGGGACGGCTCGGACGCTCGCCATCGCCGCGACGCTCGTCGCGACCGCGGTTGGAACGACCGGCCACATCGCCGTAGTCATCGCCGTTGCGTTTGCCGTCGCGACGCGCCTGCTCAAGCTTCTTCTTGCTCTTGGACTTGCCGCGCTTGGTCTTCTTCTTCACCTTAAAGGCCGCAGGATCGCGCTCGGGGTCAACCGCGGGCGGATTGGGGCCCACATGCAGGTCGCCGGCCTCGTAGATGTCGGCGGTCTTGTCCATGAGCTTCTCGATCTCGTAGAACTCATCGACATCCTGCTCGGTCACAAACGTGATGGCCCAGCCCAGCTCGCCGGCACGACCCGTACGGCCAATACGGTGGATGTAGTCGGTCGGCTCGGCCGGCACGTCAAAGTTCACGACGTAGCGCACGTCGCTGATGTCGATGCCGCGGGCGAGCACGTCGGTCGCCACCAACACGTCGACGGTGCCGTCGCGGAAGGCCGAAAGGGCACGCTCGCGCTGGGCCTGGCTGCGGTTGCCGTGAATCGCGGCGGCCTTGATGCCCTTGCGCTCCAGACGACGGCAGCAGCTGTCGGCGCGGTGCTTGGTACGCATAAAGACGATGGTGCGCTCCGGGCCCTCCTTTTTGAGGAACTCGGGCAACAGGTTATTCTTGGCCTCGATGGACACCGGGAACACAAACTGGTCGACGGTGTCGGCGGTCGACGTGGCAGGTGCGATCTCCACGCGGGCCGGGTCGCTCACCAGGTCGGTGATCTCGCCCACGGCCTCCTCGTCGAGGGTCGCCGAGAACAGCAGCGTCTGACGCTCGGCCGGCGTCTCGCGCACAATGCGCCGGACGGCGGGCAAAAAGCCCATGTCGAGCATACGGTCGGCCTCGTCGAGCACCAGGACCTTAACCTCGTCCAGGTGGCAGGCGCCCTGCTCGATCAGATCGACCAGACGGCCCGGCGTTGCGACCAGGATGTCGCAGCCGTACTTAAGTGCCGCGGTCTGCGGCTTGTAGCTCACGCCGCCCACGACGGTCACGGCAACATGGCCGGTGACGTCGGCGATTTTGCTTGCGACCTCGTCGATTTGCTGGGCAAGCTCGCGCGTAGGGGTGATGACGAGCATCACGGGGCCGCGACCGTTGCCCTCGGGCTTTTTAGCACCGCGACGACGGTTGCGGCCGCCGCGCTCGCGCACGGGTTTGGGAGGAGCGATGTGCTCCAGATTGTTCATGGTCGGCAGCAAAAAGGCGGCCGTCTTGCCGGTGCCGGTCTGAGCGGCGGCAAGCAGGTCGCGGCCCTCGAGCACCACGGGGATGGAGCCGGCCTGCACGGGCGTCGGCGCCGTGTAGCCCAGGTTCTCGATAGCACGAAGCATCTCGTCGGAGAGGCCCAGCTCGTCAAAGGCGGGCAGGCTCTCGGTAGCGGACTCGACGGCCTGGGCAGCATTGGCCTCATCGGCGGCATCGAAGGCAGCCTGGGTCATGGCCTCGCGGGTCTCGTCCAGAATCTCGGCGTCCGTGACGTCGGATACAGAATTACGCATATGTCGTTGTTCCTTATCTGCACGCGTTATGGGCACGGCATGCGGCCGCGCGGGCGTGCTTGGTAGTGCGCTAATACATACAAAAACGGGTGCGCACAGAGAGGACGTTGCTCAGCACGCTGGCGATCGCTTTGGCAGCCCTATCACGCGCCGTCCAGACGCAGCAGCTCTAAGCGATGGAGCAGATTCGCCGCCGGTTAGTATACCCGTGCTTCGCATGCCCCCACGTAAACCACAGATGACGAGGCGGACGGGGCGGGCCTGGCTGATTGTCTCAATCTGTAACATCTACAGGGCAAATCTTCCTCTACGTGTTACAGATCGAGACAAACGGTCGACACGGCTCACAAACGTCTCAATCTGTAACAGTTAACGAGTAAAATCGGCCCTAATTGTTATAGATCAAGACAGAGGGAGATTTCCGTTCAATCCAAACCAAATCTCTCGGTCTTCCTGCAATTTCGAACATGTGGCCTATAATGTTGCTTTGGTTACGCTATATATTGCGCAACCATTTAATACGTCGCCCACCGGGGCCATTAATTCCTATCGCCATATTGGCTAGGAAGCAATCAAAGGAGGTATCCGTGGCAGCAGAGACGCCTTGCTCGGTCCTCTATAACGATATTCGCTCGTTCGGCGGTCTTAAACATCTCGAGATCGCCCGAATGCTCATCAATGGAAACTCTTATCTCGGCAGTACCCTGCTCGAGAAGTGCTCTTCCAACCGCTCGTATCTCACCCGTTACATCGTCCATCGCAAGCCTGACCAGTGCGCGCCCGCCATCTACAGCGACTTTACCGTCACCACGCTCAACCTTTCCTCGGCAATCTTCAGCAAGCTCGGCGGCGGCGAGTCCGCCTATCGGGCAATCGCTGAGCACTATCGCGGTCCGGCCGCCAACGAAATGATGTCGGCTCTCGCCAGCTACAAGCTGGACAGCCGCCTATATGCAAATGCCCTCAATCGCATCGACAACTTTGACGGCAATGCCATGCGCGAGAAAAGCACGCTTTACCTTATGCTCTTTGTGGCAACGGGGGCGCTCGCCGATCCCGTTCAGGGCGTGGCCACCGTCGAGCGCTTTTGCGACAGCAAGACGGGCGGGCATTTTGGCACCACCGAGACCACCGTCGGTCGTAGTTTTTTGAGCAGCTTGGATCAACCGCGCGCCGTCGCTCCCAACCTCGGCTTGCTTAGGACGCACGCCGGAAACAGCGTTGACATGCAAATCCATCCCCTCACACGCGATCCGCGCGGCACCGTGATTGGTTCTTTGCCCAAAACCTCGCCCAGCATCACCGATGTGGGCGCCGACGCATCGCGCGAGCATCTTCGCATTTGGCTTGAGGGTGAGCACTGGTACGCCCAGGGCCTTGGATCGACCAACGGCACGGTACTCGAATCGGGTGCAGGCGACGGCGATATTGTGATTGAGCCGCCGCGCGACCAACGCGAACCCGGCAAAGTCTATCCCCCCGTGGAAATCGCCAACAGCGACAGGCTCCATCTGGGTCTCTACACGACATTCCTTGTCATTGTGGACTAGCACGGACAGCGATCGGAAGACGGTCACCGCCCGTCTTTCGTCTTCTACCTTCTGCGTCGTAACCGACAATACTCAGCGGTATACGTGGGCAGTGCGGCTATCATGGTATTTTACCGATATCCGCACTGCCCGCGTATACGCGCGGCAACCCATGCCAGACAAAGGAACGCCATGGATACTACCGATAGCGCCTATGGCGACAAACTCATCCGTCTCGACACGTTCGATACCGCCGTGGCAGTCGACCCCAGTGCCGAGGACGACGCCAAACGCCGGTTTATGACGCTTATTCTTCAGACGGCATACCGCGACGGCGGCAATATCGGGCACGTGCTGCGCGCAACCAACACGAGCGGCGAGGTCTTTGCCGTCAAGCTGCTCAAGGACAACGCCATCCTTTCCGACCAGACGCCCGACCGCTCCGCCGAGCAATCGGCCGCGCATCTGGCCAACACTGCCGCGCTGTTCGAGGAATACCGTCATCTGTGTACCGTCTCGCACCTGCGCGGATTTCCGCGCGTCTATGGCTACGGATCGTGCGAGGACGACCCGCTTATCCTCATGGAGTGGGTCGAGGGCACCTCGCTCAAACAGGCGCTGCCCTTGCTTCCGCACGACGCCTCGGGCGGGCTGACCACCCAGATGGTCGCCGCCGTCGGAAACGCCGTGCTTCGCGCGCTCTTGATAACCCAAGGCCTTGTGAATCCGGTCATCCATCGCGACCTGTCGCCTGCCAATATCATGTTCCGCACCACCAGCCGAACGCTCGAGCAGCAGATTGCCGATTGCTCCTTTGACCCCTGCCTCATCGACATGGGCTCCGCGACCATGGCCCTCGGCGACGACACGATCACCCGGCGCGCCGACATCTGGCGCTTTGCCACGCCCGCATACGCCGCGCCCGAAATGCTCACGCAGGATATCGAAGGCATTGCGGCCCTTCGCCGCTCGCCCGCGATCGACGTCTATGCGCTTTCGAGCATTCTGTACCAGCTCTACAGCGGTCGCAAACCGTTCGATGTCGAGTCGACGGGTGCCGCGGCGACCGGCTCGTTCTACCTCATAAAGACCAAGACCAAACCGGCGCCGCTCGAGCCGCGCTGCGAGGGCGACAAAGCGCTTGTCCAGATCATCATGAAAGGCATCTCGGTCGAACAGGGCGATCGCCCTACCGAGCAGCAGATGCTCGAGGTGCTCTCGACATACCTCCCCGCTGCAGAATCTGAGGACCGCGAGGGTGCAGGAGACGAGGCCGCAATTGATATCGATTCTGGCACGCACCTTAAGGTCGACGTCGCCGGCAAGCGCGCGAGAGAGATCTTGGAGCAGGCCCGGCACGACGCCATGACCCGCCGTCGCTTTGTCATCGGCGGCGTCGTTGCGGTCGTTGCGGGGCTCGGCGTCGTTGGCGCGGCAACCCATGGCTTTGGCATCCCCGACTACCTGGACGGCATCCGCGGTTCGCTTGACGACTACACTTGGGACCAGCTGCAGGAGATTTCGCTCAAGATTAAGGCCGCCGAGACCCGTAGCGAGGCACGCGAGATTGCCAAGCGCTACCACCTGCTCGACGCTGATGGGCATATCCCCTATCCGTGCACCAAACGTGTCACGCTCACCAACGGACTGCAAGTTGGCGCGCAGCTTGTGGGCATCCGCCACGATGAGCTTCTGGACGGGACGGGCAAGGCCGGGCTGACGTTTATGTTCGACGCGGGTATTGCCGAGCGCAACGCTACGGCTGAACCGCCGAGCGCCGGCTGGGCAGATTGCGAGCTGCGGGGATGGCTCAACGGCGACGGCCTTAAGCTGCTACCCAACGAGTTGCGCGCGCTCATCAAATCTGTCAAAAAGATCTCGAATAACGTTGGCGCTGCCAGAAGCGCATCGTGTCTGAGCGAGTTGCCCGCAACCCTTTGGCTACCCGCCATGGTCGAGCTGTGCGGTACGCAACCGCCCGATTCGTTTGCCGAGGGCTATCACTACCTGGCAGAAATCTACAACGGCGAGGGCAAGGAGTATCAGCTCTTCCGCGAGCTCAAGGTGAGCCCGTATTCCACGAACGAGACGATGGTCCGCCAGTGGAAGGGCAAGGACACCTGCTGGTGGGAGCGCACGGTGAGCCCCGACTCATCGGAGACCGAAGGCACGCTCTACATAAACCGTGTGGGCCACGACGGCGACGTCTTTACGTACGCAACGCCTGCGGAAAAGCCAAACAAGCTAACCTGTGTGATCCCCGGATTCTGTATCTAGAGAGCGGGCGTCTTGCCGTGACGGGACCCCTCCCCGGCAATTGTCTCGATCTGTAACAGTTAGAACCCAAAAACCGGTCTAGTTGTTACAGATCGAGACGTTAAGTTGTGGCTCGATGTAATGTCTAGATCTGTAACAGTTACTCGACAAAAACGGGTCTAGTTGTTACAGATTGAGATGATTGGTTGGGACGGTTCATCGGCCAACCAACCACCCTCATCTGTAACGAAATGTCATACATTTCTTTCTGTACTGGACACCCCCAGGGGGTATGGGTGTATAGTATCGGCAGGTTAACAATTCCAACACCGAACTACAGAAAGGAGAAGCCATGGCTCAAGATAAGTTCGATGTGGGCGGCATGACGTGCGCCGCCTGCCAGGCGCACGTGGACCGTGCCGTGAGCAAGCTCGACGGCGTCCAAAGCGTCGCGGTCAACCTGCTCGCCGGCTCCATGCTGGTCGACTACGACCCCGCGCAGGTCTCCCCCGACGACATCTGTACCGCCGTCGATCGCGCGGGTTATTCGGCCTCGCCCGTTAGCACGGGCACCGATGCCGCCAACTCAAACGGCAACGCGCAAGCCAGGTCCGGCGCCGCCCATATGGAGTCGCCGACCAAAAAGTTGGAGGCCGCCGCCTCTGCCATGCGCACCCGCCTCATCATCTCGATCATCTTCCTCATCCCACTGTTCTACATAGGCATGGGGCACATGCTCGGTTGGCCACTGCCCGGCGTCTTCACCGACCACACCCACAGCATGACGCTCGCGCTCACCGAGCTCGTCCTGCTCATTCCCATCGTCTACGTCAACGACGCATACTTTATCAACGGGTTTAAATCGCTTACGCACGGCGCGCCTACCATGGACGCCCTTATTGCCGTGGGCGCCACCGCGTCCATCGCCTGGTCGCTCTACGCCATGTTCATCATGGCCGACCAGCTAGCCGCGGGTCAGGTCCACGAGGCCATGATGACGAGCATGGACAACCTGTATTTTGAGAGCGCCGGCACGATCTTGTCGCTCGTCACCGTAGGCAAATATCTCGAGACACGCAGCAAATCCAAGACTGGCGGCGCCATCGAGGCGCTCATTGACCTGGCGCCCAAGACCGCGACCGTCGTGGCCGTCGACGGTACCGAGACCACCGTCGATGTCGATGCCATTCTGCCCGGCCAGGTGCTGCGTGTGCGCCCCGGCGAGTCCATCCCTGTCGACGGCGTGGTACTCGAGGGCGCTTCGGCCGTGGACGAAAGCGCACTGACCGGCGAGTCCATCCCCGTGGAGAAGACCGCCGGCGCCACCGTCAACGCCGCCACCGTCAACCGCACCGGATCGTTTACCTTCCGCGCTACGCGTGTGGGCGCTGACACGTCGCTCGCCAAGATTATCCAGCTCGTCGAGGACGCCAACGCCACCAAGGCACCCATTGCTCGACTGGCCGACAAGGTCGCCGGCGTGTTCGTGCCTGTGGTATTCGTGATCTCGGCCGTGACCTTTGTGGTGTGGATGGCACTGACCAGCGACGTGAATGAGGCGCTCACCTCCGCCGTCGCTGTGCTGGTGATCAGCTGCCCGTGCGCGCTGGGCCTGGCCACGCCCGTCGCCATTATGGTCGGCACCGGCAAGGGCGCCGAGATGGGCATTCTGTTTAAGAGCGCCGAGGCGCTGGAGAACCTGCGCAGCGTGGGCACCGTGGTGCTCGATAAGACGGGCACGGTCACCCGCGGCAAGCCTGCCGTGACCGATATCGTGGTAGCCACGCGCGCTGACGGCTCGCCCGCCATGAGCGAAAAGGCGCTGCTCAAGTTGGCCGCCGCGTTGGAGCGCTCGAGCGAGCACCCGCTGGCCGAGGCGATTATGGCCGAGTGTGAGACACGCGGGATCGTCGCGCGCATGGTCGAGGACTTTACTGCCGTGCCCGGGCGAGGCGTTACGGCGCGCGAGGGGCAAAACGCCATTGCAGCCGGCAACGTACGCCTGATGGACGAGCTGGGCGTTACCGTGCCCGCGGGTCTTGCCGAACAATTTGCCGCCGAGGGCAAGACGCCGCTGTTCTTTGCCAAGAACGGCGAGCTTGCCGGCACCATTGCCGTGGCTGACGAGGTCAAGGAGACGAGCGCCGGGGCCATCGCCGCACTGCGCTCGCTTGGCGTCGACGTGCGCATGCTCACCGGCGACAACCACGTGACGGCCGAGGCCATCGCCCGCCGCGTGGGACTGACCAGCAAGCAGGTCATCGCCGACGTGCTTCCCGCCGACAAGGAGCGCCACGTGCGCGAGCTGCAGGATGCGGGCAGTAAGGTCGCCATGGTGGGCGACGGCATCAACGACTCCCCCGCCCTGGCGCGCGCCGACGTGGGCCTTGCTATCGGCACCGGCGCCGACATCGCCAAGGAGGGCGCCGACGTGGTACTCATGCGCAGCGACCTCATGGACGTCGCCCGCGCCATCGAGCTTTCGCGCGCCACGATCCGCAACATCAAGCAGGACCTGTTCTGGGCGCTGTTCTACAACGGCATCGGCATTCCGCTGGCGGCGGGCGTGTTCTTCCCGCTCACCGGGTGGCAGCTCTCGCCGATGTTTGGCGCCGCGGCCATGAGCCTGTCGAGCGTATGTGTCGTAAGCAACGCTCTGCGCCTAAAATCCTTTAAGCCCAAAGTGGCAAAATAGGATCACCATTAAGTCCATTTAGAACGGGTTTTCCAGGTGCCCGAGATTGACCTGAAAGAGGAGCGACGCGTACTTTGGTACGCGAGCGACGGCTTGAAGGTCAAGGTCGGGTGCCTGGGAAAGCCGACACAACAGAGAGGAATACCCATGCGTTTCACAATCAAGACTTCCGGCCTCATGTGCGGCCACTGCGACGCCACCGTCGAGACGGCGCTGCTCAACGTAGCCGGCGTGACCGACGCCGACGCCGATCACGAGACCCAGACCGTCCAAGTGGAGTGCGCCGACACCGTGACCGCCGAGCAGCTCGCCGCCGCTGTCGAGGCCGCGGGCGAGAAGTTCCACGCCCTGTCCGTGGCCGCCGCGTAGCAGCTACCAGAAGCATTCGACCCCATCGACCAGAAACGAGGACCCGCTATGATGGCAGACCATAAATCGGTGACCCGCATGCTCAAGACGGCACGCGGTCAGATCGACGGCATCCTGCGGATGGTCGATGAGGACCGCTACTGCGTCGATATTTCCACGCAGCTCATGGCCACACAGGCGCTCCTCGCGCGCATTAACGCCGACGTGCTCAAGGCGCATATCGAGGGCTGCGTGACTTCGGCAATCGAATCGGGCGACGAAGACCTCAAAGCCGCCAAGCTCGCCGAAATCGAACGCGTCGTCGACAAACTCTCCAAGTAATTGGGGCATTGGGGACAGACTTCTTTGCACCGTCTTGGTATTCCGGGGACAGGTACGTTTGCACCACATTGGTGCAGATTAACCTGTCCCCCTTGCTCTAAATCGGGTATAAAGGCGTGCGGCATATCGAATGAAAGGCAATTTGCATGAATGACTTTATGAAGGGCCGCAATGGCGCTGACGAACTCACCATCGTGATGGGCTTCGCAGGCATTATCATCGCCATGATCGGTTCGATGGCTCGTATCCAGTGGCTCAGCTGGATTGCCATCGCCGTAATCGTGATTGGCGTGCTGCGCGGCCTGTCCAAAAATATCGATGCACGTCGCAAGGAGAACGAGGCCTTTGTCGCCGCGACTGCAAACGTACCCGGCTTGGGCAAGTTTGTAGCTAGCTTGGGCGGCGGAGCTGCAGCGGCCAACGCCTCGCGCGCAGCCGGTACTAGCAAGGAAGACTTTGAACGTGCCAAGCGCACAGCCAAGAAGATGTGGAAGGGCCGCAAGACCACGGCCTATCTCAAGTGCCCCAACTGCGGCCAGATGCTCTCCGTTCCCAAGGGCAAAGGCAAGATCCGCGTCACCTGCCCCAAGTG
This sequence comes from Collinsella sp., assembly GCA_019413955.1. Lineage (GTDB taxonomy): Bacteria > Actinomycetota > Coriobacteriia > Coriobacteriales > Coriobacteriaceae > Collinsella. Next base: position 12,703 of record DXMX01000006.1, read on the forward strand.
CCATGCCAAGATGGAGACGCGCTCATAGCCGCCATACCATGGGACAAATAAAAGCCGAGGCCTCGCACTGGGACCTCGGCTTTTTCTGATTATGACAAAAGGATTGTCCCTTTGTCGCATCGCCATATCGCGCGCTTACGCCACGCCATCGCGGGCAAGCTCCTCGGCCAACGCCTCGGCAGGCATGGCCATAATCGCGTCGAGCTCGGCGTCCACCTCGGGAATACGCTTCACCTTGAGTTTGCGCACCAGATCACCACGGCACATCACGTGCATCGGCTCACGCAGTGCGCACAGGTCATCGAGCGGATTCTTGCGCGTCACCAGGATATCGGCGGCCTTGCCGCACTCGATTGTGCCGGTCTCGCCGCCCAGCCCCAGCAGCTCGGCATTGACCTGCGTGGCCGTATGCAGCGCGAAGGCGTTACTCACACCCACGTACTTGGCAAAATAGGCCACCTCACGCCACATGTCGTACTGCGTCACGAACGGGCAGCTCGAGTCCGTACCCAGGCCCACCTTAACGCCAGCTTCCAGTGCGGCACGGGCGCTCTCGATAATGCCCGAGCACACGATATCGCCGTTCTTCTTTTGCGTATCGGTCGAATGGGTCTTTTTCGGGTCGAGCAATACAAACGGCAGCGCCGGGCTGATAGTGCAGGTAACACTGGGCGCACGCCCCTCGAGTTGCGTGCCCGCGGCGCCACGGTACAGCTCCAGAATCTCGGGCGTCAACGGAGCGCCGTGCTCAATCGTGTCAACGCCGGCCTCAAGCGCGGCCTTCACGCCCTCGGTACTCTCGACATGGGCCATAACCGGCAGACTCACCTCGTGCGCAGCCTTGCACGCCGCCGCGGCAACCTCGACCGGCATGCGCAGCACGCCCGGCTCGCCCACCTCGGTAGCGTCGAACACGCCGCCCGTCACGAACAGCTTAATGACGTCGGCACCACGCGCATACAGGTCGCGCACCTGTTCGGCTGCCTCGGCGGGACTGTTGGCCACCTGGGCGAACAAGCCCGCACCATGGCCGCCCGGCACCGTGACGCCCGTTCCCGGCGCCACCAGGCGAGGACCTTGATACTTGCCGGCATCGATAGCATCGCGCACGGCCAGATCGGCAAACAGCGGATCGCCCGCGCCGCGCACCGTGGTCACGCCACTTGCCAGTTGTTGTTGGGCGCTGCCCTTAAGAATATGGCGCACGATGGCGCGCCCCACGGGATTATCGAGCTTCTTCATCAGCGCGCCCGCATCGCCGGCCGAGACAGGCTTGCCCGAGCCGCACAGGTGCACGTGCATATTGATGAGACCGGGCATGAGATACGCACCGCCCAGGTCGATAACCTCGGCACCCGCGGGCGCCTGCGCCACAGCACTCGGCCCCATCCAGGTGATGACGCCGCGCTCAACAGTCACGGCCATATCGGGTTGCGGCTCCATATGCTCCGAGCCATCCAGAATGGTCGCATTGATAAACAACGTGGAACGATCGGCAGACGCCATATCGAGCTCCTCCCTCACGATTAACTTGAACATTTGTCCATTATCACCTAGTCCCGCTGGATTGCTGCAGACGCATCGGTTAACGGAGGGAAGAGGGGATGTGGGAGACGGAATATGCTGCAGTCCCACCCCAGCGACACCAGGGAAATATCTCGATCTGTAACAGATACAGGGTTGTTGGGCCCCTTGATGTTACAGATCGAGACATTCGGTCGACGTTTCACCGGTTTGTCTCGATCTGTAACAATTACGAACTCAAACAACTTCTAAACGTTACAGATCAAGACAAAACCTCTCAGCGCCCATACCACCGACGTCTCCACTCCTCAGCCAAATCGGGCCGTCGCGGAATACCCGCCAGCCTCATCTTCTCAACCAGCTTCCCCGGATTCTTGAGCTCATCAAACGTAAACCGAAGCACCTTGTGCCCGAGCATTGTCAGATGAGATTCCCGCTGACGCTCTGCCACGAATGGGTCGACCGGCTCCCGGGCCTCGCCGCTCTGCAGGGTGTACTTCCCCTTACCGTCCAGCTCGCCAATCACGCACGTTCCCTCCTCGAGCCGCCAAAAAAAGTCGACGCGAAACACCTGGCTCGGATCGAGCGGGTCGCGAAACTCCACCTGCAGCTCCGGAACCGGAAAGCCGTACGCAATAAAGAACGCTCGGAACCGAGACTCGCCGCCGTTTTCGGACAGCCCGTCCGCATACGACGCAATCGCCTGTGCCCTGCGATACCCTCGCCTGCCCTCGCAATCGGCGCGGAGGCGCTCGCACAAATCCCCACGTGATACGTCTTTCACCCGCAGTGCAGAATCGGCAATCGCCAACCCGTAGGAGAACGGCGCACGCAGCAAGCAATCCTCCGCCGTGCGCCAAAACGACGTCACCCGCACACCGTCGACGCGCTCGAGCGCGCCCGCAATCTGCGGACGCAACAACCTGCACCCGCCGCTCAACGTCACCGAACAGCAAGTCTTAACAAGGAAACGCGGCCCGAGCAGATCATTCGGCACCTCCAGACCCCATATCAGCGCGGCGTCATATCCCCAAAACGCCCAATCGGGATGAAATTTCGCAAGCCCTTTGATAGTCCTCAGCGCTCGCTCCGCCGGCGTCAATGCATCCCAATCATGCTGAAAACAGAACAGGTACGGCTCGGGCTCCGCGATATCGTCGGTTCCAACATGGCGTCGCAGCCACATGAGCTCGGTATTGTCATGCGTTGCGAGCAGCGCACCTTGCTTGGCCGTCTCCGCGAGCCGCGCGAGCATCCTATTCCGCGCCAACGTGTTGCGAGTCGCATGTTTGTGTTTGAGAACGGTATTAGGCACTTTCATCACCACCACGTCAGACAAATGGACCATCGTCACCGTTGCCTCCGCTGACAAATGTCTTGATCTGTAACAGGAAGACAGTCTTTGAGCCTCTAGTTGTTACAGAACAAGATCTTTCGGCAGCCGCCAACCTTCCGTCTCAATCTGTAACAGTTACGGGCCCAAACAGCCGCCAAACGTTACAGATTGAGACAAAGTCAGGGCAGCAGGGCGACGCCAGTCACATCCCCTACTCCCACTCCTGCTCGTAGATGTTGAGCGACTTCACGTACCGCCCCTGGGCGCCCATGATGTCGCGGACCAGGCGCAAAAAGAAGCTGACGCACGAGGTGTCAAAGCCGTCCTGCAGATCCTCGGGATGCACCGCACCCGGTCCATCGACCGCCGTGTCACTCAGGCGCGCGATGTCATACAGATAGAGCTGTCCCGCCGTCAGCCAGACATCGTCGATGCAGGCGAGGCGCACCGCGATCGCGCCGTCGCTCCAATGCTCCTTTTGCACGATATGCGGGTCGTAGACATCAAAGCGACGGTCGGCACGCGTATCCTTCAGCGCAACCATGCCGTTCGCAGGATCCTTGTCCAAAATGCCAAAGCGCGAGAAATACTGCGTGTCGCGTACCTGCTCGAGCCGCTTGAGCGAGGCAGGCGAAAGCGATGCCGGCGGTTCGTCAACATACAGCTCGAGCAGCGTCTTGCCATGGCGATAGGGGCGCTCGAAGAGCAGCCAATCGGTAAATGCCATGTTGTAGGCCATGATTTCGTTTTGCGAAGGCTCGGTGCAATAGCTGAGCCACGGGTCGACAATGATCTCGAACTGTTCGCGTGCCGGCTCCAAAAACTGGAACTTCCGCAGCATCCAAAAATGGGCCATGTCGGCAATATCGTTGCCGACGGCTTCAGCCAGCTGCGCTCGGTCTAAAACGTGGTCAGTCACGGCATCCTCCTCAAACTGATGAACCTCAATTTGAGCTTACGAGGAGGGTGGGCAGCCACGACCAGCGCGGGCAAAATAGGCCTCCGGCTGCAAACCAGATGCTGACCAAACACTTGACGGGACACTTGACCGAATGAGCGCACCGCAAAGAAACCGCAGGTAGATATAGACAGTCAGTTCACTCATTTGAGGCAAACGCCCGCTACCACCACAGAAAGAGCAGAGTAGCACAGTCGCAAACGTCGACGAATGAACACTTGCACGTCGGCAAATGACAAAGTCGCCTGCGAACTCGCAAGGAGTGTCCCCGAATGCCGGCACATAAGGAACGTCCCCAGCTGCCGGCACTTGGGGACGTTCCTTTTGGGCCGGCATTCGGGGACAGCCCTTGACGATTCAGCTGTGGACAGCCGCCTTACAGCTCCAGCGCGTCGGCGACTTCGGCAGCGCAGGCCAGGGCGTCGGCCATAGCGTTCACCACGAGCGAGCTGCCGTTACGAGCGTCACCGGCAACATACACCGGCGCGGCATCCACAGCGACGCCGCCAACACGCGCCGCAAGATGCGAGCCCTCGGCGGCCATCACAGGCAGCGGACGACCAGCAGTGGCAACGGGCACGCCAACGGCGTCGAACACACCGTGCTCTGGGCCCGTAAAGCCGCAGGCGATGAGCACCAGCTGGGCCGGCACCTCGTGCTCGGAGCCCGCGATGCGCTCGGGCTTGCCAGCCGACCAATCCAGATCGACCACGCGCAGGCCCGCGGCCGCGCCCTTCTTGTCCAGCAGCACCTCGAGCGTATCCACGCCCCAAGCGCGCATCTCGCCGCCCATGACAGCGATGGCCTCCTGCTGGCCGTAGTCGGTCTTCTTAACGTTTGGCCACTGCGGCCAGGGGTTGCTCGCCGCGCGCGCATCAGGCGCCGCCGGCAAGAACTCAAACTGGCGCACGCTGCGCGCACCCTGACGTACCGCGGTGCCCACGCAGTCGTTACCGGTATCGCCGCCGCCAATGACCACGACGTCCAGGCCGTGTGCATCGACGACAGGCTCGCCGCCATCGAGCACCGAGACGGTCGAGGCCGTCAGGTAGTCCACGGCATACACCACGCCGGGTGCGTCAATATTCTCAGCAGCCAGCCCACGCGGGGCGCGAGCACCGGCAGCCACCACGACGGCGTCAAAGCCATTGAGCTTGGCCGCCACCGCAGGGTTCGTAACGTCAGCACCCAGCTCGAACACAATGCCCAACTCGCGCATGAGCGCCACGCGACGCTCGACCACGGACTTCTCGAGCTTCATGTTGGGAATGCCGTACATGAGCAGACCGCCCGGGCGGTCGTCGCGCTCAAACACAGTCACGCGGGCCCCACGACGCGCAAGCTCCCATGCTGCCACCAGACCAGCGGGACCGGAGCCCACCACGGCAACCGTGGGTGCACCCTCCCCTGCCGGCTCAAAGCGGTGCGGACCGCCATTTGCCCACTCATGGTCGCTAATCGCGCGCTCGTTGTCATGGATCGTCGTGGGCTGGCCATCGACCGAGCCCAGGTTGCATGCGGCCTCGCACAGCGCCGGGCACACGCGACTCGTGAACTCGGGCATGGGCGAGGTGAGTGACAGGCGCTCGGCAGCCTCGTCCCAACGGCCGCGGTACACCAGCTCGTTCCACTCGGGAATCAGGTTGTGCAGCGGACAGCCGCTCGGACGTGCCTTGCCAAAGCTCGCGCCCATCTGACAAAACGCCACACCGCACATCATGCAGCGACTCGCCTGGGCACGGCGCGCGTCGTCGTCGAGCTCCACGTACGGCGGATCGAAATCGCGGCTGCGCTCCTCCACGGGGCGCAGCTCATGGGTCACGCGATCGATATCAAGAAAAGCACCGGGCTTACCCATGGCACTTACGCCTCCTTCTTGGTCGAAGCAACAGAGCTGGCGGTGGCGGGCGCAGCGCCAGCGACACCACCCGCCCCATCAAAGCGAGCGACATCCGCGGCACTCGCGCGGCCGGTCACAATGTCAAACGCCAGCTCCTCGGCCTGCGCATGCGTCTTGCCCACGGCCTCGGCGGCGGCGACAATCGCCAGCACGCGCTCGTACTCGGTTGGAATGACCTTCACAAAGTGCTTGCTCATCGTCTCAAAGCTGTAGAGCAGCTTAATACCGCGCGGGCTCTGCGTCGCGTCCACGTGCTCCTGGATGAGCGCACGAATCTGCGCAAGCTCACCGGCCGTCGGGGCTTTAAGCTCAACGCTCTCGTGGTTCACACGGGCATCGAGCGTGCCGTACTGGTCAAAGACGTAAGCCACGCCGCCCGTCATGCCGGCGGCGAAGTTCTGCCCGACCTCGCCCAGGATGAGCGCCAGACCTCCCGTCATGTACTCGCAGCCATGGTTGCCGCAGCCCTCGACCACCACCGTGGCACCGGAGTTGCGTACGCCAAAGCGCTGGCCGGCCAGGCCGTTAATGAAGCCGCGGCCACTCGTAGCGCCAAAGAACGCAACGTTGCCCACGATGATGTTCTCGTCGAACTTGTAGGTCGCATGCGGGTTGGGGCGCACCGACACCTCGCCGCCCGAAAGGCCCTTACCAAAGTAGTCGTTGGCGTCGCCGCACACGTTGAGCGTAATGCCGCGCGGCAGAAAGGCGCCAAAGCTCTGACCGGCCGAACCATCGCAATCGATGGTGATGGAGCCGGCGGGCAGACCCTCGGGATGCGCCTTGGTCACCGCGTTGCCCAAGATGGTGCCCACGCAACGGTTGACGTTGGCGATATCGGCGCGGAAGCGAATCGGACGCAGGTGCGCACGGGCATCGGCCGTATAGGGCACAAACAACGTGGAGTCGAGCGTCTTGTCGAGCTCACTGTCCGCAGCCATCTGCGGCAGGAAGTGACGACCGTCGGCACCCGGGATGTGGGCACCGAACTCGCAGGTCGCGCTCGCCAGCACGGGCGACAGATCGAGCAGGTTGGCCTTGCGGTTGCCCGGGACCTCAATCTGGCGCAAGCACTCGGGATGGCCGACCATCTCGTCGACGGTGCGGAAGCCCAGGCTCGCCATGACCTCGCGCAGCTGCTCGGCAACAAAGAGCATAAAGTGTTCGACGTGCTCGGGCTTGCCGCGGAAGCCGCGACGCAGGCGGCAGTTTTGCGTGGCGATGCCGGCCGGGCAGGTATCCTGCTGGCAGTCGCGCTGCATAAGGCAGCCCATGGAGATGAGCGGCATGGTCGCAAAGCCAAACTCCTCGGCACCCAGCAGGCAGGCGACGGCGACGTCGGTGCCGTCCATGAGCTTGCCGTCGGCCTCGAGTACCACGCGCGAGCGCAGGCCGTTTTGCAGCAACGTCTGTTGAGCCTCGGCAAGGCCAAGCTCCAGCGGCAGACCGGCGTGCCAGATCGAATCGCGCGCCGCAGCACCGGAGCCGCCGTTGTGGCCGCTGATCAAGATCTTGTCGGCGGCACCCTTGGCCACACCGGTGGCGATGGTGCCAACGCCGGCCTCGCTGACCAGCTTGACCGACACGCGTGCGCCGGGGATGGCGTTCTTAAGATCGAAGATAAGCTCCGCCAGGTCCTCGATGGAGTAGATGTCGTGGTGCGGCGGAGGCGAGATCAGGCCGATACCGGGTGTGGACTGACGGACCTCGGCAATCCAAGGGTAGACCTTCTTGCCGGGCAGGTGACCGCCCTCGCCGGGCTTGGCGCCCTGGGCCATCTTGATCTGAATCTCGAAGGCGCTGCACAGGTAGCGGCTCGTCACGCCAAAGCGCGCGCTTGCCACCTGCTTGATGGCGGAGTTCTTGGAGTCACCGTTGGCCAACGGGGTCTCGCGACGCGGATCCTCGCCGCCCTCGCCGGAGTTGGAACGGCCGTGCAGGCGGTTCATGGCGATGGCCATGCACTCGTGTGCCTCTTTGCTGATGGAGCCGTACGACATGGCGCCGGTGTTAAAGCGGCGGACGATGTTGAGCGCGGGCTCGACCTCGTCGAGTGCCACCGGGGTGCGGCCGCTGGCATCAAAGTCCAGCAGGTCGCGCAGGCGCACGGCGCGGCCGGTGCAGTGCAGGCGGTCGCTGTACTCCTTAAAGGTGTCGTAGCTGTTCTCGCGGCAGGCGGTCTGCAGCAGGTAGACAGTCTGAGGGTCGATGAGGTGATCCTCGCCGCCGAGCGGGCGCCACTTGGTCAGACCCAGCGTAGGCAGCTGATCGGGAGCCGGACTCTTAAGGATAGCGAGCGCAGCGTCGTAGCGCTCGTTTTGCTCGCGCTCGACGTCCTCGACACCCATACCGCCCACACGGCTCACCGTGCCGGCGAAGTACGCGTTGACGAACTCCGGAGTAAAGCCCACGGCCTCAAAGATCTGCGCCGAATGGTAGCTCTGCACCGTGGAGATGCCCATCTTGGACATGATGGAGACGATGCCGGCGGTCGCAGCCTTGTTGTAGTTAGCGATGCCCTGCTCGGTCGTCACGTCCAGGTCGCCGTGTGCCGCCAGATCGCGGATGCACGCATGTGCGTTGTACGGATAGACGCCACTCGCGGAGTAGCCCACCAGTGCCGCAAAGTCGTGCGGGGACACGGCGTCGCCGCACTCCACCACGATGTCGGCAAAGGTACGCACGCCGGCGCGGATCAGGTGGTTGTGCACGCAGCCCACGGCGAGCAGCGACGGCACGGGCACCTCGCCCGCAGCGGCACGATCGCTCAACACCACGATGTTCACGCCGTCGCGGACCGCAGCCTCAACGTCCTCTGCAAGCTGCTTGAGCGCAGCCTGCAGCGCGCCCTCGCCGGCATCGCGGCGGTAGACGGCACGGAAACGGCGGGTCTTAAAGCCCACGCGGTCGATGGCGCAGATGCGGTCGAACTCCTCCTCGTTGAGCAACGGGCGCTCCAGGCGCACCAGCTGGCAGGCCGTGCGGGAGTCCTCGAGCAGGTTGCCGTGGTTACCCAGGTAGAGCGTGGTCGAGGTGACCATATGCTCGCGAAGGGCATCGATCGGCGGATTCGTGACCTGGGCGAACAGCTGATAGAAGTAGTCGAAGAACGAACGCGTTTTCTTGGACAGGCAGGCCAGCGGCGCATCGATGCCCATCGAGGCGAGCGGGGCCTTGCCCTGCTGGGCCATGGGACGCACGACCTCGTCGACGTCATCCCAGTGGTAGCCGAGCTTGGCCATACGCACGGCGGCAGGTACCTCGGCGTCCTCGGCGGGCGTTACCGCGGCAGGCCTATCGAGCGCGTCGACGGTCAGCGTCTCCTCGGCGATCCAATCACGGTAGGGCTTTTCCTTGGCGTAACGGGCGCGCAGCTCGTCGTTGTAGATGACGCGCCCACGGGCAAAGTCGACCTCGAGCATCTGGCCCGGCCCCAGACAGCCGCTCGTCAGGATGTTCTCGGGGCTCACCTCGATGGTGCCCACCTCGCTTGCCAGCATAAAGCGACCGTCGCGCGTCACATAGTAGCGGGCGGGACGCAGGCCGTTACGGTCGAGAGCGGCGCCCAGCGTGCGACCGTCGGTAAAGGCGATAGCCGCCGGGCCATCCCACGGCTCCATGAGCATGGACTGGTAGGCGTCGTAGGCGCGGCGCTCCTCACTCAGGCTGTCGTTGTGATCCCACGGCTCGGGCAGCAACATAGACGCGGCACGCGTAAGCGGGCGACCGTTCATGACCAGGAACTCAAGCACGTTGTCCAGAATCGCGGAATCGGAGCCCTCGCGGTTGATGATGGGCATCACGCGCTCAAGATCGTGCTGCAGCACGGGGCTGTACAGGTTGGGCTCGCGGGCGCGGATCCAGTTGACGTTGCCCTTGAGGGTGTTGATCTCGCCGTTGTGGATGATAAAGCGGTTGGGGTGCGCGCGCTCCCAGCTGGGCGTGGTGTTGGTGGAGTAGCGCGAGTGGACGAGCGCCACGGCCGTCTTGACGGCGGCATCGTTGAGATCGATGAAGAAGCGGCGCATCTGTGTGGCGACCAGCATGCCCTTGTACACGATAGTGCGCGAGCTCATGGAGCACACGTAGAAGATCTTGTCGCGCAGGGCAAACTCGGCGTCGGCCTTCTTTTCGATGGTGCGGCGGCACACGTACAGGCGACGCTCAAAGGCATCGCCGGCGGGCGTGTCGTCCGGACGGCCCAGGAAGGCCTGCAGGATAGTGGGCATGCAGGCGCGGGCCGTCTCGCCCAGGTCGTGCGGGTCGACCGGCACCTCGCGCCAAAAGAGCAGCGGCACGCCGGCCTCGGCACAGCCCTCCTCAAACACGCGGTGGGCATCCTCTACGCCCTTGTCGTCCTGCGGGAAGAACAGCATGGCCACGCCATAGTCGCCCTCTGCCGGCAGAATCTGGCCGCACTTTTGAGCCTCTTTACGGAAAAAGTGATGCGGAACCTGGAACAGGATGCCAGCGCCGTCGCCGGTGTTCTTCTCGAGTCCCGTGCCGCCGCGGTGCTCCAAGTTGACCAGAATGGACAGTGCATCGTCCAGAATCTGATGATGGCACTCACCGTTGATATCGGCAAGCGCGCCGATGCCACATGCATCGTGGTCGAATTCGGGGCGATAAAGGCCCTGCTGCTGAGCGGAATCTGCCTGCATCGCGATCCTCCCCTAGCTATTAGACAGTCAGTTGAATAGGCATACTAGGAGCATCGCCGGCCCGTTGTGTTTCCCGCCCGTTTCGAAACAATTGCGTAACGCGCGCCCTACGAGTGGACACCGCCGACCTCAAGGACGACAACAAGGCGCCCAAGTTCGACCTGTAAGCTCACCGCTTCAAACATCTCAATCTGTAACAGTAAGACCCAATTTCCATCCCTAGTTGTTACAGATCAAGACATTTCAGCAATCCCCTTTCACCATCCTATTCAAATACAACAATTTTGTTAGTCTTGGTTAACTTCTGAGCCTAAAACGGGTATCCTTTGCGGCGTCAAACAAACGGCACGCAGGAGCTCACCATGTTCAACCATCTCAAACAACACTTTGGCTCCCGGCGCACCGGTGGTCACGGAGGCCTAGACATTGCGCGGCATATCGGCCCCGGGCTGCTCGTGACCGTCGGCTTTATCGACCCGGGCAACTGGGCCTCCAATATGGCCGCGGGCTCGCAGTTTGGCTACGCGCTGCTGTGGATCGTCACGCTGTCCACAATTATGCTCATTGTGCTGCAGCACAACGCGGCGCACCTGGGCATCGCCACGGGCACCTGTCTTGCCGAGGCCACGACACACTACCTCCCCCGCATCGTGGGACACATGGTGCTCGCCAGCGCCTATCTCGCGACCATCGCCACCGCCATGGCCGAAGTCCTGGGTGGCGCGATTGCCCTTCAAATGCTCTTTGGGCTGCCCGTGCGCGCGGGCTGCGTCATCGTGGCGGCAGTATCGATGGCGATGCTCATGACGAGCTCCTACAAGCGCGCCGAGCGATGGATCATCGCCTTCGTAGGCGTGGTAGGACTCTCGTTTTTGGCTGAGCTTACGCTGGTCAAGGTCGACTGGCCGCAGGCCGCCGCAAGCTGGATCACACCCAGTATGCCCACCGGCTCGGCCGCGATTATCGTAAGTGTCCTAGGCGCGGTTGTTATGCCTCACAACCTCTTCCTGCACTCCGAGGTCATCCAATCCATGCACTTCGAAGGCCAAGGCGAGCAGGTTATCGAGGAACGTCTGCGCTACGAGCTCTTCGACACGCTCTTTTCGATGGGCGTGGGCTGGGCGATCAACTCGGCCATGGTCATCCTGGCCGCAACGACCTTCTTTGCGCACGGCATAGTCGTAGACGACCTCGCCGTCGCAGCGGCCACGCTTCCCCCATCTTGGGCCCGGCGAGCTCGACCATCTTTGCGGTAGCGTTGCTGTTCGCGGGACTATCGAGCAGCGTGACGGCGGGCATGGCGGCGGGAACCATCACCGCGGGCATGTTCGACGAGGAATACGACATCCACGATCGACATTCCTCGATCGGTGTGGCGGCTTGTTTCATCGGCGCAGTGGCAGCGTGCTTGGTCGTCCCGAATCCTTTTGAGGGTCTCATCTGGAGTCAGGCGCTGCTGTCGCTTCAGCTGCCGATTACGGTCTTTGTGCTCATACGGCTCACCAGCTCACGCCGCGTCATGGGCAAATACGCCAACTCGCGCCCGCTCAACGCGCTGCTCGTAGGGATCGGCGTCATCGTGACGATTCTCGACATCGTGCTGCTAACGGGAATGTAATTGAGATGGCGTGACTGTCCAGATATAACGTCTCAATCTGTAAAACGTGAGACCGTTTTAAACCGTCAGATAAATCAAAAGGGTCCCGGCCGGAATATCCAGCCGGGACCCTTGGACAGAGCTCTGTATGGCTAATCGCCGTGTGTCTACGAGTTACTCCTCGACGAGCTCAAACTCATCGGGGCCGACGCCGCAGACCGGGCATACGTAGTCCTCGGGCAGCTCGGGCGTGTCGACCTCAACCTCGTAGCCGCAAACGGTGCACACAAACTTATACGTCTTCTTCTCCTCAGCCATGATGTTCTCCTCTCGAACGTGACTGCTGGTGTACTTGCTTATTAGTATATATTCTCAATAATATAATGCAAGTATTTTTAGAACATTTCTAGCCTTGATACGACGAGGCTTTGGGCGGCGTCTTGCCCTTCAAGACCTTGTGATAGTAGTCATAGGTCAGCGGGGTCTCGCCGCTCAAGCGCTCGGCATCCTCCACCTCGCCGATAAAGAGCAGGTGCGTGCCCACGTCCACGGTATCAATCAAACGACAGCTAAACAAGGCCGCCGCGTGCTCGGGCACATAGGGCATGCCCAGCGCGGTCTCGTGGGTCTCGTACTTGGCAAACTTGTCGTAATCGCTGCTGGTGCGGAACCCAAAGTTACCGATGTAGAGCATGTCGGCGGTCTGATCGATCACGGTCAGCGCGAACGCTTTGGCCGATGCGATGACGCCCGAGGTGACATTGTCCTTGTTCACGGCAACCGAAATACGCGGCGGCATGGACGTCACCTGCACCGCTGTGTTGATAACGCAGCCGGCACGCAGCCCGTCCGCCGCGGCGCTCACCACGTACAGGCCACTCGGCATGGTAAAGAACGCAGTTTTGTCCATAACGATCACTCCCCTAGCTCGGGTTGGAACCTCATGGATGTATGTACCCACAAAAAAGGCGACGCCCATAACGGATGCCGCCTTTGAGACATATGTGTCAGAACAGTAAGAAAGATGAGACGCCCGCAGTTGCCGTGAAATAGGGACTGAATAGTCCCTCAATCAGGCAAAACAGTCCGTATTCCACCGCAACTTATGAAGGGTGGTCAGCGATTGCGCTCTTTGAGGGCGCGGTCGATCTCGCGTTGGACATCACGCTTGGCCATGTCCTCGCGCTTGTCGTAGAGCTTCTTGCCGCGACCCAGACCCAGCAGCAGCTTTACGCGGCCGTCGGTATTAAAGTAGAGCTCCAACGGAACCAGCGCATAACCACGGTTGCGAAGTTTGCCGTCAAGAAAGTCGATCTCCTTGCGGTGCAGCAGCAGACGACGCCGACGGTCGGGATCGCGATTCCACACGCCACCATGGCTATAGGGGTGGATATGCAGGCCGACGAGCCAGCACTCCCCGCCGCGGATCAGCGCGAAGGTATCGGTGATCTGGCAGGCGCGCTCGCGAATCGACTTGACCTCGGTGCCGCTCAGTTCAATGCCACACTCAAATGTCTCATCGATAAAGTACTCGTGATGCGCCGAGCGATTCTTGGAAATGAGCTTGCGCTCGCGCTTACTGGGCATCGCCGGCCTCCTTGGCGCCATCGGCGTTTGAGCCCGCAGCCTCGCGCTTTGCCTTGCGCTCGGCATTGAGCTCAGCATCGCTCTCGCGCACCAGTTTGATAATCGCCGCGCAGGCTTCCTCGCCCACCAAGTCGCGAGCACGCACCGTCAGGCGCGTCGCCTCCTGCTTGTCGCCGCCGCTTGCAGCATCGGTCGCGCACATAATCAGGCAGATGGCAATCTCGGCCGAAGGTGAGGTCGGAACGCCTTGCAACGCCAGCTCGCCCATCACGTGCTCGTCGCTCTCCTCGGCGGCATCCGGATAGGTAGTATGGATCTTGTTGAGCAGGCGCGTCGTATGCGCATCGTTGGGCGCCAGGCGCAGCGCCAGACGCGCGCAGCCCACGGCAGCCGAAATGTTCTCGGTCTCGGGCTCCAAGAAATACTGACCCAGATTGGCATAAGCGCGGGCGGCGCACTTGCCATCGCTCGCGCGCTCTAGCACCGAAAACGAAAGCGAAGCCCACTCCTGCTTGTCCTCGAGAGCGCGGAACAGCTCGGCCAAATCCAAGCGATAGTTGCAGTTCATGGGGTCCCAACGCACAGCCTGCATCAGGGCATTGCGAGCGCTCACATAATCCTGCTGGCGAATGTAGGCAAACGCCATGTCAGAGTACAGGCGGTCAAACGGCACCTCGACCTGCACGAGCTCGCGCGGATCCTTCTCCACGCGGCGATAGGCCAAGCGCTCAAACTTGCTATCGAAGCTAAAGTATTGGCGCTTCTCCTCCGTCTTGCACTCGGCGTCGATATACTCCTCGGCGAGCTCCACCAGGCGCTCCAGCAGCGGCGTCGCCGTAGCCAGGTCGCCCTGCGCCAGATAGTTCTCGGCATACGTGATGTCTTGCAAGCTGATGGGCAGATCCATGGCTACTCCTCGATCTGAGCGAAACACGGCAGGCGCCGTATATACGATCAATACACAAAACCCGGGTCTCTTACGAGCCCCGGGCGTTCAATTTTGGTAGCCCGTACCAGATTCGAACTGGTGATCTCCGCCTTGAGAGGGCGGCGTCCTAAACCGCTAGACGAACGGGCCATATGTAGCAAATGCAATGGCTGGGATGGAGGGAGTCGAACCCCCATTGACGGAACCAGAATCCGCTGTCCTGCCATTAGACGACATCCCAATGACTGCATCGCTGCGCTCGGCTGTGCCTTTGCGCAAGAAAGAAATATACGGGAAGTCTCGCCGTGACGCAAGCCCCAATTTTGACTTTTTTGAAATTCAGTCAAATTGGCCTAATTTAGTCCAACCCGTGAAGGACCTGTGAAGCACCAGCAACACCTACGGCGTCAAAGCCCGTAAAACATCCCACATCTACCGCTGGTAGATTACAACAATGCAGCACTCACGGCTGATGGCACAATCGAACCGTCATCATTGCACGGATATCGAGGCACCATGGACGAAGAGCTTGATTACCTATGGGAGACCCTGGGCCTCGAGATCACTGCTGACCTTTGGCCCGAACGGGACAAAATCCATCCCACACTGCGCCCCGCCATCACGGTGATGCAGGCAAAATACCGCCGTGCATCCTTTTTGATCATGCGGGTGTCATGGCACGCGGGACTCCCCGACCTTAAGCGAATCCAGGCAAGCCTCGTCGAGCTGTCCGGTATGCCGACCGTCATATCCGAGGCGCACCTGGAGCAGCGCCAGCGCGAGCGACTGCAACAGCAGCGGATTCCCTTTATCTGCCCCGGCGTTCAGGCATATCTGCCCTTTATGGACGAGGAGTACTGGAGCGGCAAGCCCGACAAGCACGTAAAGGTCTACGATCCGCACGAATGGGCACAGCTGGCGGACTGACTGGGGCAGGCCCGCCGGCGGAAAGTGCGTCCCAGATTTCAAGCTCAAACTGGTCCCCACTTTCCCGTCGAGCCCTCAACCGGAAACCGTGTCCCACAATCGAAGCTCAGAATGGGACGTGCTTTCCGCAACCGGCCACTTTGGGAAAGTGCATCCCATTCTGGAAGCGAATTCCGGGTCGCACTTTCCGCAGCCGCTACAGCAACGCCTCGGCCCAAGCCGATTCCCTAAAGCCGGGAATCACAAAGTCGTCGCCCACCAGCAGCGGACGCTTGACCAGCATGCCGTCGGTCGCCAGCAGCTCGTAGCACTCCCGATCCGTCATGCCCGCATCCAGACGCGCCTTCAGGCCCAGCTCTCGATATTTCATGCCCGACGAATTAAAGAAGCGCCGCACCGGCAGCCCCGAACGAGCAATCCAGGTCGCAAGCTCATCAGCCGTGGGATTGTCCAAAACGATATCGCGATCGATATACTCTACCCCATGTTCGTCCAGCCATGCCTTGGCCTTCTTACAGGTCGAGCACTTGGGATATTCAACAAACAATACCGCCATGGGATTTCCTTTCTTAGAGAAAACAGGTGTCTGGAAAACTGCACATCGACGACCACTCGCGATTGCAGCCGTTATTGTAGTCAATGTCGAAGCATAGGCAGTCGCGATGTCTCGTCTTAAGGCTAGCGCCTCGCATGGGCGCCGATCGGCCGAGTCACATGGCGCACCAACGCCGCTGCCAGCAATACCAACAGCATGGCGATGACATAGCCCGCAGCATCGAATCCTAAATCGATAACGTCGAAATGCCTGCCGGGAACAAAGATCTTATGCACCTGGTCGCCAACGGAGCAGGCAGCGCAAAAGAGAAACACAGGCACGCAACGGGAACACACACTCCATGGACGCCTGGAAAAGCAGACCACGATCACCGAGGCGAACAATCCGACGAAGAAAAACTCTACGGTATGGGCGACGCGACGGACGTTTGCGCCTACCCACATGCGAATGGAAGCAAGTCGACCAGGCTGGACCGTCGAGGCAGCCGGATTGGTACTCTCAGTCATGCCGTCCCCCGCCTGAGTTTCACCCGTGATGCCGGTAGCCTGAACGCTCGCAGCCTGACCCTCCACCACGCGCGCGGTGGACTCGCTCAGCAACGACGTCTGCACTGCGTTTTGCTCCGTCAGCACCCAGATGCCCGCCAGCGTTGCGGCGAACAGAGCGATCGCGGTCCACCCGATTTTTTTCTTCATGTGCGCCAAAGGCCAACCTCCGTCTTTTTAAATATGAGCGAGTGTAGCCCCAAATGACATCGTCACCGTATCAAAATTTGAATCGCAACAGGAAGCGACAAAGCGACGCAAACCCCTACCCCGCCTCGCGCATCCAGCGATCGAACGTCCCCACGCACACGCCCAGGCACTTTGCTGCCTGGCTGCGGGTAATATCGCCCGCCTCATAGCTATCGCGCACCAGCTCAAACTGAGGAGGGCACGGCTTGCGAGGTCGACCGAAACGAACCCCTCGCGCCCGCGCCGCTGCAATTCCCTCCGCCTGGCGCCGATGGATATTCTCGCGCTCCACCTGCGCCACGTAGCTCAGCAGTTGCAGCACAATATCGGCAATCAGGGTGTTGGTCACATCCGGCGCGCCGCTGGCCCTGGCGCGCGTGTCAAGCAATGGCATGTCCAACACCACAATGGCAACCCCGAGCTCCTTGGTAATGCGTCGCCATTCCTCAAGAATCTCGGAGTAATTACGGCCAAGTCGGTCGATAGAAAGCACCACCAGCACGTCCCCGTCTCCCAGAACGTGCAGCAGCTCGCGATAACGCGGTCGATCGAAGTCCTTGCCGCTCGCATGGTCGGCATAAATATTCGCCGAGCCCACGCCATAGGCGCCCAGCGCATCCAGCTGCCGATTAAGATTCTGATCGCGCGAACTCACCCGCGCATAACCGTACACCGTCGCCATCTCATCCCCGCTTTCTTGTAAACCTGCCAAAAAGGGACAGGTTTATTTTGGTAGGTTCTACCTCTCAAATAGCAGGTAAGCGGGCGGCCGAGCAGACGGCAAGGTAGCCACGATTCAAATGCGAAGGGCGGTCCCGAAAGGCCGCCCTCCGCTCCCCCACCATGAGTCGGGATTTGGCTAATGGATAAGCTTAAAGTCCAAGTGCCCACGCGTGGTATTGACGCGCGAGACCTCGACAATCACGCGCTGCCCCAGCTCGTAACGAGTCCCCGTGTCGGCGCCCGTCAGCGTAAGCGCGTCCTCGTCGAACTCGAACCACTCGTTGCCCAGGCTCTTGATCGAAATCAAGCCTTCGACCTGCGTTAGATCCAAGCGCACAAAGAGGCCCATGCTGCTAACCCACGAGACGGTTCCGGCATAGCGCTCGCCCAGACGGTCCTCATAGTACTGGGCAATCTTGATCTTTTGCGTCGCATGGCTGGCGGCATCTGCCGCGCGCTCGGCATCGCTGCATGCGCGGCAGATCTGCGGCAGAATGCGCGGCAGCGACTCGCACCCCTTGCCGATCAGCCGCGGCGTACGGACCAAGGCGTCCTTGCCGCCGAGCCGCTCGTAGGCCAACTGCAGTTTGAGCACGCGGTGCACCACCAGATCGGGGTAGCGACGGATGGGACTCGTAAAGTGACAGTAGCACGGCGCGGCGAGCGCAAAGTGGCCCTCGTTGCGCGGCTTGTACAGCGCGCGCTGCATGCTGCGCAGAAGCAGCGTGTTGACGAGCGGTGCGTTGGCCGTACCGGCGGCAGCATCAACTGCAGCCTGCAGCTCATCGGGGCTCCCCAGGGCAATACCGGCAGCACGGCGATCGTCGATGATGCCTAGCTGCGCCAGCGCAACGGCGGCACCGTGCAGGCTATCGGGGCTCGGATCCTCATGCACGCGATAGCAGGCCTCGATATCACGGTCTGCCAGCCACTCTGCAACGCACTCGTTGGCGAGCAGCATGGCTTCCTCGATAAGCGACGTGGCACACGAACGCTCACGCGCCACAATCTGCACGGGCACTCCGTCCTCATCCAATAGAGCACGAATCTCGGCCGTGTCAAAATCGACCGAGCCGCGGGCGCGACGGATACGACGGCGAAGTTCGGCGAGTTCGTTGGCGGCGACAAGGAAATCGCAGAGGTCGACGTTGTAGCCGCGGGCGACCTCCTCGCACGCAAGACCGCGCTCAAGCGCTTCCTCGCGCGAGGTCTCGGCAGCCGCAACATCCTCGGCCGCACCCTCCAGCACCGAATACTCAACCGCGCCGGCACGCACCAGCAGCGCCTCGGCGCCGTCATAGTCCATACGCACACGCGAGCGAATCACGCTGGGGTACGGATCGTAATGCCGCACGCGACCCTGTGCATCGAGCTCAATGTCAACGGTAAACGCAAGACGGTCCTCGTCAGGGCGAAGCGAGCACAGGTCACAGGACAGGCGTTCGGGCAGCATGGGAAGCACGCGATCGGCCAGATACACCGATGTCGTACGATGGCGAGCCTCAAGATCGATATGCCCGTCCCAAGCCACATAGTGTGAAACGTCGGCGATATGCACACCCAGCTTGTAGCCACCCTCGGGCGTGCGCTCCAGCGAAATGGCGTCGTCAAAGTCGCGCGCGTCGACTGGGTCGATCGTGATGACAAAGCGGTCGCGCAGATCGCGGCGGAGCGGGTCCTTAAGCGCCGCGGACACATCGAGCGAAAGCCCCTCGGCCTCGTCCAGCGCGGCCTCGGGATAGCTATCGGTATAGCCGTAACGCGCCATCACATATTGAACGCCCAAATCGGGCGCGTCATCTCCGCCAATGCGGCGCTCGATCGTCACGGTACCCGATTCCAGGCGCGTCGGGTAGGTCAAAATGCGCGCGACAACAGCATCACCCGGGTGGACACCCAGACGATCCGCCGAGGTATCCTCGGGCAGAATGAAGAAGTCGGCCTTCAGACGCGAATCGAGCGGCTCGATCACACCGAGCGGACCGGCGGTCTGGTACGTGCCCACCACGCTTATGGCTGCACGCTCAACCACGCTTTCGATCACGGCGCGCCGCTCACCGTGCGGGCTGTTCTTAATGCTCACGGCAACGGTATCGCCATCCATGATCTCGCGCTTACCGCGGCCCATGACCTTGTAGTCGCCGTTTTCGGTTACAACGTAGGCGCTATGCTCATGGAGCTGCACGCGCCCGGTCAGGCTCGGACGGCGTTCGCTGCGCACCGGCCCGCGCTGATTGCGAGCTCCACGCTTATGCTTGTTATTGCGCCCCATGGCGCCTCCTAACTATCGATTGCGAACTCCAAAGAGTCTACCCAAATGATTCGCTTTCCTGCCGTCCCCTAGGGATCAAAAAACGGGCCGCCCCATAAGAGACGACCCGTTGGAAGGGATGAATTCCAAGCATGCCTACACGCGCAGGTAGCGGCGCATGGCGATGGCAGAACCAAAGAGACCGATAATCACACCGACCAGAATCAGCGCAGCATAGGTCACCAGGTAGTACTGCATCGGCAGGGCAAACGACATCCAGCCGATGCTCTCCTGCAGACGCGGAATCATCAGATTGCGCAGCAGCTCCAGAACGCCGATGGAAAGCAGCGAGCCCAAAATGGCCTGCAGCACGCCCTCGGTGATAAACGGGCCACGAATGAAGCCGTTGCTGGCGCCGACCAGACGCATAATCGCAATCTCACGACGACGCGCCGTGATGGACAGGCGAATCGTGTTGTTGATGAAGATGAATGCGATAAAGGTCAGAAGACCAACGAGCACCACGGCGGCGATGCGGATGTAGTTGGTCACCTGGAACAGGCGGCTCACTTCCTCCTGGCCGTACAGCACGCTCGCGTTGACGTCGCCGTCATCCGCGATCTTCTGGAAATCGGCATCCTTCTTGAGCTTCTTTGCCGTGCTCTCGACCTTGGACGGATCGTCCATCTCAATAGCGAAGGAAGCCGGCAGCGGGTTCTGGCCATCGAGCGCGCTCATGGTGGCGTCGGCGTTGCCCGACATCTTGCTCGTATACTCGGCCAGCGCGTCGTCCTTGTCCTTATAGGTCACGGACTTGACGTTATTCCACGTCTTAAGCTCGGCCTCAAAAGCCTGAACATCGGCCTGATCGGCGTCATCACTAATGAACGCGTTGATGACAACCTGATCCTCGACGGTGCCGATCACGGAGTTCAGCATCGCAGAGCCCATGATGAACAGGCCGATGATAAACAGCGAAAGGAAGATCGTGATGACGGCGCCGAGCGAGGTAGTCCAGTTACGGAAGAAGTGGCTGATTGCCTCTTTGAAGGAGTAGCCCACGTTAGTTGGTGCCATAGTTGCCGTAACCTCCCCTCTCCTGGTCGCGGATGACGTGGCCGCCCTCGAGGGCGATCACGCGACGGTGCATGCTATCGACCATCTCGCGGTCGTGCGTGGCGACGATCACGGTGGTGCCGGTGCGGTTAATACGCTCAAGCAGCTTCATGATGCCCAGCGAGATCGCCGGGTCGAGGTTGCCCGTGGGCTCGTCGCAGATCAGCAGCGGCGGACGGTTGACCATAGCACGGGCGACGGCAACGCGCTGCTGCTCGCCACCGGAAAGCTGGTCGGGCAGCGAGTCCATCTGATCGGCCAGACCGACCAGGCGCAGCACCTCGGGCACCTGGCTGCGAATGACGCCCTTGGGCTTGCCGATGCACTGCAGGGCAAACGCCACGTTTTCGTAGGCGGTCTTTTGCGGCAGAAGCTTAAAGTCCTGGAACACGGCGCCAATCTGGCGGCGCAGGAACGGAACCTTGCGGTTCTTGATCTTCATGAGGTCCTGACCGGCAACCAGGATGCGGCCGCTCGTCGGCTTGACGTCGCGGTTGAGCGTCGACAGCAGCGTGGTCTTACCCGAGCCGGAGTGACCGACCAGGAAGACGAACTCGCCCGGATAGATCTCGATGTTGATGTCGTCGAGTGCAGGCTTGTTGGGCTGTGCCGGATAGATCTTGGTGACATGCTCCATAAGGATGACGGGCTCGACACCGGCCTGCTTGGCCATCTTCTTGCGGCTGGCCTGCGGATCGATGGGCGCAAACACCGACGTAAAATCGGGGTTGTTGAGCGCGTTATCGAGGCTTGCGACCTCGGCTGCCTGATCGCTCTCGACCACCGGGGCAGCAGGCTGCGTGGGGTCGGGAATAGCGGCAAAGAGACCGGACTGCGCAGGCTGAGGAGCCGGCGTCGCAGGGGCCAAGGGGTCGGGAATGCCGGCCATGGTAGGCTGCGGCGTGGCGGCACCAGCCTGAGGCTGCTCCACGCGAGCGGTCACGGCCTGAACGGGCTCAAAACCCGCCGTGCCGGAAAGCGCGACATCGCTGGTTGGATTGTAGGCAAAGGGATCGGATGCCGGCTGTGCCTGATCTGCCGGCTGAGCGGGGGCCTGAGCAACAGGCTGGCCCTCTGAATCCGGAGTGGCGAAACGACTGCCCTGGACGCCTGCCTGCGTCTTGGGGGCATCATCGCCCGCACCGGAGGTACGGAAGTGGTTACCCACTGGTGCTCCTTATCGTCGTGCGTTTAAACTACATGAGCGCTTTGTATTTTAGCAGCATTAGCTTTGCTGCACATAAGAAGCATGGCGTGGTTAGGGATCCCGTCGGCCGGACACAGGGTTACTCTCCAAATCGTCCTCGGACATGTCGGAGCCCCCGCTGCGCGCTTCGCGCGGCGGGGGCTCCTCCGTCCTGCGGAAAGATTTGGAGAGTAACCCTGTGCCCGGCCTGCGATAACTAAGGGGTCGCCGCGTTTATCTTGAGGTGCTGCATATACAAAGCTGGAAGGGTCTGAATTGCGCTTTGTCGATATATGCCCTTTTTCCTGATGGGACCGTGCTTGAGGGGCGTCTCCATGAGTTGCGGTGAAATAGGGACTGTTTTACCAGTTAAAAGGTCTAATCAGTCCCTATTTCACCGCAACTGAAACAGGGGCGCTCTCCAAGAGAGCGCCCCTGCCGGGTTTCCATAGTTCTGGCGAAGCAGTCCTTGAGATCCGCCTTGCCTTATGCCAAGAACTCCTTGGTGGTCGCCACGATGTTGGCGGCGTCCAGGCCATACTTGTGCAAGAGCTCGGCACCCGGGCCGGACTCGCCAAAGGTGTCGTTGACGCCGATCTTCTTGAGGGGCGTCGGGCACTGCTCGCACAGGACGTCAGCAACGGCGCTGCCCAGGCCACCGATTACAGAATGCTCCTCGACGGTCACGACGTGGCCGGTCTTGGTGGCGCTCTTGACGATCAGGTCGGCATCGATGGGCTTGATGGTGTGCATGTTGATGACCTCGGCGTCGATGCCCTCGGCAGCGAGCTGCTCGGCGGCCTCGAGAGCCTCGCCGACCATCAGGCCGCAGGCGATGATGGTGACGTCGGCGCCCTCGCGCATGACAATGCCCTTACCCAACTCGAAGTTGTAGGTCTCGGGGTCGTTGATAACCGGCGAGGCCAAACGAGCGAAGCGCATGTACACCGGACCGTCGCACTCGTAGGCGGCGCGCGTTACGGCGCGGGCCTCGACGTCGTCGGCAGGAACGATCACAGTCATGCCGGGGATGACGCGCATGAGGGCAATATCCTCGCAGCACTGGTGCGTGGCGCCATCCTCGCCCACCGAGATACCGGCATGCGTGGCACCGATCTTAACGTTGAGGTGCGGGTAGCCGATGGAGTTGCGGACCTGCTCAAAGGCGCGACCGGCAGCGAACATGGCAAAGGTGCTCGCGAAGGCAACGCGGCCGGTGGTCGCGATACCGGCGGCGACGCCCATCAGGTTGCTCTCGGCAATGCCCACATCGAAGAAGCGGTCGGGGCAGGCTGCCTTGAACTTGCCGGTCTGCGTGGCGGCAGCCAGGTCGGCGTCGAGGACCACAAAGTCATCGTGCTCGTTGGCGAGCTCGACGAGGGCCTCGCCGTAGCTTACGCGCGTGGCGATTTTCTTGACGTCTGCCATCCTAGAGCTCCTCTCCGGCGGCCGTGAGCTCTGCCATGGCCTGCTCAAACTGTTCATCGTTGGGGGCCTTACCGTGCCAACCCACCTGGTTCTCCATAAAGGAAACGCCCTTGCCCTTCATGGTCTCGGCGATAATGGCGGTCGGCTGGCCCTTGGTAGCGCGAGCCTCGGCAAAGGCGGCGCGGATCTGGTCGAAGTCGTTGCCGTCGGCGAGCTCCACCACGTGGAACTTAAAGGCACGGAACTTGTCGGCGAGCGGCATGGGGTCGTTGACCTCCTCGACGGGACCGTCGATCTGCAGGCCGTTGTGGTCGACGATCACGCAGAGGTTATCGAGCTGCTGGTTGCCGGCAAACATGGCGGCCTCCCAGACCTGGCCCTCCTCGCTCTCGCCATCGCCCAGCAGGGCGTACGTGCGGTAAGTATCACCCCAGTGCTTGGCGGCAACCGCCATGCCCACGGCGGCGGAGATGCCCTGGCCCAGCGAGCCGGTGGACATATCGACGCCCGGGGTGTCGTTCATGTTGGGATGACCCTGCAGGTGGCTGCCGATATGACGCAGCGTCTCGAGGTCCTCCTTGGGGAAGAACCCGCGCTCGGCGAGCACGGCGTACAGACCCGGAGCACAGTGGCCCTTGGAGAGCACAAAGCGATCGCGGTCGGCCTTGCGGGGATCGGCCGGGTCGACGTTCATTTCCTCAAAGTACAGATAGGTCATGATGTCGGCAGCGCCGAGCGAACCGCCAGGATGGCCGGACTTGGCAGCGTGCACTCCGGTGACGATGCCCTTCCTTACCTCGTTGGCAACCTTTTTGAGCTCTTCGTCGCTCATTGTGCCTTCCTTTCATCCTCTTTAGACAAGATGCGCACGGCACAGAAGGTCGTCCCAACCCAGCCGCGATGCACGTACGTCATTCATTATGCTGGAAACTAGAAGCTTTACCAGAGTATTTATCATTATTTGAACAATTGAGCAGGCAGAACCGCTGATGAAACGGTTTATCAATGTGAACGTCTTTTGGATGGAACGCAGTCGGCCCTACGCGTTAATGTCCTTGAAGCCCTCACCGAAAGTTTCCGTAACGTCGGCCACGGTCACGATGGCGCGCGGGTCGCGCTCGCGCACGATCGTCTTGAGGGTATTGAGCTCTCGACGGCTCACGATGACCATAACCACTGGCTTCTCGGCACCCGAATACATGCCAGTCGCCTTAAACTTGGTACAACCACGACCCAGGCCATACATGATATCGGCAGCGATATCAGGGAACTTGTCCGAGATGATGAGTACCATACGGCGTTTGTTGCCACCATCGACCACGGCATCGATCACGTAGCCGCTAATGACCATCGAAAGGCCTGCATACAGTGCGTTTTCGATTGAAAAGACCGGAGCCGATAGCGCGCATACGGCAACATCGATCGCCATGACGGTCGAGCCCACCGGCAGCGAGGTGTTACGCGAGATGATTTGGCCAATCGTGTCCGAGCCGCCGGTGTTGGCGCCGGCGCGCAACACCATGCCGTAACCGATGCCCGTAATAATGCCGCCCCACATGGCAGGGAGCATCAGGTCCGCATCCGCCAGAGGTGCTACAAACGGGGCGAACAGATCGGTAAAGAAGCCCAGCAGCACAAAGCCCGTCGCGGTCTGCACCACGTAGAACATGCCGCCCTCGCGCATAACGACCAACAACAGCAAGGCGTTCATCACGATCGTCTGAATACCAACGGGAAGCGATAGGCCGCGCGCCGCGCCGACCGCCTGGATAATGGTGGCAAGGCCCGTAACGCCACCGGCGGCAAGACCGTTGGGAATCAAAAACAAGTCGGTCGCGATGGCGGCCAAGGCACACCCCAACATGATCTGGGGCAGGTCGTGAAAGAAGTTCATCGAAAGAATGCGCTTGATGTCCAGACGATATGCCATGCTGCCTCCCTCAAAAAAGCGCACCCAAACGGATGCGCTTTGAACTTCTTCTTGTATTCGATTCTACCGATTCGCCGGACAAAAACCACCCCTGCGCAGGGTTTATTCTGGATACAAACCCGTCCAACCGTTGGGCTTAGCATCGGCTTGAAACTGCCCGATGTTTTAGACCTCCGAGCCTTCTGCATCGGCGTTGCCGGTGGCCCAGCGATGGTAGCCAACAACAAACGGGTCCAGGTCGCCATCGTCAAGAACGGCCTCGACATTGCTGGTCTCCACGCCCGTGCGTAGGTCCTTGACCATCTGGTACGGGTAGAGCACGTAGCTGCGAATCTGGTTGCCAAAACCAATCGTGGTCTTGGGTCCGCGGATCTCATCCAGGGCCTCGGCGCGCTTCTCGAGCTCAATCTCGTACAGGCGAGCCTTGAGGATCTGCATGCACGCGGCCTTGTTCTGAATCTGGCTGCGCTCGTTTTGGCAGGTAACCACAATGCCGCTGGGGAAATGCGTCACGCGCACGGCGGAGTCGGTGGTGTTGACGCCCTGACCGCCCGGGCCGCTCGCGTGGTACACGTCCACGCGGATGTCATCGGGACTGATCTCAATGTCGATATCATCGGGTAGCACGGGGATGACCTCGACGCCGGCAAACGTGGTCTGGCGGCGCTTCTTGTCGTCGGTGGGGCTAATGCGAACCAAGCGGTGGACGCCGGCCTCGGCGCGCAGCATGCCAAATGCGTCCTTGCCCTCGACGGTAAAGGTCGCGCGGTCGATGCCGATGACCTCGGCCGCGGGACAGTCGTTGATGGTGACCTTCCAGCCGCGACGCTGGCAGTACTTCATGTACATCTTAAAGAGCATGAAGGTCCAGTCCTGCGCCTCCAGACCACCCTGTCCGGGCTTGATGGTCACAATGGCATCGCCGTGATCGAACTCACCGGTAAACCAGCTCGAAAGCTCAAGCTCATCGATGGCACGGGCCAGGCGCTCAGCCGTGGCTGCAGCCTCCTCGCGAAGGGCGGCGGCGTCGGGGTCATCCCCCATCTCCTCGGCAAGCTCCAGCGCGGCGCGGGCATCGGAAAGCTCGCCGCGCGCGGTGTCCACGGCAGCGATATCTTCCTTGGTGCGCGCAATCTCCTCCATGGTGGCACGGGCGGCGTCGGCGTCATCCCAAAAGCCAGGGGCAACACTTTTGGCCTCGAGCTCGGACACGCGGGTACGCTTCTCGTCCAGGTGGAGATATGACTCGACCTCACCGAGCCGGTCCGCAAACGCGTCCAGCTCGGCGGGCGTTACCTCTAAAGCCTCAGCCATTAACGATTCCTGCCGTGGCAGTACTTAAACTTCTTGCCGCTACCGCAGGGGCACGGGTCGTTGCGGCCCACGTTGACGTACGGATCGTCGCTCTCGGACTTGCGATAGGTGGTCACCTTGCCGCCGTTGTTGACAGCAGCCGGGCCTCCCTGGACGGCCGTACGAGCCTGCACCTGTGCCTGCTTGCGCAGCACCGAGTTGCCGTTGTCGCCATCGACCTCGGCAGGACCGGAGAAGCGCGCACCCTCGAGCGAGGGCTCCTCCTTGTGCTCCACGGCACGCGGGGCAGCCTTGATCTCGATGCGCAGAACCGTACGCAGATAATCCTCGTACATGGTATCGACGAGTATCTGGAACGCGCCGTAGGCCTCGGTCTTGTACTCAACCAGCGGGTCGCGCTGGCCAAAGCCGCGCAGGCCGATGCCGGTCTTGAGGTAGTCCATCTCCTGCAGGTAGTTCATCCAGCGGGTATCGATGACGCGCAGCATGACCTGGGTGTTGAGCTCGCGCATCAGGTCCTCGCCCAAGCGCTCGGCCTTCATGTTGTAGCACTTCTCTACGTAAGCCAGGACATCGGCAGCCAGGGCCTCATAATCCTCGTCGGGGAACTTCGGCGTATCGATGTGGCCGGTGAGCTCCACAACCCACTTGCGCAGACCCTCCAGGTCGCGCTCGCCATCGTGGCTGTCCTTGGTGCAGAACTCCTGCACGCAGCGGTACACGGTGTCGTGCATGACCTCGGTGATGTGGTCGGTCAGGTCCTTGCCGTCCAGAATCTTATTGCGCTCGGCGTAGATGACCTGGCGCTGCTTGTTCATGACGTCGTCGTACTCAAGGACGCTCTTACGCATGGAGAAGTTGATGCTCTCGACCTTGTGCTGGGCGCTCTCGACGGCCTTGGAGATGATCTTGTGCTGAATGGGCATGTCGTCGCCCATGTCGGCCGTGACCATCATCTTGGAGACGCGGTCCATCTTGTCGCCGCCGAACAGGCGCATGAGGTCGTCCTCGAGCGACAGGTAGAACTGGGTCTCGCCCGGATCGCCCTGACGACCGGAGCGGCCGCGCAGCTGGTTGTCGATACGACGGGACTCGTGGCGCTCGGTTCCGATAACGGTCAGGCCGCCGGCGGCAAGCACGCGCTCGCGCTCGGCCTTGCAGGTCTCCTTGGCCTCGGCGTTAAACTGCTCGAGCTGCTCGGGCGTCACGTCCTCCATGGTCAGGCCCTCGTACTCCAGGCGCTCGCGCACCAGCTCGTCGGGGTTGCCGCCCAGCAGGATGTCGGTACCACGACCGGCCATGTTAGTAGCGATGGTCACGGCGCCGTAGCGTCCGGCCTGGGCAACGATGTGGGCCTCGCGTTCATGGTGCTTGGCGTTGAGGACCTCGTGTGCGATGCCGCGCTTGGTAAGGGCGGCGGACAGCTTCTCGGAGCTCTCGATGGAGACGGTGCCCACCAGGACCGGTTGGCCCTTGGCGTGACGACGCTCAACGTCGTCGGCAACGGCGTTGTACTTGGCCTGAATGGTGCGGTACACCAGGTCCTCGTGGTCCACGCGCTGCACGGGCTTGTTGGAGGGGATGACCTCGACGGGCAGCTTGTAGATCTCGCGGAACTCGGCGTCCTCGGTAAGCGCCGTACCGGTCATGCCAGAGAGTTTGTCATACAGACGGAAGTAGTTCTGCAGGGTGATGGTGGCCAGGGTCTGGTTCTCCTCGCGTACGAGCACGCCCTCTTTGGCCTCGATGGCCTGGTGCAGGCCCTCGGAGTAACGGCGGCCTTCCATAATGCGGCCGGTGAACTCGTCGACGATCTTGACCTCGCCGTTGGTGACCACGTACTGTTTATCGCGGTGGAACATGTACTGGGCCTTCAGCGCCTGCTGCAGGTGGTTGACCAGCTGGCCGGAGAGATCGGCATAGATGTCATCGATACCCAGGCGGCGCTCGATTTTCTTAAGGCCGCGCTCGGTGGCGGCGATGGTATGCTTGGCCTCGTCCATGACGTAGTCGCCCGTGGGTTCAGCATCCTCGGTGGCGGTGAGCATGTCGTGCGACACGTCCTCGCCGCGCTCAAGGCCACGCACGGCACGCGCGAAGTCCTTGTAGGTACTGGCGGACTTGGTGCCAGCGCCCGAGATAATGAGCGGCGTCCTGGCCTCATCGATCAGGATGGAGTCGACCTCGTCGACGATGGCGTAGTTGTGGCCGCGCTGTACGCGCTGCTCGGGACGGGTAACCATGTTGTCGCGCAGGTAATCGAAACCGAACTCGGAGTTGGTGCCGTAGGTGACGTCTGCCTGGTAGGCCGGACGCTTGAGCTCGAGCGGCATGTTGTTCTGGAGCAGACCGACGGTCATGCCCAGGTACTTATAGATGCGGCCCATCCACTCGGAGTCGCGCTTGGCAAGGTAATCATTGACAGTAACGACGTGTACGCCTTTGCCGGCAATAGCGTTGAGATAGCCGGCCAACGTGGAGACGAGGGTCTTACCTTCGCCAGTCTTCATCTCAGCAATGTGGCCCTCGTGCAGTGCCATGGCGCCAATGAGCTGCACGTCAAAGTGGCGCATGCCCATGGTGCGCTTGGAAGCCTCACGCACGGTGGCAAAGGCCTCGGGAAGCATGTCGTCGAGCGACTCGCCGTTGGCGTAACGCTCGCGGAACTTATCGGTCTGGCCGCGGAGCTCCTCCTCGGTCATCTTCTCAAACTGGGGCTCAAGACCGTTGATCTGGTCGACGATCTTGTAGTAGCGCTTAAGGTCCTTATCGGATCCAAAGGACAGCAGCTTTGACATGAATCCCATGTGGTTTTCCTTTTTGGCCATCGCCCACGCCGTGCAGCTGCGGGCGAGTTAAACACAGATGATTGTACTTTAGCCAAACAAGGCGCGGCCTATACGGTCGACCTCGACCGCCACGTAATAACTACGACCAACCTGCCACAATGGACAGGTTAATTTTGGCAGGTTTTATCTGGGCAAACGCTGCCTCTCTGCCATTTGATGCAATGGGGGCAGGTTGGTTTGCACCAAAAAAAGAAAAGGGCCGCGCACCCAAACGGATGCGCGGCCCTTATGCCATGAATGCGAGCGATTCCGCGGCGAGCTATTTACTCAGCAGCCTCGGTGGTCTCGGCCTCGGCAGCGGCCTCCTCGACGGGAGCCTCTGCGGGAGCCTCGGCGGCCTGCTTGGCAGCCTCCTCGGCGAACTTAGCGGCACGCTTAGCCTTCTCGGCAGCCTTAGCCTCAGCGGCGGCCTTGCGAGCGGCCTCGGCCTCAGCAGCCTTGGCGGCCTTGGCAGCCTTGGCCTCCTCAGCCTTCTTGAGCTGGGCGGCAGCGGCGCCACCGAACTTGTCGGCGAAGCGCTGGACGCGTCCACCGGTGTCGACGAACTTCTGCTGGCCGGTGTAGAACGGGTGGCACTCGTTGCAAAGCTCAACCTTCATCTCGGACACGGTAGCGTGCGTCTTGAAGGTGTTGCCGCAGGAGCACGTCACCGTGCACTCGACATACTGGGGATGGATACCCTGCTTCATGGTAGGACTCCTTATTGGTCAGGCGCTGGTTACCGATCAGCGCATAAGGCGTCTTGGTTTCCGACCAAGACAACAAACTCGGCTATGGTACCACGGCGCCGCGCGTCCCACAAAAGGTTCACGGTCTTTGTGCAACGCGGCGTGGCCAACCGCAGCGGACACGCACCCTGTCGCCCCTTCGCCCATGTTGCAGACGTGTAACGCCGCAGTAAGCACACCCCTTTTGGCGCCAGACGGGTACAATGATGAACACTGTACCGTAGCGGAGCGCCCCGCGCGCGCCGCAACCACGCGAAAGGGTTTCCCATGGCCGAGATCTCGTCCTCCCGTATCGTCATCACCGTCCTTGGCAAGAACCGCCCCGGTATCGTCGCCGGCGTCACCCGTGTTCTAGGCGAGGCCAACGTCGACATCCGCGACATCACGCAGTCCATTATCGAGGACATCTTCACCATGACCATGCTGGCCGACACCGCCGAGTCCAAGCTCGACTTCGCCGAGCTGCAGAAGGCGCTGGCCGAGGCCGGCGAGCTTTCGGGCGTCAACGTGTCCATCCAGCGCGAGGACGTCTTTAACTTTATGTACCGCCTGTAGCGAACAAGCCGCTCGGGGCAGCTTGACGTCATATCGTCCAAGCGCGCGGCCCCAAAGCGGACCGGAGAGGAGCGCGCATGGCCTACGACGCCAAGAAAATCTACTACCGCTTCGACGATCACCTGAGCCGCCTGGTTCTGGATTACGAGGCGAGCCGTCAGATTTCGCCCGAAAGCGAAAACCTCTACCACGGCCTGCCGACCGCCCCATACGACGAGGACCTGTTCGTAGAGCACAACGTCAAGCGCGGCCTGCGCAATGCCGACGGCTCGGGCGTGGTCGCGGGCCTTACCCGCATCTCGGATGTGCATGGCTACAACAAGGTCGACGGCAAAGTCGTGCCCGATCAGGGCAAACTCACGCTTCGTGGCTACAGCATCGAGGACCTGGTCAACAACGCCCAGGCCGAGGATCGCTATGGCTACGAAGAGGTCGCCTACCTGCTCATCACGGGCTCGCTGCCCAACAAGGAAGAGCTCGACGGCTTCTGCGAGCGCCTAGGTGCCTTTAGACATCTGAGCGACGAGTACGTCAAAGAGTTTCCCATGACCACGGTGTCGTCGAGCATCATGAATGTGCTTCAGCGCGCCGTGCTGCTGCTCTACGCCTTCGATGCCGAACCAGACGTGATCACGCCCGAGCACGAAATCGACGTCGCCATTTCCATGCTCGCACGTCTCCCGCGCATCGCCGCCTTCGCACACATGGCCTCGGTCGCCAAGCTTCGCGGCTCCGAGGTTCACGTGCCGCACCCCACGCCCGGCCTCTCCACCGCCGAGACCATCCTACAGGTCCTGCGCGGCGGCATGGCGTTCACCCGCGATGAGGCGATGCTGCTCGACGTGATGCTTATGCTGCATGCCGAGCACGGCGGCGGCAACAACTCCACCTTCGCTTGCCGCGTGCTGTCGTCTTCGGCCACCGACCCGTATTCCGCCTACGCCGCGGCTATCGGCTCGCTCAAGGGCCCGCGCCACGGCGGCGCCAATGCCAAGGTCGTGTCTATGCACGAGGACATCCGCGCGCATGTCTCCAACTGGGAGGACGAGGACGAGGTCGCGGCCTACCTGGGCAAGATCCTCGACAAGCAGGCCTTCGACGGCACGGGCCTCATCTACGGCATGGGCCACGCCGTCTATACGCTCAGCGACCCGCGCGCCGAGGTCTGCCGCCGTTACGCGCGCTCACTGGCAGCCAAGAAGGACTTGGGCGAAGAGTTCGCGCTCATCGAGCGTATCGAGCGCCTGGCACCCCAGGTCATGCGCGACCACGGCATGACCAAGCCCATCTGCGCCAACATCGACCTGTACACGGGCTTTATCTACAAGATGCTCGGCGTGCCCGAGACGCTCTTTACGCCGCTATTCGCCGTCGCCCGCATGGCCGGCTGGTCTGCGCACCGCATGGAAGAGCTCTTCTGCGCGCACCGTATTATTCGCCCGGCCTATCGTCCGGTGATCGAGCCGCTGGAGTACAAGCCGCTCGCTGACCGCTAGGACGCGGACCGTTATAGAACTCGAGCGTGGCCAGGGACCCAAGCCCTTGGCCACACTTTTTATGCCAGTAGAAAGGGCTGCATCAAATGATTGTGTTTTCCGATATGGATGGGACGCTGCTGACGAGCGATAAGCAGATGAGCGACGCCACTTGGGCAATGCTCGACGAGCTCGCACGTCGTGGCATCGAGTTTGTTCCCTGCACGGGGCGCCCGCTGTCGGGCATCTTTGAGCCCATTCTCGCCCATCCCGCCGTGCACTACGCGGTCTGCGCCAACGGCGCCAGCGTCTGGCGGCTCGACGAAGATACGCCCACCGACACCTCACGTGCTACGCGCATTTTGAGCCGACCGCTCGATTGCGGCATTGCCCACCGCATCCATCGCATTGCCGCCGGCCACGATGTGACCTTCGATATCTTCGCGGATGGACAGTGCTTCCTCCCCCGCTCGCTATACGGGCGCCTGGATGAGTTCTGCGGCGGTGACCCCCACATCGCGGCTTCGCTCAAGCGCACACGAACACCGATCGACATGGATATCGACAGTAAGATCGACGAGGTCGAGACACTCGAACGCATCGCCATGTACTGGCACGACCCGGCCGATCGCGACGCCATCGCGGCGGAGCTCGACACGCTCGGAGGCATTGAGGTCACGCGTTCGTACGCCATGAATATCGAGGTCATGGGCGAGGGCGCCACCAAGGGAACGGCCCTCACATGGCTATGCGAGCACCTGGGCGAGCGTCTCGCCGACGCCTGGGGCTTCGGCGACAACATCAACGACATTCCCATGCTGCAGGCAGCAGGCCACGGCATAGCCATGATCAACGGCGAGCCCGAAGACCGCGACGCCGCCGACGCCATCACCGAGTTCGACAACGACCACGACGGCGTCGCCCGCACCATCATGGCCGCCCTCGCCTAGTCATCGGCTAGTCATTGGGGACGTTCTTGAATGACTAGTCGTTGGGGACACTCTTCGTGAAAAGCTGCAAGGACTGTCCCCCACTGCCGGCAGAACGGGAACGTCCCCAGCTGCCGGATTAAGCGAGGTCCTCTAGCACGCGGCGGAGCTCCTGCTGAACGGCGTGGTCGCGGTTACGACCCACCACGCGATCGGCAACCGCCCTG
>DXMX01000006.1:46131-48057 GCA_019413955.1 Collinsella sp.
GGGCGCGCGTTTTCCATCGCGCAGCCCGTGCCGACAAAGCGAATGATCTCGTAGTCGTTCATCGAGTCGCCAAACGCCATGACCTCGTCGCGCCCAATGCCGTAATGCTCCGCGAGCTGTGCAATACCCGAGGCCTTCGACACACCGGGCTGCATGGCATCAATCCACGCGTTGCCCGAAGGCGCAAAGGTAAAGAGCTGACCGAGTTCGCGCTGTAGCACGTACGCACTGTCCATAACCGCACTGTCGTCGCAAAAGATACTCGCTTTGATGATATTTACGCTGGGATCGGGCAGCTCCCAAATGCGCTCGGCATTGGGAAGGTCCTTATCGACCTCACGCACGAACTTGCACTCGTCATCGAGCAGGAAGGACTTGGTTCGGTCAAAGAGCGCAAGATGCAGATTGGGAAACGTCCTGACGGCTTGGGCGAGCCTTCGAATCGCCAGGTGGGAATACACCTCACGGTCTACCATCTTACCGTCGGCGTAGACTTGGGCGCCGTTAGCGGCGACAAAGTCCATCTTGTCGCGAACGGGCGCAAAGAACTCGCACAGGCGATCGTAGCGACGACCTGACGATGCGGCGAAATGCACGCCATGCTCGTGTAGCGCCAGAATCAGTTCATAGGTCTCGGGAGGCACCTGGCCGTTTTCGTCAAGCAGTGTGCCGTCCATATCGGATGCAATCAGTTTAAACATAGAAAAGCTCCCTTCGGGCTTGTTGGAATCAGACGCGTATCCGATTCCAACGTACCCAAAGGGAGCTCAAATAAGACTCCGCGGGCGTAAACGTTACAAGGACCTGGCAAATAGCTCACACATGCCAGAGGTCCTACGGTCGCGGCGTCAGGCAGCCCGCCAAAGAGTGTCCCCGATGACTAGTCGTTTAAGAACGTCCCCGATGACTAGTCGGCGTAGGTGAAGGTTGTGACGTCGAACATGCCCTCGGGGCGGATGCGGAGCGTCGGGATGACCGGCAGGGGCAGGAAGATGATGCCCATGATGGGGTCGAGCGGCGGCTCAATACCCATGGCGCGCGCCTTGACCATAAAGTCGTCGTGCTGCGCGGCAACATCCTCGGCCGTGCCCTCGCTCATAAGGCCACCGAGCGCCAGCGGAATGCGCGCCACGACCTCGCCGTTGCGCACCAGCACGTGGCCGCCCTGGCCCACGGCCTCAACGGCAGCCATCATATCCGCCGCATTGTCGCCCACCACGCACACGTTGTGCGAGTCGTGGCCGATCGTGGAGGCAATGGCACCGCCCGTGATGGTGAAGCCGCGCACCCAGCCGCGACCGATATGCTTGCCGACGAGCCCCATGCCGGCGGGACCGTCGCCGTCGACGCCCTCGGCCTGCAGCGACACGCCGCGGCCATGGCGCTCGATAAGCATAATGCGACGCAAGTCCTCGTCAGTCTCGGGACGAACCATGCCCGTGATAGCCATGCCAGGGATCACATCAATAACCGCCTCGCCCGGCTTAAAGGCATAATCGAACACGTCAAGCGAAAGCTTCGGCAGCTTAACGGAAGCACGCAGCTCATCGGCAAGCGCTGCGACCTCAGCGGTCTCGGGCGCAACCTCGCCCACAAAGGCGCCGTCCTGTGCCACGAGCGCACCGGCGGCATACACGCGATGCGGGGCCGTGGCAAAGGTCAGGTCATCGAGCACCAGCAGGTCGGCGCGCTTGCCCGGAGCGATCGCGCCGCGGAGCTCATGCGGGTCACGACAGCCGTGGTCCAGGCCAAAGGCCTCGGCCGTGGAAAGAGACGCCATGGAGATGGCGACCACCGGGTCGATGCCGGCCTCGATGGCCACGCGGCAGGCGTTGTCGATCATGCCGGTCGAAAGCGCGTCGGAGGGAGCGCGGTCGTCGGTCGCAAAGCAGCAACGGCGAGCACGGGCGGGGTTTTCCAGCAGCA
>DXMX01000060.1 GCA_019413955.1 Collinsella sp.
CTCGCGAAGCCGGTGCCGCCCCCAAGGGTGGTTCGGGTTCCGATACGCCTGCCGACAAGGGTGGCAAGCAGCGCAACGATGACGAGCGCGTCCCGCGTCCGCGTCGTCGCCATTCCTCGGGCACGCAGCAAAAGCCCTCGGTGCCCTCCGTGGCCGATCAGGTCTCGGATGGCGAGGTCAAGGTCACGCGCCGTCGCCCTGGAGATGGCGGAGGGGCGGCTGCCAAGGCCGCGCGCGGCGCTGCTCGCGACGAACGCGAGCCGCGCGAAGATCGTGGTGGCGAGGGTTCGGCCGACCAGGGCCAGAAGCGCCGTCGCCGCCGTCGTTCCCGCAAACCGCGCCAGGACGGTGGCGAGGGCTCGACCCAAAACTCGTCCGCACCGCAACCGCCCACCGGCGAATAGCGCCCGCAAACGGATTTAACCTGCCTGACCCCAAACGCGTCGGGGTACCATAGCGCTGAATCAACGACCCTCCCTGCGACCGAGCGTAGGGAGGGTTGTGTCGTGAAGAGACATTTGAACGCGTTGGGATGCCTGCAAGGCGCCGGCATCCTACCGTTTGCGGACGAATTGCTACCGTTTGCCGAGCGGGCGGCGCACGAGGCGCTTGAGGCGTTGTCACCCACGCGATGTGCCGGCTGCGAGCGCGCCGGTGCGCTTATTTGCCAAGACTGCCTGGCGGCGCTTGCACTCATCGACCCGCGGCATAGCTGCACTCGATGCGGCGCCCCGTTTGGAGACTTGCTGTGCACCGAGTGCTCGGTCGAGGGTACGTCCTCGGCGATGGCCGAAGCACTCGACCGGTGCCTGGCATGTGCCGTTTACACGCACCCGCTGCCGCGGATCATTAAAGCGTACAAAGACGCGGGCGAGCGACGCCTGGCGCCGTATCTGGCAGAGCTGCTATACGATACCGCCTTACATGCCCAGGTCGCGGCACCCGATCGTTACGGTGGTGTGTTGTCCGGTGCCGATGCAGTGGTGTTTGTGCCCGCGACGGCGGCGGCGTTTCGGCGGCGAGGCTTCGATCATATGGAAGCCATCGCGCGCCCATTTTGCGAGCTGTCGGGTGTTCCGCTGCTCGACGCCCTCGTTAAGTACGGTCATGGCGACCAGCGTGAACTCGGTCGTGAAGAACGCCGTGAACGCGCCCGAGGCATGTACGAGACCGTTGAGGATGTGCGGGGCCGCCGCCTGCTGCTTATCGACGACGTTATCACCACGGGTGCGACGATGGCAGCGGCTTCGGCGGAACTCAAGCGCGCCGGTGCCGCAGCCGTTGATGGCCTCGCTATCGCACGCGTTTGGTAGGGGTGATTCGTGTGGCGGTAACAATCAGGCAGTGCAACAAACCGACAAAAGAGCAGCTAGCGGCTTCCGTGATCCTGACGGGCGCCTCGGCGTTGCGTATGATTCGAGCCGAGCGCCGGCAGATGGGCTACATCGGCTGGAAGGACCTTGAGCCCGAGGAGGAGCGCCGCGTGCTGTGTACGTCATCGCCTTCGACCGAGGATATCTATCTTCCCGACCTGGTGCGAATTGGAGCCAAAAGCGGCGAGGTGCAAGAAGATCTGTGCTTGCTGGTGGGATCTGCGGTGCAGCGCCGCCGCATGCCTGGCGTGGACTGGTCCGTGTGCTCCGGGTTGCCTGCCGGCTCGATTCTAGAGGTGGAACCGGGGATGTACAGCCTATCTCCCGAGGCCCTTTGTGTTGCCGTCGCTCGCGAGGTCGGCTGTATCCAGGCGTTTGCCCTGGCCCAGGAACTGTGTTCCAAGATTTCACTGAGCGATCGCGGGAAGTATCTACCTCCCTATACCTCGCCTGTTGCGAATAGGCTTGCAAAGGACAAGGACCAACCGGCAGACGTGGGCTACTTTGAAGTCGAGCCAGTGCTGACGCCCGATCGCCTGGCAGATTACCTTGCGGCATGCAAGGGGAGTGCGGCCAAACAGCTGCTGCGCCTGTGTCCCTACCTGTCAGAAAACCTGCTCTCGCCCATGGAGTGCATCATGCTCGCTCTGTTTTCGCTTCCGTTTTCCTATGGCGGATTTGCCTGCGGTCCCTTTAAGACCGACTACAAGATCGAGTTCGATGACCGCGCGCAGGCAATCTCGGGGTTGCCACATGCAGTTTGCGATGCGTATCAGGAAGCAGCCCGGTTTGACCTGGAATACAACGGTGAGCTGGGCCATTCCTCCCGGAGGGGACGTATTCATGATGAAAAACGCAACACGGGCTTGATTACTATGGGAATCGAGGTCGCGACGGTCAACAACGAAATGCTCTGCGACATGGAAGCGATGGAAGCGCTCGCATGGCGTATCCACCAGCGTATGGGTAAGCGATATCAGAATCGCGTAGAGGCTCGTCGAAAGAGGCAAGATGCTCTGCTGAATACGCTCAGAGCGTGCTTTGGGCTCAAGCCGGCGTAAAACTAGGGCTTTATAGGGGGTCTGTTTATATGTCCTGTGCAAAATACGGCAAATATGAGTACTGTTACTAGATTAGTGGCAGCAAAAACAAAGAAACTTGGGCCGAAAATCTGGATTCATTGAAGAGATAATAAACGAATGTGGAATATCTTGGCGTCAAGCAGGCTGTGCGGAACTCAAAAGGGCCCGTGGGACGGAAAAACGCTGTTACTAAATTGGTAACAGTACTCATATTTGCCGTTTTTTGCACACGGCACCCTGAGACGGGTGCCCCGGAGCTCCCCGTAGGGGAGCTCCGGGCTTCATGGGGGCACGAATAGTCCGCTCCGACCTGCAAAATCTGTGCTCACGGTGCGAATGACGCCCCTAACCTTAAACTTTAGCTTGAACTTAGCTATAATGCGCTACGTTCCTGCCAGGCTGTGGTTGCGGACGGACGAAATGTCCATCCTAGTCCAAGACAGACGCGGTCAAAGGGATCCACGTAAGCGACCGCGTGCGCGCGGCGCGATCATGGCGCGTCCTAGA
Organism: Collinsella sp.; assembly: GCA_019413955.1. GTDB lineage: Bacteria > Actinomycetota > Coriobacteriia > Coriobacteriales > Coriobacteriaceae > Collinsella. The sequence continues at coordinate 2,963 of DXMX01000060.1, forward strand.
TGTAAGCCGCACCGTCCGTTCTACTTTCTTTGGGGCAATACCGCCTCGCGGACGAGCGGGCCAGTCGTGAAGGTGGCTACGGCCTCCCGAGCAAACACCCCGGTGCGCAAGTGTGGGGTCAAATACCAGGTCAGCTGGTGGGAACAACCCGTTATTCCGCGCAACGCACGGATTGTATACGACACAGAAGGCAGGGTAGTGGACATGGTGAGGGGCAGCTTGATGCACGCGGCTCGGTTAGGTGCTGGGACTGCGGCGGTCATTGCCGTATTGGGCTTGAGCGGATGCGCGTTCAATCCACTGTCCACGTTCACGACACCCACGATTGACCAGATCGAGCGCGAGACCGTTACCCCTACGGTGTCGGACGACGCCCTGGTCACTCCCGGTACCCTGACGGTTGCCCTCGATACCTCCGATGCACCGCAGGCCATGCAGGGCGCCGATGGTAACCTCACGGGCTACGCGGTCGATGCTGCCCGCGCCCTTGCAAGCCGTATGGGCCTTAAGGTTGCCTTCGTCGATGCGTCTTCTGCCGATTCCGCGCTTGGCGACAAAAAGGCCGACATCTTCATTGGCGACATCAATTCCACGGATGGTGACATCAGCACGCTTGGTACTTGCCTGTACGACGCTGCGGCAGTGTTCGGAAAGACGAGCGACGGCGAGTCGCTGAGCGTTTCCACCGAAACGCTTAACGCCGCTACCCTGGGCGTTCAGACCTCTTCGGCCTCGCAGGAAGCGCTCGCCAAGCAGAGCATCACGGCCAACCAAAAGACCTTCTCCAACATCAACGAGTGCTTTGAGGCGCTCGAGTCCGGCGAGATAGACTACGTGATTTGCGATTCCACGGCCGGCGGCTACCTTGCGCGCCTGATGAGCCAGATCTCTTACGTCGGCGCGCTCGAGACGCCCTCGACGCTCGGCGTCGCGGGCGTCTCGAGCGCGCCGACGATGAGCTGTGCCGCGCCGTGAGCGATGCCCTCGACGGTATCACGGTCGATGGCACGCTCGAGGCGGTCCACTCCGTCTGGTACGGCACGATGCCCTATGACCTCACCACCAAGACGGTCTCGGGCGCCGACGTGCAGTCGACCGATACCGGATCTAGTGAGTCCGCATCCTCCGATTCGAGCAGCGATGGTGCAACCTCCGAGGATAAATCGTCCAGCCAGGAGGGCACCATCACCGACGACGACATTAACAAGCTCAATAGCTAGTTATTGCCAGGGGTGGGGTCTCCTATGCGCTAGGAGAGACGCCTCTTCACGGTTTCAACACGCACTGCCGGGTTTTCCCAACAGGGGAGCCCGGCATTTTCATCCCAATAAAACCAGCAGGTCAAAGCCAATTTTCGGGACCAAAAACAAAGTCGCCGTTGCTCTCCCATAGCGCACTTTGCCACAGAAAAGTGCGAGACATCGGTATGCGGTATCAAGCAATCGTTATTCGGGTCTTTGGGAATCCGCGTGATTAAATGCACGGCAATGGGTACAAAGCCAGTACAGTAAGTCCCCGAGGCAGATTGGAGCCACGTATGGATATCAAGGTTTCTGGACGCAAGACGACGGTAACCGATGCTCTGCGTGCGCATGTGGATGAGAAGATCGGCGAGGCGCTCAAGGTTTTCGATATCGAGCCCATGACGGTCGACGTTGTACTTCGCTATGAGAAGAACCCCTCGAACCCCAACCCGGCGATCGTCGAGGTTACGGTTCGTGCCCGCGGTTCGGTGATTCGCGTTGCCGAGCACGGTGCAGATATGTACGCCGCCATCGACCTCTCCGCCGATAAGGTCACCCGCCAGCTGCGCAAGTTCAAGACCAAGGTCGTGGACAACCGCCAGGGCGGTGCCAGCGCAGCGGATGTCGCACCGGTCGAGCGCGTCGAGGATCTGGCCGACCTGCTGCTGCCCGAGGAGGAGGACGACCTGCTCGTCCGTGAGAAGGTCATTGATGTCACCCCGATGACTGAGGAGCAGGCGCTGGTGCAGACCGATCTGCTCGGCCACGACTTCTACGTGTTCGAGAACGCGACGACTGGCCTCATCAATGTGGTGTATCACCGTAAGAATGGTGGATATGGCATCATCAAGCCCCGCATCGAAACACTTGACGAGTAAAATACGTTAACTTGCATGAGTTAACGGTTGGCGGCCATCCCATGCGGGTGGCCGCCTTTTTACGTAAGGAGTCGCTTTGATGGACAAGGCTGCATCTACCGGCCATTCTGACCGCTGCCGCATCGTCGTCGATACCTGCTGCGACTTTAGCCCCGAGGTCGCCGCGAACCTCGATGTCGATATCCTGGGTTTCCCCTTCATTATCGATGGCGAGGAGCGCACGGATGACATCTGGTCGAGCATCACACCCAAGGAGTTCTACGACCGCATGCGCGCCGGCGCTCGCGTGTCTACCTCCGCCGTGTCGCTCGGTCGCTATATCGAGTTCTTTACCGAGTGTGCCAAGGAGGGCACGCCCACGGTCTACCTGTGCTTTACCTCGGCGCTGTCGTCGAGCTACAACTCCGCGTGCCAGGCGGCAGATGCCGTGCGCGCCGAGTATCCCAACTTTGAGCTCTACGTGGTCGACAACGCTCTGCCCTGCGCGACCGGCGCGCTCCTGGCGCTCGAGGCCGTGCGCCAGCGCTCGGCGGGACTCACCGCCAAGCAGCTGGTCGACTGGGCAAACGAGGCAAAGACCTACGTCCACGGCTACTTTACGCTCGAGAGCTTCGACGCGCTGGCTGCCGGCGGCCGCATTCCGCCCGCGGCGGCGCAGCTCACGGCAAAGCTCGATGTCAAGCCCGAGCTCTCCTACGACCTTGCCGGCTCGCTGTCGCTGATTGGCGTCAACCGCGGCCGCAAGAAGGCGCTCAAGTCCATCCTCAAGTCGTTCCGCGAGAACTACGTGCCCGACCGCACCATGCCCATCGCCATCATGACGGCCGATGCCGAAAAGGACGGTGACTGGCTCGAAGCCGCCATCCGCAAGGAGGAGGGCTGCGCCGACGTCACGATCATTCGCAGCTCCGTCGGTCCTACCATCGGCTCGCACGTGGGGCCCGGCATGGTGGCACTTGCGTTTTGGGGTAAGAACCGCGCCGAGAAAGCCTCGCTTTCCGACCGTATCGCCCGCCGCGTGCGCGGTCAGTAGGCAAGCGCTGCGTCCGTAATCGCCCTCGACTCCCAGCCCAAACGCTGGCACCGAGTATTCAACCTGGTAACAACACCCAACCCAAAAGGAAAGGTTTCATGGCAAACAAGCTCTCCGTCGCATTCATCGGCACCGGAATCATGGGTGCCCCCATCGCCGGCCACATTCTGGACGCCGGCTATCCCGTCACGGTCAACAACCGCACCAAGTCCAAGGCGGCGGCGCTTATCCAGCGCGGCGCCGTCTGGGCAGATACGCCGGCCGATGCCGCGGCGAACGCCGATGTCGTCTTTACCATGGTGGGCTATCCCTCCGAGGTCGAGGAACTCTACCTGGCGGGCGACGGCCTGCTCGCGTGCACTAAGCCCGGCGCGGTCTTGATCGACCTCACCACGAGCTCGCCCGAGCTTGCCCGTGACATTGCCGAGGCCGCCCAGGTTTCTGGTCGCATGGCGTTTGACTGCCCCGTCACCGGCGGCGAGTCGGGCGCTATCGCCGGTACGCTCACGGCTATCGTGGGCGCTACCGAGAACGACATCGCGCCGGTCCGCGACATCCTTGCCACCTTTGCGGCCAACATCTGCTGCTTCGACGGCGCCGGCAAGGGCCAGGCTGCCAAGCTCGCCAACCAGGTGTCGCTGGGCGCCTGCATGGTCGGCATGGCAGACGCCATGGCATTTGCCGAGCTGAGCGGCCTTGATCTGGAGAAGACCCGCCAGATGATCCTGGGCGGTACCGGCAAGTCCGGCGCCATGGAGAGCCTGGCTACCAAGGCGCTCGACGGCGACTACAAGCCCGGCTTTATGGTCGAGCACTTCATCAAGGACCTGCGCTTGGCGCTCGCCTATGCCGACGATCGCGAGCTTGCGCTGCCCGGCGCCGACGTGGCCTTTACGCTCTACGACATGCTCGATGCCATCGGTGGTGCCAAGCTGGGCACCCAGGCCATCACGGTCCTCTATAAGGAGGAGGCCGACGCCATCGCCGCCGGTCTGGACTGGTCGCAGTATCGTCCCGAAGAGCACGGTGCTCACGAGGACGGCTGCGGTTGCGGCGAGCACGGCGACGACCATGAGTGCGGTTGCGGCCACCACCATGGCGAGGACCACGAGTGCTGCGGCGGCCACGGCCATGATGATGGCCACGAGTGCTGCTGCGGCCACCATCACGGGGAGTAGCGCCCATGAGCTGGACGTTCGTGGTGCTTGCGCTGGTGCTCTTTCTCTTCGCGATCTACATTGGCTTTTTGTGCGGCCAGTGGGCGTGCGAAAAGCGCGTCATCACCAAGCGCGACTACTGGATTGCCAACTTTGCAGGCGCGGCGGCAGTCGTCCTGCTGACCTGGGTGTTCTCACTGTTCCCGCTGGTGCAGTTTGCGCCGATCGGCTGGCTCGGCGGCTTTATCGCCGGTCTTAAGATGAGCTTTGGCGAGTCCGTCGGTCCGTGGCGCAAACACGACGAGGTCTTTAACGTCAACAAGGCTCATCGCGCCGCCGCCGACGCGGGCGACGCTGAGGAACGCCGCCGTGCGCGTCGCAATGGCGCGGCCGACCGACAGCTCATCTCGGTCACCGATGACAGCAAGGGTGCTGGCAAGCACGCTAAGTAATAGTAAGAAGAGGTAACTATGGCAGAAAACAAAGACGAACAGCTCACCGACGAGGAGCTGGCACAGCTTCAGCTGGCAGAGGAGAACGAGAACGCCGTCGACCGCCTGGTTCAGGAGCTCGGCTGCCCCACGCGCCGCATCCGCCAGTTTGCCGCCCGCGTGCTGCATCTGCTTGCCGAGCGCGATCCCCAGCGCGTCGTGCCCTGCGTGCCCGCGCTGATCGAGGCGCTCGACCGCCCCGAGGCGCAGACCCGCTGGGAGGCTCTCGATGCCCTGACGGCGCTCGCCACCACCTGCCCCGAGCAGCTGGGCGATGCCTTTGAGGGCGCCGAGACCGCACTGTTCGACGAGATTTCCTCCACGCTGCGCTATGCCGCCTTCCGCCTGCTGTGCGTGTGGGGCGCCACGAGTGTCGAGCGTTCGCGCGAGGCTTGGCCCATCCTGGACGAGGCCATCCAGTGCTACCACGGTGATCTCGAGTATCGCGACATGCTCGGTTGCCTGTACGAGTTTGGTCAGGGCGAGATTGACGCCGAGGTTGCCGAGAAGCTCGCGCTGCGCCTTAAGTTCGACGCCGAGAACGGCAAAGGCAGCTATCTCAAGGCCCGTTCGAGCGAGATTTGCGAAATGCTTGTTAAACGTTTTGGCCTGGATCTCTCCAAAAAGAAGAAGCGTGCTAGCGTTAAAAAATCTGACGACGCCGAAGACGAGGAGTAACAGATTATGGCGCACGATGTAGTCCTGATTCCCGGTGACGGTATCGGTCCCGAGATTACGCAGGCCACGCGCCGCGTGGTCGAGGCCGCCGGTGTCCAGATCAATTGGAACGTCCAGGAGGCCGGTGCCGGTGTCATGGACGAGTTTGGCACGCCGCTGCCCCAGCACGTGCTCGATGCGGTCGCCGAGACCAAGGTTGCCATCAAGGGTCCCATTACTACGCCGGTTGGCACGGGTTTCCGCAGCGTTAACGTCGCCCTGCGCAAGCACTTTGACCTGTACGCCTGTGTGCGCCCTTGCCTGTCGCAGCCGGGCGACGGCTCGCGCTTCCGCGACGTCGACCTGGTCATCGTGCGCGAGAACACCGAGGACCTCTATGCCGGCATCGAGTTCGATGAGGGGGCTGCCGAGGTCGAGGAGCTCTCGCAGCTTGTCGAGCGCTCGGGTCAGAAGGCCTTCGCCGCCGATTCCGCTATCTCGATCAAGCCCATCTCCATCGCCAAGAGCCGCCGCATTGTGGAGTACGCCTTTGAGTACGCCCGCCGCTGCGGCCGCAAAAAGGTGACGGCCGTGCATAAGGCCAACATCATGAAGGCGACCGATGGCCTGTTCCTGCGCGTTGCGCGCGAGGTGGCCGCCAACTATCCCGATATCGAGTTCAACGACAAGATCGTCGACGCCACCTGCATGGGCCTGGTCCAGAACCCCAACGACTTCGATGTCCTGGTGCTGCCCAACCTGTACGGTGACATTGTGAGCGACCTGTGCGCCGGTCTGGTAGGTGGACTGGGTATGGCTCCGGGTTCCAACATCGGTGCCGACTGCGCCATCTTCGAGGCGACGCACGGCTCCGCGCCCGATATCGCTGGCCAGGATATCGCTAACCCCACGGCCGAGATTCTGTCCGCGGCTATGATGCTCGATCACCTGGGCGAGAACGACGCGGCCAATCGCATTCGCGCCGCCGTTTCTGCCACGCTCGACGAGGGTGAGCAGGTTACCGGCGACGTTCGTCGTGCCCAGACCGGCTCCGTTGAGGGCGCTGTGGGCACGCAGGCCTTTGCCGATGCCGTTATCGCGCACCTGGCCTAAGGCATGCAGACTGCAAACGCCTAAATAGTACTTAAGTGTTTGCGTATAACCTGAGAATCAATACGCCCGGCGCTTTGTCGGGCGTATTCTATTGCGGACTATGTTTCCTAACAAGGAGTAACTGATATGGGTCTGATTCAAAAGAAGGACGAGAAGGACGAGATCGACGGCATCCAGATCATCGAGCGCGGCGAAGGCCCCGATGGTGATGAGGAGGAGAAGATCGATCTGGTCGCCGGTACGTCTGCCGAACATATTGCCGCCGGTACGACGGCCGAGGAGGAGGACGCTCGCCTGGAGGCAAAGATCGCCGCGGACGCCGCCGACGAGAACCTCATGCCCGAGGAGCAGGACGAGGACGACGATATCCTGGGTTCCGACGAAGACGACCGCGCATCCAAGCACAAGAAGACGATGATTGCCGCCTTTGTGGTTGCAGTCGTGATTGCTGCCGTGATTGGCTTCTTTATTGGCAATGGTGGTTTTGGCGGCAAGGGTGTCGGCTCGGCGACCCTCACCGAGGACCAGCTCGATTCGACCGTGGCAAGCTACAGCTACAACGGCAAGAAGAGCGACATCACCGCGCGCGAGGCCATTGAGAGCCAGTACAGCCTCGACACCGTCAAGGATGGCGATGGCAACTACACCGCTCCCTCTGCCGACGTCATCCTGTCCTACGTGCGCAACAAGATCCTGCTCGACGCTGCCGAGGACGAGGGCATCACCGTCTCTTCTAAGGAGATGAAGAAGTACGCCGAGGATTCCATCGGCACTTCGGACTACAAGACCATGGCCACGCAGTATGGCGTGTCCAAGGACCAGGCCAAGCAGATCGTCCGTCAGTCCGCGACGCTGCAGAAGCTCTACAAGAAGAAGGTGGGCGATAGCTCCGCAAGCATGCCGACCGCCCCGACCGAGCCTGCTGACGGCAACGAGGAGACCGCGAGCAAGGACTACGCCGATTACATCATCAAACTTGCCGGCGACGAGTGGGATAGCGAAAAGGGCACCTGGAAGGACGCCGATAGCACCTACGCTAAGGCCTTCGCTGACGATGCCTTTACGGCTGATAGCGCTACCTACAAGCAGGCCATGACCGCCTATTACACCGCCTACCAGCAGTACTCTTCGCAGGCTTCGAGCGCCAGCTCCAAGTGGACCGAGTATGCTAACGGCCTGTATGCCAAGGCCAACATCAGCATCTACGGCCTGTTTGCGTAAGGTTTGCCTGCACTACTGTGCGCTAGCCGATCTGCCTGATTTAGCCCGCTAGAACGGACAACGTTCTAGCGGGCTTTTTGCTGCCGAAACCACTGGAGTAGGCCTCGCGCCCGCGCAAGCGCTCCATTGTGTTTCCCTAATTCATCTGGGAAAACGACTGCAAACGATTGCAAGTAACCGGTGAACGGTCGAAAACTACCGTTCACCGATAATCTCAAAACTGGTTCTAACTGGTATTAAGTCAAAAAGACCAATTCACATATCTTCACAATGACCTGCAATTTTTCTACACGCTATTTTTAGCCGCCCTGCGTTGTTTAGACACAGGAAAAGATCCGATCTTTTGCCAAAGCATTTCGGAACGGTTTCAAAACCGCAGGTAGAAGTGTTAACGACCGGTAAACGGTCGATTTATCACCGTGAGCGGTGCAAAAACGTTTTACCGTATGAATCAACGAAAGCGACCTCTTCTGGGGTGATATAGTGACAACAACACGTCACGTGGTTACTACCAGTTTAGAAACCACTGGTCTTCAAAGTACGCTTTCTAAGAAGCTTTAAGGGCGAGCGCCCGCTGGCTTCCGAAAATCATCGGACTCAGATCGTACACACCTTCGGAAGGGAAATTTGAATGGTTGGCTTTATTCTTACCGGTCATGGACAGTTCGCACCCGGCCTCGCAAGCGCTATCGCTATGGTTGCTGGCGACCAGCCCGCTTTTACCGTCGTTCCTTTTGAGGGCGACCAGGCTGCTTCCTACGGTGAGGATCTCCGCGCCGCTATTACCGCCATGCGCGAGGAGTGCGATGGCGTGCTCGTCTTTACCGACCTGCTTGGTGGCACCCCGTTCAACCAGGCGATGATGATTGCCCAGGATGTCGACAACGTCGAGGTTCTGACCGGCACCAACCTTCCCATGGTTATTGAGCTTCTGTTCCTCCGCGGCAACGCCACGCTCGCCGAGCTTGGCGAGCAGGCCGTGACCGTTGGCCAGACGGGCATCACCGCCCAGACGGTCGCATCCGTTGCCGGCTCCGACGAAGAGGATATCTTCGGCGACGAGGACGGCATCTAATGGCCGATTTCGGAGCCAACGTCCTGAGCTCCTCGGTCGCCCTTTTAGGCCTGCTTGTCATCATGGGCTTGATTTACACCATCTGGTCGCAAATCAACATGAAGAAGAAGCAGAAGTACTTCAAGGAGCTGCACACCGAGCTCAAGCCGGGTCAAGAGGTTCTTTTCGCCGGCGGTATCTACGGAACCGTCAAAGGCATCGAAGGCGAGAAGGTCCAGATCAAAGTCCGATCCGGAGCCGTCGTAGATGTTTCGCGTTACGCGATTCAGGAGATCAAGTAACTGTCGTCAGCAAATAACGAAAGGAAGCTGATCAACATGGCAGAACCCAACATTCTTCTTACCCGCATCGATAACCGACTGGTTCATGGTCAGGTTGCCACCCAGTGGAACTCCACCCTGGGCTCCAACCTCATCCTCGTCGCCAACGACGACGTGGCGTCCAACAC
>DXMX01000061.1:0-1505 GCA_019413955.1 Collinsella sp.
GCTCTGACCAGGGCGGCGGCCGAGGCGGTGAGGGCGCTGCGCGCGGAGGGGCACTCCCTGCGCCACCTGCTGGAGTGCTCGGGGCTCAGGAGGTCGACCTACTACTACGCGCTGGCGCACCCGCGGAGGCCGACCAGGCCCGAGCTGCGCGACGCCGCGGCCGAGATATTCTCGCGCACCGCCAACGGCTGCGGGCACCGGCAGATAGCCATGTGCCTGCGCGCCGAGCTGGGCGCGGTCGTGGCCGACAAGACCGTGCTCAAGATGATGCGCGAGATGGGCATCCGGTGCGGGATACGCCGCCGGGGCTCCCGCCGCCGGTACAGCTCCTACAGGGGGCTCGTGGGGAGCACGTTCGAGAACGTCATCGCGAGGGACTTCGGCGCCGACGGGCCGTGGCAGAAGCTCGGCACCGACGTCACCGAGTTCAAGGTCGCCGGCGCCAAGGCCTACTGGGCCCCGGTGCTCGACTTCTGCACGAAGGAGATCGTGGCGAGCGACATATCGACCTCGCCGGACCTCGCCCAGCAGCACAGGATGCTCGACCGGCTCCTCGAGGCCCTGCCAGACGGGGCGGCGCCGACCATGCACTCGGACATGGGCTGGCAGTACCAGCACGAGTCCTACGCCTCCAGGCTGGAGGGGGCGGGCATCACCCAAAGCATGTCACGCAAGGGGAACTGCATCGACAACGCCGCCACCGAGCAGCTCTTCGGCCACGTGAAGGACGAGTTCTACCGCGGCAGGGAGTGGGGCAGCTTCGGGGACTTCAAGCGCGACCTGGAGGAGTACATAGCCCATTGGAACACGCGGCGCAGGCAGGTAAGATTGAAGGGCCTGACGCCGGAGGAGTTCCGGAACCAGGCCCTTGCGGCGTAGTCGCTATTTATTCAGTCCAAGTTTCGGGGCGCAGTTCACCTGTCCCTTTTTGGCGGGTTAGGCGATGATGGGGGCGATGGCACGGATGCAGGCGTCGGCTGCCGTGAAAGTAGTGCTGTCGTCGCTGACGATAAAGATGATCTTTCCTTTGATGCCAAAGTCGCCGATTTCGCTAAAGAGTACGTAGGGCTCCTTGTCAAAGCCCGAGATGGGAAGCACGGCGGCCTTGGTGGCGCTGGTCAGCTCGTCTGCCAGCACGTCAAGGGAAGCCCACTTGGACGTGTCCTTTACGGCAACGGGCACGGCCACGCGCCCAAAGGGCATCAAATGCACGAGTGTGTTCTTGGAAATGTTGGAGTTGGGCACAATGATGGTCTGTCCACAGGCATCCTCAATCGTTGTATGGCGCCAAGTGATGTCTTGGACCACGCCGGATACGCCGCCGACCTCGATATTGTCGCCGGGCTTGATGATGCCCATAAAGGTCACCTGCATGCCGCCGATAAGGTTTGACAGCGTGTCCTGAAAGCCGAGCGAAATGGCGATGCCGCCGACGCCAAGAGCGGCAACGAGGGCGTTTGCGTTAATGCCAAAGCAGTTGTCGAGGATAAAGCTGCCGCCGATCA
>DXMX01000061.1:1515-2500 GCA_019413955.1 Collinsella sp.
CCAGATGACGGCGCGCGCGATGTTGATGAAGATACTCGATGCCGGAAGCGGGTTATCGTCTCGGTTAAGCAGATGGTTCAGGGTCTTGGATACGACCTTGGCGGCGACGGCGGTGCCTATCGCCAAGATGACGGCCCAGATGATGTTGTGGACCCACCGTTGCTCAAAGAAATGAAGAATCGGCTCAAACAATTCCATGTAGGGAAAACCTCCTAATGATCGTCCAACCATGATACCCACCAAGAAGCCCGTCCGATCACATCGGACGGGCTTCTGTGCTCGATATAAGGTTTACGCGGCGGGGCTGTAAGGCCCGGCGGTGTAGCTTAGCGTCGACGCTTCCAGATAATGCCGAGCATGATGACGATGATGCCGCCGATAAGGCACGCGCCAACTACTGCCAGCGTGCGGTCTCCCGTTGCGGCAAGCTTACCGGTCGTCTTCTTGGTGATGACCTTCGTGGTCGCCGTGTCCGTCTTAGACGAGGGCTTAGGCGTCGGGGCCGGTGAGGGCGTGGGGTCCACGGCTGCGGAGCCGAAGCCGATGGTGCCGGCGAGCCCGGCCATCTTGCTCTCCCAGCCGTTCTGCCCGATCAGCGCCCTTAGCGCTGACTCGCAGGTACCCCACTCGGTGTGCTTGGTGGCGTTTGCGAAGGTGGGGAAGTCGGTCGTGTTGGTAATGATGTAGTTGTTGGTGGCGACGGTATAGGTCTTGGTGGGATCGAACGTGCTGCCGTCTTTGGTGAGTGTGGCACTCACAATGCGCTTGCCTTCGGGCTGCGTCCAATCAATCGTCACGTTGATGCCGCCAAAGGAGAGAACGCTGCCAGAGTCATCGCGCCACTTGTACTTGTTTTGCGCCTCCTGCTCGGTGTGACCGGCCGCCACATAAGCCTGCTGAAGCTCGTAGCTGTCGTTGCAATCGTCGCTGATTTGTAGCGAGTGCTCGAGCGCTGCGAGGAAGTCCGCGCCGGTCATGGTCCAGG
>DXMX01000061.1:2510-11515 GCA_019413955.1 Collinsella sp.
TTGCCGTAGGGCGAGATGGCGATGACGTTGCCGGCGGTCACGTTGCCCGCCGCGATGCCGCCGCGGATGCCGCCAGCGTTTTCGATAGCGAAGTCCGCGCCCGTCAGGGCAAGATAGGAGCCGCAAATCACGTGGCCGATGGTCTGGGCCTTGGTGGTGTCGCCCTCCTTGCTGGGGCGGAAATCGGTGGTGCGCACCATTTCCCAACCATGCGTGCCTGCGGCGTCCTCGCCGTAGAAATAGTTGGTGGTGGATGTGCCGAGCACCTTGTTCGATTCGTTTTCAAAGTCCTCGTCGAGCGGCTTGATCTTGTTGCGGACGGCTTCAAGGCGGCTTTGGTAGTCGGAGCCCTTGTCGGGGTCTGCCAAAAGGTCGTTGACGTTCTTGGCGGTGTAGAGCTTCTCGTCGCTACCGTCTGCAGGGACCGTGACCGTGTCATCGTCGGTCGTCTCGGTGTCATTCGTGTTGTACTTGTACGGAATGGAAAGCAGCCCCACCTCGGCAAAGGCGCTGCCTGCCTCGACAACGTGGATCGTCTTGCCGTCGGCTCCCGTCACCTTCTCGTTAAGGTTGATGTGCTCGTGGCCTGCGATAAGGGCATCGACGCCACGGAGTCGCGTGGCAAAGGTCTTGGCGTCGAGCGTGTGCGCGATACACACAACAACATCGCAGCCCTCCTTGCGCAGCTGCTCTGCCTCGGTATTGATGGCGTTCGCGGCACTCGAGAAGCTGGTGCCCGCGACCAGGTCCGCGCGCAGCGAGGAACCTAGCGACTCATCCATGGCACCCACGACGCCGACCTTGATTTTGTAGTCGAATGTGGAGTGATCCTCGGTATCCTCCCAGGTGCGATCGAGCGTCTTCGTGATGCTCGAGCTCCATACGCCGCTCGTGGACTTCGCGTTCGCGCAGAGCATGGCGAAGGGCGTGCCGGTGGTGCTGTAGCCGGTCATGGTGCGGAGTTTGTCTGCGCCGTAGCTCCAGTCGTGGTTGCCCGGCGTGGTCGCGTCGTAGCCGTCTACATAGAAGGTGTCCATGAGCTCGGCGATGCTCTTGCCCTCGCTCATGGTGGCGAAGGACTGCCCGTGGAAGGTGTCGCCCGCATCGAGCAAAAGATCGGGGGCGCTGTTTTGGGCGCTATAGAGAACCGCCAGCCCATCAAAGCCCACAGTGCCGGTGCCCTTGCTTGCGTTGTAGCTGTACTTGTAGCTGCCGTGGATGTCGTTGGTGTGCATGACGGCCACGGAGCCGTCAATGGCGGCGGGCAGGTTCCCCGCGAAAGCGAGGCTTGGGATGCCTGCGAGCGCGCCGGCAAACAACGCGGCGGCTAACGCAAGGCGGGGGAGTCTTTTCATGGCAGTTTCCTTAGTCCTTAGCCAGAATGTCTGGTTGAATATCGGATTATCGACATAATATGCGAAAACCGCCGCAAGGGCGCCTGTCCCTTAGCGGCGGTTTTGACGTTTGCGCAGATAAAACCTGCCAAAATAAACCTGTCCCTTTTTGGCAGGTTTTAGCTCAGCAGCATGCGGTCGTTGGCGAGCTCGCCGCCCGAGACCTCCTCGAACTTCTGCAGCAGGTCGGCTACGGTGAGCGACTTCTTCTCATCGCCCGCCACGTCGTAGATCACGTGGCCTTCGTGCATCATGATCAGACGGTTGCCCAGACGGATAGCGTCGTTCATGTTATGCGTGACCATGAGCGTGGTGAGGTGGTTCTCGTCGACGATCTCCTCGGTCAGATTGAGCACCTTGGAGGCCGTCTTGGGGTCGAGGGCCGCGGTGTGCTCGTCGAGCAGCAGCAGGCGTGGCTTGGTGAGCGTGGCCATGAGCAGGGTGAGTGCCTGGCGCTGGCCGCCCGAGAGCAGGCCGACCTTGGCGTTGAGACGCGTGTCCAGACCAAGGTCCAGGCGCTTGAGCAGCTCAACGTACTCATCTTTCTCGGCCTTGGTGACGCCCCACGAAAGGCCGCGACGCTGGCCGCGACGCTTGGCGAGGGCCAGGTTCTCGGCGATTTGCATGTCGGCAGCGGTACCGCGCATGGGGTCCTGAAACACGCGGCCCAGGTACTTGGCGCGCTGCGACTCGCTCAGGCGCGAGATGTCGGTGCCGTCGAGCTCAATAACGCCCGAATCGAGCGGGTACACGCCGGCGATCATGTTGAGCAGCGTGGACTTGCCGGCGCCATTGCCGCCGATCACGGTTACAAAGTCGCCGTCATTCAGGGTGAGGTCGACGCCGGTGAGCGCGCGCTTCTCGGTGACGGTGCCCTTGTTAAAGGTCTTCTTGACGTGCGAGAGCTTAAGCATCTGCCTCATCCCCCTTCGTGTAGGAGCTGCGGAGCTTATAGCGCTCCCAAACCACGGGCACGCACAGGGCCACGGCGACGATCACAGCGGAGAGCAACTTCATGTCGTTGGCGTCCATGCCCAACTGCAGCACGATGGCGCGGATAAGGAAGTACACCACGGAGCCAAAGACGGCGGAGGCAAGACGGACGCTAAACTGCGTGAGGCCGCCGGGCAGCAGACGGCCGAGCACCTCACCGATAACAATGGCGGCAAGACCGATAACGATGGCACCGGTGCCCATACCAATGTCGGCATACTTTTGGCTCTGGCAGATGAGCGCGCCCGAAAGGCCGATGAGGGCGTTGGAGAGCACGAGGGCGATCATCTTGGTGGAGTTGGTGTTGACGCCCAGGGCGCGGATCATGTACTCGTTGTTGCCGGTGGCGCGCAGCGCCGAGCCGATCTCGGTGCCAAAGAACCAATACAGGATGGCAACGATAGCCACGGCGAGCAGGATGCCCAAGATGATGGCAACGGTGGACTGCGGCAGACCGGTCATATTGCTGACGGCCGAGAACACGGTGCCCTTGGCAAGAATTGGCGTATTGGACTTGCCCATGATGCGCAGGTTGATGGACCACAGGCTGATCTGGGTGAGGATTCCGGCGAGGATCGCGGGAATCTCGAAGACGGTGGTCAAAATGCCCGTGACGGCACCCGCGATGGCGCCGGCGCACATACCGGCCAGCACGGCGAGCAGCGGGTCGACGTTGTTATTGACGATGAGCACAGCGCAGACGCAGCCGCCGAGGGCAAAGCTGCCGTCGCAGGTCATATCGGGAATGTCGAGCAGGCGGAACGTGATAAACACGCCAAGCACCATAATGCCCCAGAGGACGCCCTGCGAAACGGCGCCCTGCAATGCAATGAGCATGCTTCATACCTCCTAGGATAGGGTGGACACGTGATTCACCATAATAGCGGTAACAATGCATAGAAGAGCTGCGGACAGACGTTTTGTTTTACCTGAAACAAGCAGGGCGGACGCCGGTCTACAGCGCCCGCCCCTGTGGCTCAGATATTGAATAACGCAGCTAAAGCGCGAGCACGGGCTCTAGACGCATGCCGCGTATAGCATTACGCGTCCAGAGCGGAAAGGTCGATGCCCAGGGCCTCGGCCATCTCGTCGTTCTTGACGACGACCAGGTCCTTGCTCGAGAGGTGCTTGATAGGCATGTCTTCGGGCTTGGCCTCGCCCTTCAGAATCTTGACGGCCATCTCGCCCGCGGCGTAGCCCAGATCCTCGTAATTGATGGAGAGGGTGAACAGGCCGCCGGCCATGCACATGCCCTCCTCGCCAGTCACGAAGGGAAGCTTGTTCTCCTTGCAGATCTGGCCCACCTGCGAGGCGCCCGCGGCGATGGTGTTGTCGGTGGGGGAGTACAGCGCGTCGACCTTGCCCACGGCAGACTCGACGACGGACTGAATCTCGTTGGAGCTCGAGACGGTGAAATCGGTGTACTCGAGGCCCAGCTTGTCGAGCTCCTTCTCGGCGGCCTTGATCTGGACGTCGGAGTTGGACTCGGCGGTGCAGTAGAGCAGGCCGACCTTTTTAACGTCGGGCAGGACCTTCTGCATCATCTCGAGCTGCTCGGCGACCGGGGTGAGGTCGGAAGCGCCCGTGACGTTGGTGCCCGGCTTGTCGTTGTCCTGGACCAGGCCGGAGGCGGCGTAGTCGGTGATGGCGCAGCCCACGATGGGGATATCGGCCGTGGCGCCGGCGGCAGCCTGCGCGGCGGGCGTGGCGATGGCATAAATCAGGTTGACGTTGTCGCCCACAAACTTGTCAGCAATGGACTTACACGTGGACTGGTCGTTCTGGGCGTTCTTCTGGTCGATCTTGACCTTAAGGCCGCTCTCCTTGATGGCCTTGACAAAGCCGTCGTTGGCGGCATCGAGTGCGGAGTGCTCGGTGAGCTGCAGAACGCCGATAGTGTAGTCGGAACCGGCGGCAGCAGAGCCGGAACCAGAGTTGCCGCCGCATCCGGCGAGCGGGGCGAGCGCGAGCAGGCCAGCGGAGACCAGAAGGCTCCTGCGGCTGATGGTGATGTCCTTCATATCATTACCCCCAGTATAAAAATGGCTGGAAACACTGCACTGGGACAAAGTGCAAGTGGAACTATAGTAGCGCTGATGTCCATTTTTACAACAGCCTGGCGGGTTTTTTAATACAGAATCGGATGGGCGGTACGGGTAGTCGAATGGGCGGCGGAGGGTCTTATGCGGCGGAGGAGGCGTCGTCCTCGTCTAGGGCGGCGAAGAGCTTCTTGCCGTCGAGGAGACGTGTGGTGACGTTTCTCATACGGGCGATCTCGACGGTGCGCAGCGTATCGTCGGTGCCTCGGGCGTCGTAGACCGTTCCCAGCAGATACGAGATGCCATCGCGCTGCCTGATGGCAAAGGGACGGAGTGTCATCCGTGCTGCTTCGGTTTCGCCGCGTGTCGTGACGCTCGAAATATCAAAACTCACCGTGGTTCCGTGGTCGATGGCCTGCTCGACGAGCTCGCACGTGTCGATGCGCTTGATGGGCGTGCGTGTTGCCTTGGTAGCCTTGCTGCCTGCGCTTGGAGCGGGTTCGGGTGTATCGAGGTAGCCGCGAACGTCGGCGCTCGCCATGGCAACTAAGTGCTGCGCCATGCTCTTGCGGATGGCGATAGGCGTGGAGCGGTTGCGCATGACCATACCGTGGAGCCGGATGATCTCTTCATCGGTGAGCGGGCGGGTAAGAAGTTTGTAGCCCACGCCGCGTTTGTACTCAATTTCGTATCCGGCATGGCGAAGCGCGGAGATGGCGGTGTAGATGCTGCGCCGCGCCGCCGAGATGGGCATGCGGGCGGGGTCGTCGGGATGGGCGAGGCGCCGGATCAGCTCATCGGAAAGCATGGCCTTGTCTTCGCCGGTGTTTTCGCTCAAGAGCTGCAGGATGCGAACGGCGCGATAGGCTGCCATCGAGGCGGCGCCCCTCGTCGTGGTGTCGTAGGTTTCAACAGCGGCTTCGGTCATCGTGCCCACGTCCTTTCCGTTTTGGGTGGCGACGGTATGGAGCCTAGGACGTGGGGCTTTCCCAGGGGCGCAGGGCGCTCTGGGCGGTCGGTAGTCGTCGGCAAACGGCGGGCCGAGTTTTCAACAGCCCTGCTCAACTGACCAAAAACTTGCCAAAAGCTTGACGGATGCTGTTGAAAAAAGCGTCTCTCGACCGATGTCGAGAGACGCTTATGCGATGAGCGTTGGCGTGTGGCGACGCGAGCTAGCGTCCGACGATTAGAAGTCGGCGTTGCCCACGGTGCGCGGGTGCGGCAGGACGTCGCGGATGTTGCCCACGCCGGTCAGATACATGACCAAGCGCTCGAAGCCCAGACCGTAGCCGGCGTGCTTGCAGGAACCGTAGCGGCGCAGGTCAAGGTAGTACTTGTACTGCTCGGGATTCATGCCCAGGTCCTTGATGCGGGCCTCGAGCAGATCCAGGCGCTCCTCGCGCTGGGAGCCGCCGATAATCTCGCCGATACCGGGAACCAGGCAGTCGGCGGCGGCGACGGTCTTGCCGTCCTCGTTCATGCGCATGTAGAACGCCTTGATCTCGGCCGGGTAGTCGGTCACGAAGGTCGGGCGCTTAAAGTGCTCCTCGGTCAGGAAGCGCTCGTGCTCGGTCTGCAGGTCGATGCCCCAGCTGACGGGGTAATCAAACTGGTGGCCAGCAGCGACTGCCTGCTCCAGGATTTCGACGGCCTCGGTGTAGGTAACGCGGGCGAAGTCGGAGTTGGCGACATGGTCCAGGCGCTCGAGCAGACCCTTGTCCACAAACTTGTTGAGCATATTGAGCTCGTCGGGGCAGGTGGCCATGACGTCCTTAAGGACGTACTTGAGCATGGCCTCGGCGTTATCCATGTAGTCGTTAAGGTCGGCAAAGGCCATCTCGGGCTCGATCATCCAAAACTCGGCGGCGTGGCGCGTGGTGTTGGAGTTCTCGGCACGGAAGGTGGGGCCAAAGGTGTACACGTCGCCAAAGGCCATGGCAAAGTTCTCGGCATTGAGCTGGCCGGACACGGTGAGGCTTGCATGCTTGCCGAAGAAGTCCTGGCTCCAGTCGACCTCGCCGGACTCGGTGAGGGGCGGATTTTTGGGGTCGAGCGTGGTCACGCGGAACATCTCGCCGGCGCCCTCGCAGTCACTCGTGGTGATGATGGGGGTGTTGACGTAGACAAAGCCCTGCTCCTGGAAGAAGCGGTGGATGGCGGCAGCCGCGACAGAGCGGATGCGGAACACGGCGCGGAACAGGTTGGTGCGCGGGCGCAGGTGCTGCTGGGTGCGCAGGAACTCGACGGTTGCGCGCTTCTTCTGCAGCGGGTAATCCGGGGCGCTGACGCCCTCGACCTCGATGGAGGTGGCAGAAAGCTCGAAAGGCTGGGGCGCATCGGGGGTCAGCTTGACGGTGCCGGTGCAAATGAGTGCGGCCGAGACGTTTTGATGGGCGATCTCGTCGTAGTTGTCGAGTGCCTCGCGGTTCATGACGACCTGCAGGTCGCGGAAGCAGCTGCCGTCGTTGAGCGTAACGAAGCCAAAGTTCTTCATGTCGCGGACGGACTTGACCCAGCCGGCGACGGTGACGGTCTGGCCGCCGAGCGGCTCGGCATCGGCATAGAGCTGCGCGATTTTGGTGCGGTTCACGTATCCTCCCATAACGGTTGAATGATAGTTATCCATACAGTTCGTTATTCTAGCAGCTCGGCTCATTTGGGCTATACAGATAAGGCATTGGCGGGATGGTTTTTCAAACGAAAAGCGCCCGCGGCCAAATGGTCGCGGGCGCTTGACGAGGTGCCTTTTGGCTGTGTGGCGCGGGGCCTGGCTACTTGGTCTTGGCTACCAGCAGCGGGTCGCCAAGCTTGACGAGCGGGTTGCCGCCGATAAGCGTTCCAGACTCGCCGACATGGTCGATGCTCTTAAGACGATCGAGCTCGGAGACGATGACGGTCACGATGTCCTCGTGACCAGCGGCCTTAATGGCCTCGCGGTCGAAGCTGATGAGCGGCTGGCCTGCCTTGACCACATCGCCCATCTCGACAAAGCGGGCAAAACCCTTGCCGTTCATTTCCACGGTGCCCAGGCCAACATGGATGAACACGCGCAGGCCGTCCTCGGTAATCATGCCGATGGAGTGGTTGGTGACAGTGGTGGCACCGATGCGGCCGTTGGCGGGCGCATAGATGGTGCCGGTAATGGGCTCGATGCCATAGCCCTGGCCAAGCATGCCCGAGGCGATCGTCTCGTCGGGAACCTCGTTCAGGTTGACGAGCACGCCGTTGACGGGGGCATAGATGACGCCTTCGCGGGTAGCGAAGCTTGCTGCGGGCGGAACGGACGCCTCGCCGGTCGAGGTGAAGGTGGACTTAAGCGAATCGAGCAGACCCATAGTTGCCTCCAACTTAAATAGGCGCATATCGCGCGTTTGGTTTGCCGGAAACGTTTCACATGTGTTTCGCGGCTTGGTCAACGCCCCTATTCTACGCTGCTCAACGATACCTCTGAACTGGGATTATGTGATATATCAGTTGAAGGGAAACTTATTGCCGGAGTGTTTCTGCGCCACGGGTTCAAGTGGGGTACGCTTGAAGGCGAAAAACAAGGGCGCATAATTTGCGCGAAGGGAGCACATATGATTGTCGAGAACCATGCGCTGTGGGGCGAGGAGCCGACCGAGGATTATCCGGCGACGTTTACGTATCTGGGTGCCGAGCCGCTGCCCGATAAACCGAATGGCCGCCGCCCCGCGGTGATCATCTGCGGCGGAGGCGGGTTTACACATATCGCTCCGCACGAGCAGGACCCGGTGGCGTTTGCATTTTTGGATCACGGTTACCAGGCCTTTGTGCTCAACTATGTCACGAGCTCTACGGGTGACGTGAGCTTTCCGCACCCCCAGGCAGATCTTGCCAAGATGGTCGCCACGGTGCGCGCCAACGCCGACGAGTGGCATGTCGATCCTAAGCGCGTGTGCGTCGTGGGATTCTCGGCGGGCGGCATGATCTGTGCCTCGCTGGCAACGCAGTGGAAGACCGGCCCCTTCGCGGCACTTGCCGGGGCACGTCCGGACGACATTCGTCCCGATGCCGTGGTGCTGGGCTATCCGCTGCTCGACTTTGCCTATGTGCGCGACATGCAGACGCGCGATCCGCGCATTGACTTGCGCGTGCCCAAGACGGGCGGCAAGACGGGGCGCGATTTGCTCAACGACTACCTGTCGATGGTGACGGGCGGCGAGGCAACTGACGAGCATCTGGCCGACATCTGCCCCACCACGCATGTTTCGCGTCAGATGCCACCGACCTTTGTGTGGGGCGTGTCCGACGACAAGACGGCGCCGATCGCGCAGGTCTACCCGTTTGCGCAGCGCATGGCCGAGGAGGGCGTTGCATGCGAGATGCACGTCTTCGACCAGGGTGGTCACGGCCTTTCGCTCGGCAACGCCAACACCGCGGTCGACAACGAGGACAAGCAGGTGGCGGTCCGCCCTTGGATTCGCCTAGCCTTCCGCTTCCTGGAGCGCCACGGGTTTTAGTTACGGCGTTTTACCAAACGCCGTAACCACTTGACGCTGCAAGCCCGCCAGGGCGGCAATCTGCCTTTCAACTTCGGCGGCATGACCAGAAGGTCAAT
>DXMX01000062.1 GCA_019413955.1 Collinsella sp.
ACTCCGACGAGTGGCCGTCACCGGAGAACAGGATGCGCTGGTGGTCGGTCAGGACCTTCTTGCAGTACTCGAGCGCAGCGTCCTGGAACTCATCCTCGGGCGTACCCTCAAGCGCGTCGGCGAAGGACTTGAGCGACTTGGCCACGGCGGCATCGAGCACCAGGTTGGAGTCGGAAACGTTCTGCTCGGAGCCGCAGGCACGGAACTCAAACTTGTTGCCGGTGAAGGCAAACGGGGAGGTGCGATTGCGGTCGGTGTTGTCCTGCATCAGCTTGGGCAGGGTATCGGCGCCCAGGTCGAGCACGCCGCGCGTGGCATGGACGGAAGCCTTGCCATCGATGATCTTCTCGACGACCTCGGTAAGCTGGTCGCCCAGGAAGATGGACATAATCGCCGGAGGAGCCTCGTTGGCGCCCAGACGATGGTCGTTGCCGGCCGAGGCAACGGAGGCACGCAGGAGCTCCTGATAGTTATCGACGGCCTCGATCACCGCGGTGAGGAAGACGATGAACTGCAGGTTGTCGAGCGGGGTGTCGCCCGGGTCGAGCAGGTTCTCGGACTCGGTGCCAAGCGACCAGTTGTTGTGCTTGCCCGAACCGTTGATGCCCTCGAAGGGCTTCTCGTGCAGCAGGCAGACCAAGTCGTGGCGGGAGGCGATGAGCTTCATCTTCTCCATCATGACCAGATTCTGGTCGATGGCCTCGTTGACTTCGCCATAGACGGGGGCGAGCTCATGCTGGCAGGGAGCAACCTCGTTGTGCTTGGTCTTGGCGGGAATGCCAAGCGCCCACAGCTCATCGTCCAGATCCTTCATATAGGCCGAGACGGTGGGGCGGATAGCGCCAAAGTAGTGCTCCTCGAGCTCCTGGCCCTTGCAGGGAGCGGCGCCAAAGAGGGTGCGGCCGGTAATGACCAGGTCCTTGCGCTTGCGGTAGGCGTCCTTCTTGATCAGGAAGTACTCCTGCTCGTCGCCCACGGAAGGAACGACCTTCTTGGGGGTCTTACCGAACAGCGCCAAAACGCGCTTGGACTCACGCGAGAGCGCGGTCATGGAACGCAGCAGCGGGGTCTTCTTGTCCAGGGCCTCGCCCGTGTAGGAGCAGAAAGCCGTGGGGATGCACAGGACATCGTCCTTGATAAAGGCGGGGCTGGTGGGATCCCAGGCGGTGTAGCCACGGGCCTCGAAGGTGGCGCGCAGGCCGCCGTTGGGGAAGCTCGAGGCATCGGGCTCGCCCTGGATGAGGTTCTTGCCCGTAAACTTGGTAATGGCGGTGCCGTCGTGGTTGGGCTCCAGGAAGCTGTCGTGCTTCTCGGAAGTAATGCCCGAAAGCGGCTGGAACCAGTGCGCGTAGTGCGTCGCGCCCTTGGAGATGGCCCAGACCTTCATGGCATGGGCAACGGCGTTGGCCACATCCAGGTCGAGCGGCTCACCGCCCTCGAGGGTTGCAGCAAGGCGCTTCCAAATGTCCTTGGGGAGGTAGTCCTTCATGACTTCCTCAGAGAACACCATGGTCCCGAAGCGGTCAGTAAGTTCGGCCATACGGAACTCCCTTCGTATCGGCACCGCGTGAGAAGCGGTGTTGATTACTAACGAACGAGTCATAGCTTAGACTCGCCGTGTTTCCGCGACATTACCGTTATGTTGCTGTCGCGAAACCAATCAATGAGGTTACCGCATCGCAGCGGTATTGCCACCCTTAACAGCCAATCAACTGTATAAATTGCAGACCTCCCCGCACAGTTTACGGGTAGCTCATTTGCCACGGGCTATAAAGACTGGTATTTGATGCGAAATACCAGTCTTTATAGCCCGTGGCAAAATTAGCCGCTCTGCTATAGGGAATGCCGATAGCAAGGCATCTTTGATTGGTATCCCCAAATAGCGAGTGAAACTCCGCCGTGACACAGTGGTGCTGTAGAATCCTTACAACACATCACACTATTACGTATCTAGAGGAGCACGATATGCGCGTCGACGAGGTTTTTAAGCAGGCAGCATCCCAGGGCACCGCACCCGTTTCGTTTGAGATGTTCCCGCCCAAGGGCGAGCTTACCCTCGATACGGCTCGCGAAGTGGCAGGCAATCTGTGCAAGCTTTCGCCGAGCTTTGTCTCGGTCACCTGCTCGGCCGGCGGCTCGGGCAACGGTGCCACCACCGCCCCCATCGCGCATATGATTACGAGCGAATTCGATACACCCTCGGTGGCACACCTTACCTGCGTGGGCCGCTCGCATGCCGATATCGCCGCCAAGATCGACGAGTATCGCACCGCCGGCGTTGAAAACATTCTGGCCCTGCGTGGCGATCTCCCTGCCGGCGCGACCGAGGACGACAAGCCCGCCTCGGACTACGCCTACGCCCGCGACCTCATCCCCGAGCTCGTCGACGCCGGCTTTTGCGTGGGCGCCGCAGCCTACCCCGAGGGCCACATTGCCTGTGAGGATCTCAACCTCTCGGTCGAACACCTCAAGCAAAAACAGGACGCCGGCGCGAGCTTCTTTGTGACACAGCTCTTCTTTGATAACGAGTGCTTCTACCGTTTTCGCGAGCTTGCCGACAAGGCCGGCATCACCGTGCCCATTACCGCGGGCATCATGCCGTTTATGGGCAAGTCGCAGATCAGCCGCATGGTCTTTATGTGCGGCGCGTCGCTGCCCTCCCCCGTCATCAAGATTCTCGCCAAGTACGAGAACGACCCCGAGAGCCTGCAGGCAGCCGGTGTAGATTATGCCGCCCGCCAGCTTTGCGACCTCAAGGAGCACGGCGCCGACGGCCTGCACCTGTACACTATGAACCGTCCTGCGATCGCCGCGACCATTATGGAGCGCCTGGGGTAATGGAAAAACCGCACATCGATACAACCGCTGTCGAAGTGCCGGCCGACCTTGCGTCGCCGGCGCTTTACCGTGTCGATGCTGCGCACCATCCCCGTGTCGACCGTGCCGAGATGCTGCGGTATCT
The DNA here is from genome assembly GCA_019413955.1 of Collinsella sp. Taxonomy (GTDB): domain Bacteria; phylum Actinomycetota; class Coriobacteriia; order Coriobacteriales; family Coriobacteriaceae; genus Collinsella. The sequence continues at coordinate 2,963 of DXMX01000062.1, forward strand.
GGGTTACGGCGGCCAGCAGATCGAGCCCGAGCTGTCACGACGTATTGAGCTTGTGGTCGAGCGTCTGGAACTTGACATTGAGCCCCGTGGCGTGCGCCGCGTGTTTGCCGTCGATGCCACGGGCGTGGACGAACAAAGTGAGCCTTGCATTCGCTTGGTCGGCACCAACGTTGAGCTGCGAGGTCGCGATATCTATCGACATCTCAAAGATGCCCGCTTTGCCGCGCTCATGGCATGCACCCTCGGCATGGACGCCGAGCGTCGCCTGCGCACCACGGGAGCCCAACATCCCCTGGAGGGCGCCGTGCTCGACGCCGCGTGCTCCGCTTACGTGGAAGCCGCCGTTGAGCAAATGGACCAGCAGGTCAAGACGGACGCCGCCGCACACGGACTCGCCGGCAACTGGCGCTTTAGCCCCGGCTACGGCGACTGCCCGCTCTCGGCCCAGCGCTCGATCGTCAATGCGCTCAACGCCACGCGGCTCATCGGGCTTACCGTCACGCCGACCAGCCTGCTCATGCCCACCAAGAGCGTGACCGCGGTGATCGGCCTGTTCGACGGCGAAGTCCACGACGCCCAGAGCCGCCCCACCTGCAATATCTGCCGCATGCGCGAGCACTGCCGCTTCCGCGCCGCCCACACCACCTGCTATTCCAGCCATTAGGAGCCCTCGATGTTTACTCCGCTTATCACTCATGATTCTGACGGCACTGCATTGGCGGCACCTGTTGATGCCGCACGTCGCAACGGTGCCACGTACAAGACGCGCACGATCGACGATCTGCGCATTAAGGACGATCGCCTGCGTGCGGCCATCGATGGCACGGGACACCTGCTGTTCGACGGCGGCATGGGTACCATGCTGCAGGCGGCCGGCATGAAGGCCGGCGCCCTGCCCGAGCTGCTCAACTTTGAGGAGCCCCAGGTCATTACCGATATTCAGCGTCAGTACGTCGAGGCCGGCTGCGACGTGATCACCGCCAACACCTTTGGCGCCAACGCGCACAAGCTCGATGGCGCCGCCACCGTGGCAGATGTCTTTGCCGCGGCCGTCGCCTGTGCCCGCGCTGCCGGCGCCCGCTACGTCGCCGGTGACATCGGTCCCATCGGCGCGTTGCTTCGCCCTTTGGGTACCCTCAGATTCGACGAGGCTTATGACCTCTTTGCCGAGGAAGTGCGTGCCGGCGTCGATGCGGGCGTGGACCTCTTTATTATCGAGACTATGACCGACCTGGCCGAGATCAAGGCAGCCGTCCTCGCCTGCCGCGAGAACTCCGACCTGCCCGTCTTTGCCACCATGACCTTCGAGGAAGACGGCCGTACCTTCCTGGGAACGAGCCCCGAGGTCGCCGCCATCACGCTCGACGCTATCGACGCCGACGTTCTGGGCATCAACTGCAGCCAGGGACCGGCCGAGCTCCGAGGACTCGCCGCTCGCATGCTCACCGTTACGGACAAGCCCGTTATGGTGCAGGCCAACGCAGGACTGCCCCACGTGGACGACGACGGCAACACCGTCTTTGATATCCAGGCGCCCGAGTACGCCGTGGCCGTCGCCGGTATGATTGAGGACGGCGTGAGCGTCGTGGGCGGTTGCTGCGGCACCACGCCGGCGCACATGGCGGCCTTGCGCACGCTTATCGACAACCACACGTCCAGCCCGCGCCACCGCAAGCCCAGCATGTCGGTCACGAGCGCCCAAACGGTCGTGGACCTTCCCTGCGACGGCCACAAGATCGCTGTCATCGGCGAGCGCATCAACCCCACCGGCAAAAAGCGCCTGCAGCAGGCCCTACGCGACGGCGACCTGGACTACGTCGTAAGCCAGGGCATCAGCCAGCAGGAACAGGGCGCCGACATCCTGGACGTCAACGTGGGCCTGCCCGAGATCGACGAGGTCAAGATCATCCAGCAGGCAACCGAACAGCTCCAAGGCTCCACGCTCCTGCCGCTGCAGATCGACTCCACCGACCCCGCTGCCGTCGAGGCCGCCGTGCGCCGATACGCCGGCAAGCCCATCATCAACTCGGTTAACGGCAAGCAGCAGATCATGGATGAGATCTTTCCGTTGGTTGCCCACTACGGCACCAACGTCGTCGGCCTTACGCTCGACGAAGGCGGCATCCCCGATACCGCCGAGGCCCGCTTCGCCATCGCCGAGCGCATCGTGGCCGAGGCCGCCCGCTACGGCATTGGCCCGGACCGCATCCTCATCGACTGCCTGGTCATGACCGCCTCGACCAATCAACGCCAGGCCGAGCAGATCCTGCGCGCCATGTCCCTGTGCAAGGAGCGCCTGGGCGTCAAATGCGCGCTCGGCGTGTCGAACATCAGCTTTGGCCTGCCCGCTCGCCCGCTGCTGGGTTCGGTCTTTTTGGCCGCCGCTTTTGGCGCGGGTCTGGACGCCCCCATCATGAACCCGGGCTCCAAGCGCTTTATGGATACCGTCTACAGCTATCGCGTCCTGAGCGTTGAGGACGAGGGCTCGACCGGATACATCGAGCGCTATGCCGGCTGGACCGATCCGTATAAGATCGCCGCCAACCCGGCAGCAGCTCAGGCCGCATCGACCGACACCGTGCCCGCTGCCGGCACCGACGGCACCAACGGCAACGACGACCCGATTCGTCGCATGGTCGTCTCGGGCCGCAAAGGCGAGATCGCTGCCGAGACCGAGCGTCTGCTGGCAGACCACGACGCCATGGACCTCATCAACAATCACTTTATCCCCGCCCTCGACGAGGTTGGCGTCCTCTTTGACCAGGGCAAGTTCTTCTTGCCGCAGCTTATGGCCTCGGCCGAAGCCGCACGCGTGGGCTTCGACACCATCAAGCGCCTGATGCCCGCCGGCGAGATCGCCGACAAGGGCAAGATCTGCGTGGCCACCGTCAAGGGCGACATCCACGACATCGGTAAGAACATCGTCAAGATGCTGCTCGATAACTACGGCTACACCGTCTTTGACCTAGGCCGCGATGTCGACCCGCAAGAGGTGCTCAAGACCGTGCAGGAGCGTGACATCAAGCTCGTCGGCCTCTCGGCGCTTATGACCACCACGGTCGTCGCCATGGAAGAGACCATCAAGTTGCTCCATGCCGAGGTTCCGGGCGTCAAGATCATCGTGGGCGGCGCCGTGCTCACCTCCGAATACGCCAAGCAAATCGGCGCGGACTACTACGCCAAGGACGCCGCCGAGAGCGCTCGTATCGCCGAAGAGGTCTTTGGGAAGTAACACAACGGAAACAACCGAGCACCAAAACGTGCCGCACGCGCCACTTGGCACGTGCGGCACGTTAGAATAGATAAGACTATGCTCGTTTTGGCAGATAGGAGCGCAAGGATGGCGATCACGCCCGCAGAAATCGCGGAAACCCGCGGCATGGTTGAGGAACAGAACCTCGACATCAGGACCATCACCATGGGTGTTTCGCTCATGGGTTGCGGTGACGAGAACCTCGACCGCATGTGCACGAAGATCTACGACCATGTGACGCACACGGCTGAGCATCTGGTCGAGACCGCCGAGAACCTCGAGCGCGAGTACGGTATCCCCATTGTCAACAAGCGCGTTTCCGTCACCCCGGTGGCGCAGATCGCCGCGTGCTGCAAGGATGAGGACCTCACCCCCATCGCGCATGCCCTCGACCGTGCGGCCGAGACGCTCGGCATCGATTACCTGGGCGGCTTCTCCGCACTCGTCCAGAAGGGCATCGGCGACGCCGACCGCCGCGTCATCCAGTCCATCCCCCAGGCGCTCGCCACCACGAGCCGTGTCTGCTCCAGCGTCAACGTCGCCAGCCTGCGCGCCGGCATCAACATGGACGCCGTGCTTATGGCCGCCCAGACCATCATCGATGCCGCTAAACTCACGGCCGACCAGGATTCCGTCGGCGCTTCCAAGTTTGTCTGCTTTGCTAACATGGTCGAGGACTCCCCGTTTATGGCGGGCGCCGTCCACGGCGGTGGCGAGGCCGACGCCGTCATCAACGTAGGCGTCTCGGGCCCCGGCGTTATGGCAGCAGCCCTGGAGAAGCTGCCCGATTCTGCATCGATGATGGAAGTCGCCGAGAAGATTAAGCAGACCGCCTTTAAGATCACCCGTGCCGGTGAGCTCATGAGCCGCGAGGCCGCCCATCGTCTGGGTGTCGAGAAGGGCATTGTCGACCTTTCGCTGGCACCTACGCCTGCCATCGGCGACTCCGTCGCTCGCATCCTCGAGATCATCGGCGTGGGCACCTGCGGTGGCCCCGGCACGACCTGCGCGCTCGCCATGCTCAACGATGCCGTCAAGAAGGGCGGCGTCATGGCCAGTTCCAGCGTGGGCGGTCTTTCGGGCGCTTTCATCCCCGTGTCCGAGGACGCCGGCATGATCGCCGCCGTCGAAGCCGGTGCGCTTTCGCTCGAGAAGCTCGAGGCCATGACCTGCGTGTGCTCCGTTGGCCTGGACATGATCGCCATCCCCGGCGACACCCCGGTCGAGACCATCGCCGGCATCATCGCCGACGAGATGGCCATCGGCGTCATCAACAACAAGACCACGGCCGTCCGCGTGATTCCTGCTATCGGCAAGGGCGTGGGCGACTGCGTCGAGTACGGCGGCCTGTTCGGCCGTGCGCCCATCATGCCGGTGAACCCCAACGCCGGCACCGTGCTTGCCCACCGCGGTGGACGCTTCCCGGCGCCGCTGAACTCGCTGAAGAACTAGCTGAGGGGTTCGGGCGAGGAGTCCCGAGGAGGGCAAATATATAAGGTCGCCTGCTCGGACAGTCCTGACTCGCACGGAGAGCACATTAAGTGCTCTCCGGCTCGTGCGGAACTCGCGATCGACCTTATATATTTGCCCTCCCCGGGACTCCCGCACAACGGGACCTCAGTTGGGTTCTATCCCGTATGGCAGTCGCTTCGCTCCTGCCCGCCTTGGTTGTGAGGGCGGTTTGGCGTTGGAACGGTTCTTTTCTGATATATGCTGGTTGCGGCTCTTCTTTTGGGGGAGTCGCTTTTTTGTTGCTAGGAGGTTGGCCCGTGGTTGATGGGGATACTCGTTCTGAGCTGCTTTCTGCGGATTGGAATGGCGAATGGATGCGTCTGCAGGCCGCTCGGCATCGGACTGATGATTCTTTTGAATGGGATAAGCGGGCTCGGCATTTTCGGCCGTTGGAGACTGCCCCTTATGCTCGGGATTTTATAAAGCTGTTGGCGCTTGAGCCCGGCGAGTCGGTGCTTGATATGGGGTGTGGGGCTGGGTCGATTGCTATTCCGCTTGCTCAGGCTGGGCATTCCGTGATTGCTGCCGACTTCTCTCCTGCCATGTTGGGCACGCTTGATGCCGGCATTGAGTATTACGGGCTCGAAGATCTTATTACGCCGCTTGAGCTTGCTTGGGATGATGATTGGGATTTGGTTGGACCGGTCGCGAAAGCGGTGGATGTTGCCTTTGCCAGTCGCTCTGTCACCACGACCAACCTAAAAGGCGCGCTTGCCAAGCTCGACCGTACGGCTCGTCGGCGTTGTGCTGTCACGATGGTCGCCAACTCCAGCCCGCGCTATGATCTGCACTTGATGAACGCTATCGGCGCCTCGGTTACCTGCAGCAATGGCTTTGTGTACGCCTTCAACATCCTCATTCAGATGGGTTCGTTGCCGCAGGTTACATACTTTGAATCGCCTCGTCGCGATACCTTCGACAGCCTTGAGGCAGGCGTGGCGGATTTTTCCCGTATGCTCGAGTATGGCAACGAGGATAAGATCGACTGCCTGCGCGACTACATCGCTCAACACATGATTGAGAACCCCCATGCCGGTGAGCCGGGCTCCAAGGGCGTGCCGCAGGGGCGCTATATGCTCGATCATGTCCGCAAGGTTCGCTGGGCGTTTATTGCATGGGAACCGGTCTCTGAATCCCGCTCGTAGCCCGTTCACAGCCCGAGCTGCCCATCACCTCGGCATCCGCATTCTTTGCGAACTGGGCAGACGCGCTCCACACCGCGCCGTTCCTGCGCTATCGTGGGACAGCTCACGTAGATTAAGGCCCCGTCGCGGGGCACCCCATACATAGAAAGCGAGAACCCATGGCACTGACAGGAGCCCAGGTCAAGCAGCTTCGCAGCATGGCCCATCACCTCAACCCCGCCATCATCATCGGTAAGTCCGATGTCAACGAGGGCACCGTCGAGCAGACGGTCGCCTACCTGGAGAAGCACGAACTCGTTAAGTGCTCCGTGCTCGATGGCTCCAGTCTTTCCGCCCGCGAGGCCGCCGAAGAGCTCTCCGAGCGTTGCCACGCCGAGGTCGTCCAGGTCATCGGCCGCAAGTTCTCGCTGTATCGCGAGTCCTCGCGCAAGGACATCGAGAAGATCAAGCTCGTCTAAGAGCCAATGATCCGGCGAGCCAACACATGGCAAGCTTACGGGTGCCCAAGTACTTCGGGCGCCCGTTTTTTATCGCTCGACCAGCACGCGATTGAGCCGCCCCTCCACCAAGCGCTCGTATAGACGCCGCGTCTCGGGCTCGGGCACGCCATTGACCTGCTCCCTTAGATGGTGCATATGCCCGCTGTACAGCTCGACGATATCGCGCCGCCGCCCCGCCGCACTGTAGACGCGCATGGCGCAGCGCACCATATCCTCACGCGCTGTTTCCTGCCGAAGCCCCGACTCCGCCAGCCAAATCGCCGACTGCAGATCGTTTTCTTCTAGAGCGGCATTTGCTCCCTTAATCATGCAATCGATGTACTTTGACTGCATAATGCGTCGCATACGCAAAAAGTAGGTGGGGTTACAGCCATTGGGAACATACAGCGGTCCGGCATAAAGCTGCTCAATCTTAAGGCACAGTTCAACTAAATGGGGCCCGCGCGCACCCGTGCGATTTCCCAAAACCTCGCGGCTTATCTGGTCAAACAGCCGTACATCGGTCTTGACGTAGTCGCCGTTGAGTCCGATGCATTCATTTTGGATGAGCACACACGACTTGCCATCCGGCGTCGGTCCCAAAGCCGACCGCAAGCGCGATATCGTCGAGTACAGGTTGTTGCGGGCGCTATTGAACTCGGCATGGGGCCACAGCTCCATGGCCAGCGTCTCACGATCGACGAGCGCGTCCATGCCCAGCGCAAGCCGCTCGGCAAGTGTCGCCGCCTTCTTGCGCCGCCACATTTTGTCCGTGATGGGAAACCCATCGCGCTCGGCGCGAAACGCACCAAACATGCGAATCTCGATATGGTCGATGGTATCAACGGCTTCAACCTCGCCGGCCTGGAACAGGCGCTCGCCCTCCCCTTCCAGATCGTCGCGCAGCGAATACCGCGATAACTCGCGCACGGGAAGCTTCTTGCGAATCCTGGTCGCCGGCTCGCCCAGACAATGCATGGCAAGGCGCGCAAAGAGCCGATACGATGGCTCTAGAATCCCCGCGCGATTCATGGACATCCAGGCCGCAAGATCGCTGTCTCGGCCCGCACAGGCCAAATGCAGCGCCACCATCCAGGCCTCCGCTCCACCAACCTGCGTCTGGCTTATATCGAGTAGCTCCGCTTCCTCGCGCACCGAAACCATCGAAGTGTTACGCAGATACGCCGCGCGCTCCAACAGCAATGCGTTATCGCGCATGTACGCAATCGACTCCTCGGCAAGTTTGAGCACTTGGACCGCACGGAACTTTGCATTAACCGGCCGTCCCTCTGCCAGCGACTGCCAGCCTTCTAGCAACAGGCCAAACAGCTGAATCTGATTATCGCGCATGCGCACGGCAAAACGATCGAGCTCGTTGAACGCCGCGTCGTCGGTTACCGGCAGGCCGGAAAGGAGCCGCCGTGCCGCCAGCACCATGCGCACCCAGACAGCCATCGCCTTAAGCCCACGTACGTCGAGCGCCTCCCGCACCACCGTCATCTCGTCGTCGCGCTCGTCGGTTCCCGTAAACGACCCGTCAAAGAGCTCCACCAGCATGTTATCGGCCCGTATAACAATCCCCGCGATGTCGAGCTCACAGTCGTAGGCCTTGCTCGTTTTGAGCTGCTGTAGAACGCCGCCGTCATCTCCC
>DXMX01000063.1:0-1106 GCA_019413955.1 Collinsella sp.
GCCACCAGCAGTGCCTCGCCCGAGGCCTTCTTTTGGTCCAGAGCCGCACGACCGGCACGCTCAAGCGTGGCGGCGTCATCAAACAGCAGCGCATCGATATCGCCGGCGAGCAATTGCTCAACCAGGCCCTCAAGCTCGCGCGGGGCCTCCAGCACGTCGCCCAGACGACCCAAGACATCGTCGCCCAGCGCACCCACCAGACGGCTCACGAGCGGCGAGCTGTCGGCCATGCGGGCATCGAGTTTCTTTTGGCTGGCAAGCTCCGAGCGCACCTCGGATAACTTGTTGCGTGCCTCGCTCTCACGGGCACGCAGGTCCTTCAGGGCCGCGCGTGCCGTCTCGGTGGCCTCACGCGCATCGACCTGAGCCTGGCGCGCTTCCTCAAGAGCGCCCTCAAGCTCCTCGGCGCGGTCGCGACGGCTCTCGAGCGAAGCCATGACCTCCTCGAGCTGCTCGTCGATCTGCTCCAGGCGCGAGGCATACATGTTGTCCTCGACCTCGGCATTGCTCAGCGAGTCCTTCACCTTGGCGAGCTCGAGCGCGGCGTTGTCGGCCACGCGCTGCACATCGCGTTGCTCACGCGTAAGCTGCGAAATCTGATTGTCGAGCGCCACGCGCCGCTCGTGGAGCTCTGCGGCGGCAGGACCAGCGGCGTCAACGTCCTCCTGGGCCTGCATGTGCGCGCCGGTCACTTCCTCAAGCTGCGCACGCGCGTCCTCGAGCTCCTCGACCACGCGACGACGCTGATGCTCGGAGCTCGAAATCTGCCCGCGCATGTCAGACAGGCGCGACACCATGTTGTGACCCTTTTCCTCGAGCAGGCGCATGTCGGAGTTAATACGGCCGACCACATCTTGCATATGGCGGCGCTGCTCGCCCAAGTCGCCCACAAACAGGCCCTTTTCCTCAAGCATAACCTGGAGCTTCTCGAGCTCGCGCTCTTTCTCACCCAGGCGGTACTGCGCAAGCTCCAGCTCGGCAGCACCTTCCTTGGAGCGGCTCTCCAGGTCGTTCCACTGCGACTGCAGCGAACGAAGCTCATCGACAGCCAGCATCTGCGTAAGCTCGTTCGCGCGCGAGGACAGCTCTTTGTACTTGCGCGCGCG
>DXMX01000063.1:1116-10146 GCA_019413955.1 Collinsella sp.
GCGCGCGATCGACCTGACGCTCCAGCGGTCGCAGCTGACGGGCGATTTCCTTATTGATGTCGCGGGCACGCATCAGGTGCTCGTCCATCGACTTAATCTTTTTGAGCGCACGCTCCTTGCGGCGCTTGTGCTTGGAGATGCCGGCGGCCTCCTCGATGAGGGCACGGCGCTCCTCGGGGCGGCTCTGCAAAATGGCATCGAGCTTGCCCTGGCTGATGATGGAATGCGTATCCTTGCCCAGGCCCGAATCGTGCAAGATGTCCTGAATGTCCATCAGGCGGCACGGGCTCGAGTTGATGAGGTACTCGCTTTCGCCCGAGCGATACATACGACGGGTGATGGCGACCTCGTCAAAATCGACGGGCAGCATATGGTCCGAGTTATCGAGCACCAACGTGACCTCGGCGACACCCACCGGCTTGCGCGCTGACGAGCCCGAGAAGATGACATCCTCCATGGCCTGGCCGCGCAGCTGCTTGGCGCTCTGCTCGCCCAGGACCCACAGAATCGAGTCGGAGATGTTCGATTTTCCCGAGCCGTTGGGACCGACGATGACGGTCAGGCCCGGCTCAAACGTCATATGGGCGCGGTCGGCAAACGACTTGAACCCTTTGAGCGTGAGGGACTTGAGATACACGGTTCCTCGCTTACACGTGCTTCTTGTTCAGAATCACGCCGTTGGTGGTGTAACCCATGCGGTCGAGCGCTTCGAGCGCGGCGGCTCCCTCGGCTTCCTTCTTTGAGGAGCCGGAGCCGCGACCCTGGCGAATACCATCGATCAAAACCACGGCGGTAAAGGTGGGCGCATGCGCCGGGCCCTCGGAGCCAACGAGCTTATACGCCGGGGGTTCGTGACCGTCGGCTTGCACGCACTCCTGCAAAAACGACTTGGGGTTTGCAGGATGCTCGGCACGCTCGGAAGCCAAATGCGGCTTAAGCGTACGATGGATAAACTCCGCTGCGGCATCCCAGCCGGCATCCAGGTACAGTGCGCCCACGAGCGACTCGTAGACGTTCTCGAGGGCCGAATGCAGGCCGCGCGCACCGGTACCGGTCTCGGAGGCACCAAAGATGATGATGTCGTCGATGCCCAGCTCGTGAGAAACCTCGGACAGCGTAGCGCCCGAGACAAGCGACACCTTCAGGCGTGTGAGCTTGCCCTCGTCAAACTCCGGATAGGACTCAAACAGGGAGCGTGCGACCACAGCGCCCAAAATGGAATCGCCCAAGAACTCAAGGCGCTCATAGCTGGCAGAAACCGGCTGGCCCTCGACTGCCGAGGGATGCGTAAGGGCCGCACGCAGCAGCACCTTATTATTGAACTCGTGGCCCAGAATTTCCTGGGCGCGCGTAAGTCGTTCAGACAAAGCCAAGACCTAAGCCTCCCTGGCGTTTTCGATCGCGTCGACGGCGTCGGCGACAGAGTTAAGCGAGAGCAGAGTCTCGTCATCGATCTCGAGGTTGAACTCGTCCTCGATGGCCGTAACCAGCTGCAAACGCTCGAGCGAGTTGGCATTGAGGTCGTCAAAGGTGGTCTCCTCGCTAATTTCGGCAACATCGACGCCCAGAACGTCAGCAGCGACCTCGGCGATCTTGTCGAAGATTTCGGAGCGGTCCATAGCGCTTCCTCTCATAGTGCATGAATACCAAAAGAATGGTACCGCCCGGGCGGTACCAAGACACGGTTCTGATTCTACCCCACGACGTGCACCGCGAAGCACATAACAGCGCTCTAACCCGCTCTTATAAAACGATACCATCCATAGAGTTGGCGACATTCTCGACCAGCCCGGCGCGCACGGCTTCGGCCGCCGCGAGCGTACCGTTTTTGACAGCCTCGACTGAGGTGGCGCCATGGCCGATCAGGACCACGCCGCGCAGGCCCAGCAGGATGGCGCCGCCCTTGGCATCGCCAGAGAGTTTGGCCTTAATCTCGCGCATCTGCTTTTTGATGAGCAGCGCGGCGATCTTGGTGCCGAGCGAGGACATAAAGGCGCCCTTGAGCTCCTGCAGCAAAAACTTGGCAGCGCCCTCGGTAGCCTTGAGAGCGATATTGCCCGACATGCCGTCGGCAACAACGACATCGAAATTGCCCGAGGTGAGGTCGGTACCTTCGCAGTTGCCCACAAAGCCTGGAACTGCGGCCTTCATAGCTGGGAAACAGGCCTTGGTAAAATTGGAACCCTTCTCGTCCTCGGTGCCATTGGCGAGCAGGCCCACGCGGGGATGTTCAATGCCCAAGACGACACGTGCATAGGCGCTGCCCATCTGCGCAAAGCGCACCATATCGTCAACCTCGACATCGGGATTGGCGCCCATGTCGCACAGCACCGTCAGACCGCCGGCACGATTGGGCAGCGCATTGGTCAGACAGGGGCGCACCGGTTGCTTTTTGCCTTCGGCCTGATACCTAAACGGCGTCACGTAGGCGGTGGCAGCGGCGGTCATGGCACCGGTCGAACCGGCAGAGAAGAACGCGTCCGCATTTCCCTTCTTGATGGCGCGGCACGACAGCACGATCGAAGACTTGCGTTTGGTCATCACGGCGCGAATGGGATCGTCATCCATGGCGATAATGTCGGGTGCCTCCAGGGCCTCGACGCGCGCATGGGAGGCGGCAAAGGGATTGACGATTTCGGCGGGGCCAGCTGCCAAGACCTCGATATCGGGATCGGCGGCAAGCGCAGCCTCGATACCATCGAGAACAACCTGAGGTTTCTCGTCTCCGCCCACAACGTCTACACAAACGCGAACGTTACTCATATACATGCTCCTTATACAAAAATGGCCGACTCATTGAGCCGGCCATTGTGGTTCCATTTGGAACGGCATCGCATCCAGAGTATACCGTTACTCGGTAACGATAACCTCGCGGTCCTTGTAGAAACCGCAGCTGGGGCACACGTGGTGCGGAAGCTTGACAGCGCCGCAACGGGGGCACGTGGACTGACCCGCAGCCGAGATCTTCATGTTGGCGGAACGACGGGTGTGAGTGCGGATACGACCCTGCTTTTGTTTAGGTACGGGCATAGTGACCTTCCTTATGAACTATCCAGTGTGGCGATTACGCGCAAGTAGCGATACTACCACAGTTTTACTCATCAAGCTTGAGATTCTTCAATGCTGCAAATGGATTTTCCGTGGCAGCGGCCCATTCTGCCTCTGCCTGGGCGGCGCAATCGCATTGCTCGACGTTGAGATTGCAACCGCATGTGGGGCACAGACCACGGCAATCGGGCTTGCAGAGCACCACAAACGGCGTGTCGATAACGACCGCGTCATTGATGGGCTCACCCAGATCGACGATGCGGTCCTCACCCAGAAGCTCGTAGCCGTCCTCGTAGGCCTCGGGATCCTCGGGCTCCTCAAAGAGGTAGAACTCCTCGATCTCTCCGGCGATATCAAACGAGGCGGGCTCCAGGCAACGGTCGCACTCACCGGTGGCGTGCGCGCGGACCATGCCCGTGAGCAAGACACCGGTACCGGCATTGGTAAAGACAACGTCGTAGTCGATGCCGTCCTGAAGCTGGTACTCCTTCTCGCCCACCGTGTAGGTGGCGACATCGACCTTACCGGTCAGCGGATACGAATCTCCAGGAAACTCGAGCTGCTCGGAAAGATCGACGGTAACGCTCGGGAACTCAGCCATTACCACTGACCATTCTGTTGGGCGGCACCCTCGTTGAGCTGCTGACGGCAACGGGTAACGGTGCCGGTCAGGCTCTTGAGGTTCTCCTCCAGGTGTGTAAAGACCTGCTCTGCGTAGTCCTCGGCAGCATAACGCGTCTCGCGCTCGTACTGCTGGGCACGATCGCGGATGTCGTCGGCCTGCTGCTGCGCAAGGCGGACGATCTCCTGCTCACCGGCAATGGTGAGGGCCTGCTGCTGAGCGTCGGCGATGATGGAATCGGCCTGAGCGGCGGCGGAAGCCATAAGCTCCTCGCGCTCCTTAAGGATACGGCGGGACTTCTGCCACTCCTCGGGATAGCTCATGCGGATCTCGTCGAGGATGTTGAAGAACACGTCGGCGTCGATGACCTTGAACTGAGCGTTCTTGCCGAAAGGCGGCTTGGCTTCCTCGATCAGCCCTTCGAGCTCATCGACCAAGCTGACGATCCTATCGCCAGGAAAATTCTCGCCCGGCATCCGGTCTCCTTTCATAGGTAACATATCATCGTGCTAGTTTACCACATGCCACCAGGCAATAAGAAACGTCACGAAAAGCGATGTTTGAGCGCTTCGACCACGTTGGACGGGACAAACGTCGATACATCGCTGCCGAGCGAGGCGATCTGGCGAACAACCGAGCTCGAGATATAGCCGTACTGCGGCGCACTCATGACAAAGATGGACTCCAGCTCGCTATCCAGGCGATAGTTAAGGTCGGCCTGCTGCAGCTCATATTCAAAGTCGGTCATGGCGCGCAGGCCCTTGACCACGGCCCCCGCCCCCTGCTCGCGAGCGAAGTCGACCAAGAGGCCGGTAAAGGGCAGGACCTCGACGCCGTCGATATCACCGAGCGCCTCGCGGGCCAGCGCCACGCGCTCATCGAGCATAAACGTGGTGCCCACGCCGTTTTTACCCTGCGACTCGGCAACAGCGACGATCACGCTAGGAAAGATGCGGCGGGCGCGGCGGATCACATCGATATGGCCAAACGTGATGGGATCAAAAGTGCCCGGGACGATCACGCGGTTGATGGTGTCATTCATGGGCGTCCTCCTGAAACGTCGTGGCATCATTGTTGTCAGCATCGGTGCCGGCGCTATCGCCCTCACCATCATCATCGCCGACCCAACGGAGCAGGTCGACCGAGGTAATGCCGTAGCGCTTCTCACGTACAGTCTCAAAGTCTGCCGGATGCGCGCCCGCATCGGCGGCGGCATGCTCAAACAGGGCAAAAGCGCCAGGTGCAAACAGACCCTGCTGAGCCAGGTTCTGCAGCAGTTCCTCGACCGGCTCGGCACCAAAAGCATAGGGCGGGTCGAGCAGGACCAGATCAAAGGGGCCGCCCGGCACACGACCGCGCGAGGCACTCACCAGCATGTCGCCCGTGACCACACGCCAACGTGAACGGTCACGGCAGAGCGACTCGATATTCTTGGTAATGAGCCGCGCGGCGTTGCGATCGATCTCAAACGTCGTGAGCGAGCGGGCCCCACGAGAGAGCATCTCTAACCCTAAGGCGCCGGAGCCGCCAAAGGCGTCCAGCACACGAACCTCGTCCAGATCGAAGTCGAATGCCGACATGACCATAGATGCGCACGCCTCACGTACGCGATCAGTCGTGGGGCGGGTAACATCGCGACCACGGGGCTCCTCGATCTTACGACCGCGCCATTCGCCGCCGATGATTCTCATCCTCCGCTGACCTCCTTAAATATGTGTCGATATCGCATGGCGACCGCATCGCGCAGGGGGCGCGTCGCCACGGAGTCAAGGGTGCAAGCATACCGCAAGAGCTCGACCGCGTCCAAATGGGCCCACTCGATCAGCTCCTCGTCGGCATCCAGATCGACAAAGCGCAAGGTCACGCCGCCGTGCTGGCGGTACCCCAGGATTTCGCCCTCGTGACGCAGACGCAGGTCCATCTGGGCGAGCGTAAAACCGTCCGAGGTCTTTTCGAGCGACTGCAGGCGGTCTTGTGCCGCCGACGCGCCGCCGTTGCCCTTGGAGTGCGTCATGACCAGGCACGTGCCCGACACGCTGCCACGGCCCACGCGACCGCGCAGCTGGTGCAAGGCAGCCAAACCAAAGCGCTCGCCGTTCTCGATAACCATGACGGTAGCATTGGGCACGTCGACGCCCACCTCGACCACCGTAGTCGAGACGAGCACGTCAATCTCGCCACGCTTGAAGGCATCGATGACCCGATCCTTCTCCCCCGCCGGCATACGGCCGTGAAGGCGCTCGACGGTAAGCCCCGGCAACGCAAGACGCAGTCGGTCGAGCTCGGTTGCCGTATCGTGAAGCGGCACGGGGACCGTCACGCGGCCCTCGTCGTCGCGGGCAATACCGGGCACGTCTTCCAGCTCATCGGCCGAATCGCCCGGCTCCACGAGCGGGCAAATCACGTAGGCCTGCTGACCCTTTTCATGCGCCTCGCGAATGGCGCCATAGGCGAGGTCGCGGCTCGACTCGGTGAGCACGTGTGTGGTCACACCGGCACCCGGAACAGGCCGGTGGCGGATGATGCTCGTATCCAGATCCCCGTAGACCGAAAGCGCCAGCGTACGCGGGATGGGCGTTGCCGTCATAACGAGCAGATCGGCACCGGGGCCCTTCGCGCGCAGGGCGTTGCGCTGGCCCACACCAAAGCGGTGCTGCTCATCGATGACCACGAGCGATAGATGCTTGAACGCAACGTTATCCGAAAGCACCGCGTGGGTGCCAAAGAGCACGTTAAGCTCGCCCGATTCCAGCTGTGCATGGATGCGCTCGCGCTCTGCAGCCGGCGTGGCACCCGTCAGAAGCGCCCAGGAAATGCCGGCCTGCGAGAGCAGAGGGCCAGTCTTATCGGCATATTGGCGCGCCAGCACGCCCGTGGGCGCCATAACGCAGGCCTGCGTGCCGCTATCGGCAGCCAAAGCCAGTGCGCAGGCGGCAACGGCGGTCTTACCGGTACCGACATCACCCAACAGCAGGCGGTTCATCACGCGCCCGTCATCGCACATATCGCGCAGGATATCCTGGAACGCGGCCTCCTGCTCGTCGCTCAGCGAAAACGGCAGGGCTTGCTTGAGCGCGGCCAGGTGCTCGCCCGCGGTGTGGGCATAGGGCACCACATCGACCAGGCCGCCGTCGTTGCGCAGACGCAACGCCAGCTGCAGGTAGAGACACTCCTCGTAGGCAAGCCGTGCGCGCGCGATATCGCGCTCGGCCATACTCGATGGAAAATGGATCGAACGCAACGCGCGGGCATTGCTCATGAGCTTCCGCTTTGCGCGCAACGGCGCGGGAATCGGATCGAACGGATTGCCGACGACCTCGAGCGCGCCGCTTACGATGCGGCGCATCCACGCCTGGCTCACGCCATCGCTCACGTAATGGACCGGCAGAATGGTGCCTGCGGCGCGCCCGTCCTCGAGCTTTTCAAAGTGGGGCGAGGCCATCTGCTTAAAACCGTAGGCAAACTCGACCTTGCCCATCACGGCCAGGCGGTCGCCCTGCTTAAGCTGCTGGGCAATCCAGGGCTGGCGGAAAAAGGCGACCTGCAGCACGCCCGTCTCGTCAACGAGTGAGACCTCAGTCACCTGCATGCGCGGACGCGGCTGCTTTTGGACGATACGGTCGACCGTGGCGATGATGGTGCACACGGTACCGATGGGCGCCATCTCGATAGACCAAGAACGGGTAAAGTCGAGGTATCGATGAGGGATATGGAGAAGGAGGTCCCCCACCGTCCGAATTCCCAGACGGCGAAGGGCCTCCTCACGTTTACCCGAAACATATTTGAGTCGCGCGATATCCTCGTCGAGCGCATTGCTCTGGGCAAAGCGCTCCGAGACGCGCGGCACGGAGCACAGCTCGGACATGGGCAGTTGCCTACTCGATCGAGAAGATCACGGGATAGAGCGGCTGCTCGCCACGATGGGCGTCGATCTCCAGATCGGGCTGAGCCTCCTCGATAGCGTCGACGATCTCCTGGAAGGCCTCATCGGACAGCTCCTCGCCGGCCAGAATCGTCAGCGCATCGCCCTCCTCTTCCTCCTGCATGCGGTTGATGCAATCGAGCGTGACCTGCTTCACGTCAGAGCCGACCACATCGATGGAGCCGGCAATGATGCCCATGACGTCACCGGAGTGAATCGGCGAGCCGTCGGAGGCGCTGGAGTCGCGCACGGCGCGGGTGACCTCGCCATCGCGGACCTCGCTGATGGCGTCGACCATAGCGGCGACGGCATCCTCGAGCTCGGAATCGGGCAGGACCGCGAACAGCGCGGAGAAGGCCTGCGGAACGGTCTTGGTGGGAACGACGGCGACCTTCTTGTCGGTGCAGGCTGAGGCAGCGGCCTCAGCGGCCATGCGAATGTTGCCGTTGTTGGGCAGAATGATGACCGAGGTCGCGTTGACCTGGTCAACAGCGCCCAGCAGGTCTGCAGTCGAGGGGTTCATGGTCTGACCACCCGACACGATCACGTCGACGCCGAGGGACTTGAGGATGTCTGCCTCGCCGGACCCAGCGGCAACGGCGACAAAGCCCAGCGCCTTGGCGGGCTCGGCGGCCTTTTCCTGGTCCTCATGAATCTTGGCGGTACGGTCGTGGGCCTCCATCTCCATGTTGTGGATAAAGACCTCGTAGATCTGACCAAGCTGAAGCATGTGCTCGAGCACCAGGTTGGGGGTGTTGGAGTGCACGTGGATCTTGTAATCGGGGTAGGCGCCCACGAGTAGCTCACAGTCGCCCATGGAACCCAGGAACTTAAGGCACTCATCCTCGTCAAAGGGAGCGTCAGCCTTAAAGAGGAACTCGTTGCAGTAGCGGAACTCCGAGCCCTCCCAGTCGTCGTTGGCCTCGATCTCAACGCGATTGAGGGCCGCGTCGCGGGCAGAGCCAGCGGAATCAAACGTGGCGGAGAAATCCTCGACCACGGTGCTGCGGCCAAGAGCGGCGGCAACAAAGTTCTCAAGGAAAATAGCAAAGCCAAAGGCGCCGGAGTCGACCACGCCGTTCTCCTTCAGAACGGGCAGCAGGTCGGGCGTGCGAGCGACGGACTGGTAGGCCTCGACGACGATGGCATCGAGCGCGTCCTCGGCCGAGAACTTCTTCTTTTCGCACTCGTCGGCCTTGGTCGAGACATCGCGCAGCACCGTGAGAATCGTGCCCTCGATGGGCTTACGGACGGCCTGGAAGGCGACCTTGACGGCGCGGCGGAACGCATAGGCGATGTTGGCGGACGTGATGGGCTCATCAGCAGAGACGAGACCCTCGGCCACGCCGCGCAGGATCTGAGAGGTGATGACGCCGGAGTTGCCGCGGGCACCCATCAGGGAGCCGTGGGTGATGGCGCCGGCGATGGCCTCCATATC
>DXMX01000063.1:10156-10860 GCA_019413955.1 Collinsella sp.
GCCTTGTCGGAAACAGCAGCCGCAGCGATCGGAAAACAGGTGCGAATGGTCTTTGCAATCATGGGTATTTGAATCTCCGTTTTCGGATGCTAGTTCAGACGGCTCTTGAGCGCGTCGATGTGAATGCCGATCTTAAGGCTGGCGGGATCGATCTGGGCGATCTCCTGCAGGGTGAAGGCAACGGAGCTCGAAAGATTGTGGCAGACGGACTTCATGTTGACGCCGTTCTCGAGCACGACGTGAAGATCGACCGTAAGGCCGTTCTCGTCGGCGGAGACAAGCACGCCCTTGCGGAGGCGCTGACCGGCAAGCAGGCGCACGCTCTCGGCGCCTTGGAGCTGCTCAGCCATACCAACGACGCCATAGCACGTCATCGCGGCATAACCGGCAATATCGGCAATAACGTCGTTCGAGACGCTCAGGCTGCCGTTAATGGTCTCAGACACAAGAATCTCCTTATCTGGTGCTCGCGGCACCATGTCGTGGGAGCAATCATTGCAATATTCTACAACGACCGCGCCATGTTGAGGTGGTGGGTCGCGGGATTACATCCTCGACACGAAATGTTGATATGGCAACGTTCGAGTCAAGTGGTCGCGGCATGAAAAAACCCGCCGCATAAGCGACGGGTTTTACAACCTGGCTCCCCGGGTAGGACTCGAACCTACAACAGCGCGGTTAACAGCCGCGTGCTCTACCATTGA
>DXMX01000064.1:0-4833 GCA_019413955.1 Collinsella sp.
CGCAGCGCCCGCCATCCCCAAGGACTTCCCCATCGATTTCGCAACCGAGGTCTTCTGCCCCGGTCCATTGCTACACCAGCTGTCGACCTATCTCCCCTACGGCGCCGATACCCTCGGCATCGTCGGCGAGTACTACTGGATCGCCCGCGAGCGCGGTACCATCGAGGCCGCGCGAAACCGCGCAAGCTTCCCCCTGCGCTACACGCAGGCCGGCGAGCGTCGCGAGGTTGCCGTGCGCATCCGCCGCAACACCACCGGTGGTCTCGGATCCACCTGGGCCATCGATAAAGTCGAAGAACCCGAGCAGTAACGACAAACGGCTCAAATCCAAATCAGGATTTGAGCCGTTTTTATTTGTTGATGTTGCGTAACCAACAGCGAGCGGGCCGCAAGTGCCCCAGGTTGCCGTGAAAGAGGAGCGACGCGTACTTCGGTACGCGAGCGACGGCTTGAACGGCAAGATGGGGTGCTTGCGACCCGCGCAGCGTCGAGCAGTTACGCGGTTTGGAAAACCGCGTAACGATCTAGTCGCGCGTCAGCTTACGGTGGATACGATGCGGCTGGGCTGCGTCCTCGCCCAGGCGCTCGATGCGGTTGGCCTGATAGGCCTCGAAATTGCCCTCGAACCAATACCAGTTGCCCGGATTCTCGTCGGTGCCCTCCCACGCCAGAATGTGCGTGGCAACGCGGTCCAGGAACATACGATCGTGGCTAATGACCACCGAGCAGCCCGGGAACTCGAGCAGCGCCGCTTCGAGCGAGGAAAGCGTCTCGACGTCGAGGTCGTTCGTGGGCTCGTCGAGGAGCAGCAGGTTGCCGCCCTGCTTGAGCGTAAGCGCCAGGTTCAGACGGTTGCGCTCGCCGCCGGAGAGCACGCCAGCGCGCTTCTGCTGGTCCTGGCCCTTAAAGCCAAAGCTCGCCACATAAGCGCGGCTCGGAACCTCGGTCTCGCCGACCATCATGTGGTCCAGGCCGTCCGAGACGACCTCCCATAGGTTCTTATCGGGGTCGATGCCGGAACGGTTCTGGTCGACGTAAGAAATCTTGACGGTCTCGCCCACCTCGAGCTCGCCCGAAGTCAGCGGCTCCAGGCCCACGATGGTCTTGAACAGCGTGGTCTTGCCCACACCGTTGGGGCCGATGACGCCCACAATGCCGTTGCGCGGCAGGGTGAACGA
The DNA here is from genome assembly GCA_019413955.1 of Collinsella sp. Lineage (GTDB taxonomy): Bacteria > Actinomycetota > Coriobacteriia > Coriobacteriales > Coriobacteriaceae > Collinsella. The sequence goes on from DXMX01000064.1 coordinate 1,179, forward strand.
TAGGTCGTCGATGAGCACGCGACCGTCGAATTCCTTGTGCAGGTGATGGGCCTCGAGCACCTTGTTACCCAGACGCGGTCCAACGGGAATGCGGATGTCGGTCCAGTCGAGCTTCTGGCTTGCGCGGGCCTCAGCCTCCATCTCCTCGTAGCGGGCCAGACGGGCCTTGTTCTTGGCCTGACGGGCCTTGGGCGAGCTGCGCACCCACTCGAGCTCGGCCTCCATGCGCTTGGCGAGCTTGGCGTCGCGGTTGCCCTGTGCCTCGATACGGGCGGCCTTGGTCTCCAGATACGTGGAGTAGTTGCCCTTGTAGGGGTAGAGATGGCCGCGGTCGACCTCGCAGATCCACTCGGCGACATTGTCCAGGAAGTAGCGGTCGTGCGTGACGGCAAGGACCGCACCCTGGTAGTTGTGCAGGAAGTGCTCGAGCCACAGGATCGACTCTGCGTCCAGGTGGTTGGTGGGCTCGTCAAGCAACAGCAGGTCGGGAGCCTCGAGCAGCAGTTTGCACAGCGCCACGCGACGGCGCTCACCGCCGGAGAGCACGTTGACCGGCATGTCAGAATCGGGCAGCTGAAGGGCGTCCATGGCCTGACCGAGCTTGGAATCGATATCCCAGCCGTCGGCGGCATCAATCTCGTCCTGGAGCTTGCCCATCTCGGCCATGAGGGCGTCCATGTCGCAGTCCGGGTCGCACATCTCCTCGCCGATCTTATTGAAGCGATCGACCTTGGCAAGCATATCGCCAAACGCCATGCGCACGTTCTCGATGACGGTCTTGTCGTCATCGAGCGGCGGCTCCTGCTGCAGGATTCCTACGGTGTAGCCGGGGGTGAGCCTGGCGTCGCCGTTGGAGACTTCCTCGATGCCGGCCATGATTTTGAGCAGGGTCGACTTACCCATGCCGTTGGGGCCCACGACGCCGATCTTGGCACCGGGATAGAAGCTCAGGGTCACGTCGTCAAGAATCACCTTGTCGCCATGGGCCTTGCGAGCCTGATACATCTGGTAGATAAACTCTGCCATTTGCCTGTTTTATCCTTTCTACCTGCCGTTTCCCTATTCTTGTTTCGCTTTAGTAGAAACGAAATGAGGAAATCAGCTCTGAAACGTAACGAAAAAGGGGCATGGTTGCCCACACCCCCTAATACTACCTGGGAAAAGTCCCCCGGAACATACTATGAACTGCGTACGCTAGTTTTCCGCAACCTTAACGAGCGGCTCGCTGCGATTTGCGCCACAGCAGATACGAATAGACGTAGGCAGCTCCAGCTGAACCAAACGCCAGAACCGCAAAGCACGCTACCCGCCACGCCCATCACAATCAAACCAACACCCAGCACCATAAAGCAGGCGCCGCCAAAACGCTGCGTACGGCGCCAGTTCTCGGGATCGGCAAGCGCCCAAGGCGTCTTGATACCGAGCGTATAGTTCTGCTTCACACGCGGCAAGTAGTTGCCTACGCCGATGAACAGCAAACCGATAGCACCGGAAATCAGCACGTTGACCGAACCGACCGCCGGCACCACGCCCCAGACCGTAAGCTCTCCCAGCCAGCTTATGGCGCACATGAACAAGGTGAAGGCGATTACGAAGCCCTGATAGAACTTGCCCGAGGTTCGATATGCCTCACCTTTGGGATCGATGCGCGGCACCACGCAGAACATTGCGAGAAGCGCCAGAGGCAGCACGCCGAGCGCGGAGGCCATCCAGCTAGGACCCCAACCATCGACGGCGCCGTTCGCGCCCCAGTGCGTGGGAATCTGCGCCGGCAGGCTCGGCATCACCATGAGGTGCGCTACGACATTGGCGACGCACAGAACGACCAGCGCAATCCACACGCGCGACGATACCCCCGTGGGGTGAATGCCCTTGTTTTCGTTATTCATCCTTATCACCTTCCGTGTTTGTAAAGCCCATAAACCAGCCAATCAAGTCCTGCATGACGGTGGTGTTTAAGCTGTAAACGATGTTTTGGCCATGGCGCTCGTCGGTCACCAGCCCGGCGTTTTTGAGCGTCGCCAAATGATGGCTCAATGACGGCTTGCTAATGTCAAAATGCTCGGCAAGCTCCCCGGCCGTACAATTGCCCTCGCGCAGCAACTCCAAAATGCGCCGTCGCGTTGGATCGGCCAGCGCCTTAAAACCCTCTCCCGGCATAGAACCTCCTCTCGCTATCTCTCGCGACGTGCACACTATACTCATTATTTAGATGTTTGTCTAATTATCTAATAGCAATGTTCTGTATAGAACATTCGTTCGTTTTTAGATACAATGGGTCCAGAAGCAGATGGGCCAGCTCCCTCTTCCCAAGAAGGAGATGGACTATGAGTATTGATAATGTCCTGACGTTGTTATTGCTTGTAATCGCGGCTGTGGAACTCGGCATCCACATAGGAAGTCGAATGAAATAGCCGCCCCCGCGTAATGCGAAGACGGCCACTTCTCACGCTACAAACGTGTTTGGGAGTTGGCCAACCCGCTGCAACGGGTGCCATCTGCTTCATCTTATGCGAATCCTTGCCTCATTTCAACAAGCCCCTAGGGCTCAAATGGAATCGCGATAATACCTATAATGGTGATAGCTAAAACACGATTCGCTTCCCCATCGGAGGATGTCTATGACCGAAACCGCTGCTCTCGTCGAGACACGCGACACCAAACTCGAGATCATCATGGGCCGTGAGGCACTCGATAGACTCGCCAACGCCACGGTGCTGGTGCTCGGCTGCGGAGGCGTGGGCTCTAACTGCTGCGAGGCACTTGTCCGCGGCGGCATCGGTCATTTTGTGATTCTGGACAAGGATATCGTCGCGCCCAGCAACATCAATCGACAGGCCATCGCCTTTCACAGCACCGTCGGCAAGCGCAAGGTTGACGTGATGGAAGCCATGATCCACGACATCAATCCCGCCGCCAGCGTTATCAAGCGCACCGAATACCTGCTGAGCGACAACATCGACGAGTTCTTCGCGGGCGTTTTGGAGCAGACGGGTGGCAAGCTCGACTACGTCGTCGACGCCATCGACACCATCTCGGCCAAGCTCACCATTGCCAAATATGCTCAGGACCATGACATCCGTTTGGTTAGCTCCATGGGCGGGGCCAACAAACTCCATCCCGAGTGCCTCCGCTTTGCCGACATCTTCGATACGGTACGTGACCCCATGAGCCGCATTATGCGCAAAGAATGTAAGAAGCGCGGAATCAAGAGCCTACACGTACTGTTTAGCTGCGAGGAATCGGTTAAGACACAGCCCCGCGATCCTTCCAACATCCACGAGCGCACCGAGCTGGGAACCGCCAGCTTTATGCCGCCCATCATGGGCCAGATGATCGCCGGCGAGGTTATCCGTCAGATCAGTGGCCGCGGCACCGAGCGCGTGCGCGCCGATGGCCAGCGCCTAGACTAGCGGAGCGCGCCGAGATGGAGCCCCGGTTATTTGATGCACACTGCCATCTTGATCAAATGGCTCACCCGGACGCCGTTGCCGGTGAGGCAACGGCGCTGGGCCTGATTCTATTTGACTGCGGCGTCGATCCGCACGACTTTGCACGCGCCAAGAAGCGCGTCTGCGGCCGTTCAAATATCTTTGCCGGCATCGGCCTCCATCCCTGGTGGCTCGCCGACGGACGATGTGGCAACGCTGAAATC
>DXMX01000064.1:4843-6972 GCA_019413955.1 Collinsella sp.
GTGCAGCACCCTCTTGCTGGGCGCGTGATATCAATTCACGCTGTTCGTTCGGCAGGAACCGTACTGGACGCCCTTGAGTCATATGGATTGCTCACCCCAAGCCCCAACTCCCCCGCCGTCATCTTTCACTGGTTTAGCGGTACCTCGAACGAGTTCGTCCGTGCGCGAAACGCAGGCTGCTATTTTTCCGTGAACGAGCGTATGCTCGCCACAAAGCGCGGTCGCGAATATGCCCGACAGATTCCACTCGACCGTCTACTGCTCGAGACCGATGCGCCGGCCGAGCCAAACACAGAAACAAGTGTGCAATCGCTCATCAGATCGCTCGCAAGGACCTCGGAACACATCGCCTCACTCAAAAACTGTGACGCAAAGCGCATCGAGTCGGTAGTTTTAGCAAATGCGCACTCTGTTTTTGACCTTCGCTAACCCCTGTGGGCAAAAATGCCAAGGGACATGCGAATCGCACAACGCAGTCCCTATTGGCAGGCAGTACAATTCGGCAGCATTACACCAATTCGTGCATGAGATCACGGTTGCGTGCATACAATTCGTCAAAGATATGACGACGCGACGCATATAGCTCGTGGGCATCCATATCGGGCACGATTGTTTGTGCAACGCCAAGGACTTGGGCGAGTTCATCCCATGATGCATAGGCGCCACCTGCGAGAGCTGCCATGATGGCATCACCGAAGCATGCGCCCACCGTAACCTTGGCAACCGAGACCTCGCGCCCGCATACGTCGGCGATAGCCTGCATCCAAACTGGATTCTTGGTTCCACCTCCGACAAGCATAATGCGCCCAATTGGCAGTCCATGCTCTCGCTCGATAATGTCGACATGGGATGCAACGGTATACGCGACGCCTTCCAAGGCGGCGCGAACCATATGGGCTCGCGTATGCCTTCCGGTCAGGCCAAAGAAGACGCCACGTGCCTCGGGATCGTTGAGCGGAGTACGCTCCCCCGCAAAGTACGGCAGGCACAGGAGCCCATCGGCACCCGGCGCCACATCGGCGGCATCATGCGCCATGACCGAATATGCATCGGGGCCACCGTGGCCCTCGGCCTCCACGGCGTCGCGATACAGCTCTTGGCGCAGCCACGATGTGAGTGCACCCGCCGTATTGGTCCCCGCGCAGATCCCGTAAGTTCCGGGAATGATAAACGTCCCTGGCCACAGGCGGGCATCATCGACCATATGATCAGCTAGGTAGATGAAATACGCCGTGCTCCCCAACTGAACCATCATATCGCCGGGACGAAATACACCCGTCGAAATGGCCTCGGCACCAGAGTCGCCCGTTCCCACTAAGACAGGTGTCCCTGCCGCGAGCCCTGTCGCCTCAGCCGCGCGCTGCGTAATCACCCCGGCAATATCGGTAGCCGACATTACCTCCGCCATCTGGTCAGGCCGGCAGAAACGAGCACATTCCCGAGCATCAACCCTCCAAGTGTAGCGGTCGTATAGGGGAAGAAAATCCTCCGCCAAGTAACGGTCCACCGTAAAACGCCCCGTCAACTTTGCGCATAGAAACGATGATGCCGTCAGGAACTTCGCGGCACGTTCGTGCACCTCGGGCATATTCTCCTTAAACCATAAGATCTTAGGAGCAATATCTGATGAGCAGGGATCGTGCCCGAAAAGTTCGCGTGCGCGACCTGACCCATATTCGGAAAGGAGCTCGTCAATCTGCGGCTTCGAACGTGCATCGACTCCATACAAAATCGCGGGCGCCAGCGCGTTGCACTCGGTATCGACCGGCACACAGTCGCAACCCAATGCGGAAAGGCCCACGCATCCGATCTGCGCCGCGTTAACCCCCGATCGCATCACCAGCTCGCGCGACAAGCGGCAAAAATCGCCCCACCAAACTGCCTCAGCATCATGCTGGTACCATCCATCACACGGGTTGTCCGTCTCATGTCCACAAGAGGCTTGGCAAACGATGTTGCATCGATCATCGATTAAAACGCCTTTAGAGGCGCTTGTCCCAATATCAATACCCAGATAGAGCGCCATAGGTGCCTACTCCCCTCGCGCCGTACGAGCGGCAGCCATAAAACGAACCACCCGCTCAACATCAACCGGGGCATCCAGCTTTCCGTCGCGCTTTAAGCACGTG
>DXMX01000064.1:6982-8538 GCA_019413955.1 Collinsella sp.
ACATACCACAGGCACTTCGCCAACACGATCGCGGACCTCATCGGCAAGCTCGCCCGAAGCGCCACGACCGGCAGCCGAACCGCCGATGACCATCGCATCCGGTAGGCAATTAAAGAGAAGTGAATCGGCAATGTCCGCAGTCGTGCGGTCGTTGAGATAAACCTCCCCCTCGCTCGTGATGAAGTGAAAAAGCTTGAGGTCGTCCAAGCGCAGCGCCGCCTTGCGACGCATGGTGTGCGCGAAATCTCGGTTAATCAGCCCGAGATCACCGGCCCAGGCACCGCAAAAATTGCAGCGCGTGAACTGCGCGTCGACGGCAGCGCACAGCTCGATTGTGGCATCACCATCGTAAATTGCCTCAGCTCCCCAAGGAGTCGACAGATCATGGGACAGAGCCCCGATTACATAGCCCATCGATGCAAGGGTTGAGGGAGAAACATGCTGCTCATAGGGCATCGAGAGCTCATTGGTAATCAAAATGCCATCGACACCGCCCTGCTGCAACGCCTCGAGATCGCGCTTGGCGGCTTCCACGACCTGCGATACGCTTCCGCCCGGGTAATACAGCGGATCGCCCGGCAGAGGACGCAGGTGCAGCATTCCGATAACCGGCTTTTCGTTCTTGAACATCGAAGTTAGAAACGACATAACGTGCTCCTTCATAGGGTTATTGCAGGGACGTTACTCCCCCAGCACCTCGACGTACACTTTTCGCTTCTGCGGACCGTCAAACTCCGCAAGATAGATGTTCTGGGCACTTCCGCACACGATGTGGCCATCTTGGACGGGAAAGAAGCAACTGTTTCCACAAATCATGCTCTTGATATGCCCACAGGAGTTGTTACCGGTGGCTCCATAGCTCGGCAGGAAGTGTGCATGCGCATAGGGGGCATCGAGTGGGGCGATGCGATCAAGCGTCTCCATAAGATCCGTCTCCACGCAGGGCAGCCCCTCGTTTACCACGATTCCGCAGGTCGTATGCGACAAAATAATCGCCGCCAAGCCATTGGTCACCGAGCTGCGTTCGATGGCAGCGTGCACGTCCTCGGTAATATCGATGAACTGGTCCGGAGCAGTCGATAGATAGCTCAATGTCTCGAGCGTCACCATGTTCACTCATCCCCTTCAAGAAAACGCAGGGCATTACCCCAGTAGAGCCTTTCTCGCGCATCATCGCGCATGGGCACGGTATCGAGCGCCCGCTTGAGTTTGAATGCACGGAAGCGCGGCGTATTGCTGGCGAACATCACTTGGTGCGATAGCGCGCGCTCATACCACAGCGGCCCCATATCGACCGTGAAAAGACGCTGCATCATCTCCTCGGGCGAATCGATGTAAGTGATAGAGGTGTCCGCGTAGCAGTTGGGATACTTGAGCAGCATCGCCACGGTCTCGCGCACCCAGGGCCAGCCAAAATGGGTCAAACTAAAACGCACATTTGGATGCGTTGCGATTGTGTGCTCAAATGCAAGCGGGTTACTGCGCGAGAGCTCTGCGCCCGGCTCCCAAGACATACCGGCATGGAAAACCACCGGCTTGTTATAGCGCTCGCACAG
>DXMX01000064.1:8548-10543 GCA_019413955.1 Collinsella sp.
GGCAGCGTCAGATGTGTATAAGAGACAGGTTCGTAAAGCGGCTCGGCCACAGCATCATCGGGGGCAAAACCCTGCTTTGCAGGATGCAGGCAAAGCCCCTTTGCCCCCAACTCGGTAAAGGCGCGCTCCAATTCGTCTGTGGCACCGCTCACCTGCGGGTCTACGCTCGCAAATCCCCACAGACGATCGGGATGTGCGGCAACCAGCATGGCAATCTGGTCATTGGTGCCAAAGTGCCCTCCGCATGCCGTGGTTACATCGAGCGGCATGAGCACGCTCTTCTGCACATCGCAGACGTCCATCTCGACTTGAAGCTCATCCCAATCCATGGGGCCCATATGCCCCATACCAAATTCTCGTGACCAAAAACCGAATCCATCAGGCTCATCACCCGGCGTACAGATCTCGCCGTAGAGCATAGGATGGACCAACATGTCGATAACCATTTCGTACTCCTTTCCAGGCATTTGACCCTAGTACGGCTCAAACGAACCAATCACTCGGGACGACAGCTCAGCGCCCGCCTTCATACACGCCGGAATATCAAGGCCATCGATCACGCCCTTGGTAAACCCGGCGATATACGAGTCGCCGGCACCCACGGTATTAACGACCTTCTCCGCCGGCACGATCCCGCACTCATAGAAGCGCTCACCGTCATAGGCAATGCTTCCCTTCTCGCCAAGCGTGGCAACCGCAACGCGCGGCCCCAATTCCTGCGCGTGACGTACCCAGTCCCGCAGCTCCGGAGTGTCATCTTCAAACGACATAAATGCGTAGTCAACGTAGGGAAAATGATTCTCGCAGGCATATTCGGGATCCTGGCTGAACACCGAGAAGTCCATAACCACCGTCTTGCCCGCATCATGCCACTCGGGCAGGAGGTCCAAACAATTGCCAAACAGGTCGGTATGAATGATGTCATGCTCTAGGATAAACGCCCGGTCATCTTCATTCGGACGATATGTCTCCATTACGCCATCGATTGCCTCGAGATGCACGCGATCGACGCCGTCTTTCAATGCCATGAGCATCACCGAGGTGTCGCCATCCTCCACCCGCAGATGAGAGATATCAAACCCCTCGGCGGCCAGCGCCTCTCTCATCTTGTCTCCGTACTCGTCCTTGCCGACAACCGACACGGCGGATACCGAAACGCCCAATCGTGCAAGATGGATACCCCAGTCAATGCCATTACCAGTCGGATAGAACACGCCGATGTTTTGATAGACGTCCGCACAGCAAAAACCAGCCGCACACGCTTTAATACCCATGGTCTTCTCCAATGTTCAAAAGGGGACCCACCACATGGCGAGCCCCCTTTTCGCGTTTCGCTTATTGTTTTGCATCGGCTGTCCAAGGCCTCATAGCCAGACCGCCGTACGCTTTCTTAAGCTATTCGACGATTGGTGCTCCGTGGCCCCAAGAACCTTCCATGCCGCACACGGTCGAGGCAAACCCGGCAGCAAAGTCGAGCGCGCGCTCGATGGCCTCGGCGCCATCTTCACCACGCTTGGCGGAATCGAGATAGCACATCAAAAACGAGGTGAGGAACGAGTCGCCCGCCCCCATGGTGTCCTTCATGTCCGTTACCGGTTTAGCCAGCTGGCGGTAATAACGCTCGCCGTCGTAAGCAATGCAGCCCTCGGCGCCCGCCGTAGCCGACACAAAACGCGGACCCAAGCCCTTCACCCATGCCAGACGCTCGCGAATCTCGTCCTCACTCGCGGCATCCGCCGCACTAAAGAAAGCGAAATCGACGTAGGGCGCAATCTGCTCGTAGTACTCGTCGGTGGAGTCGTCCGAAAAGTCAAAAGAGACCGTGACGCCCGCAGCCTTCAGCTTGGGCAGCTCGCGCTCGGTAAAGCAATAGTTGCCCGAATGAACCACATCGAAGCCCTTCACATACTCGATGGAAAAGCGATCCAGCGCATACAGCATATCGCCGCGGATGCCGCCCTCGTTGGAACCAAGGAAAATGCGGTCGCCATTTTC
>DXMX01000065.1 GCA_019413955.1 Collinsella sp.
ATCCAGGAGGCCGTCGACCACCTGCGCGATGTGGTCATCGTCGATACCGCCGGTCGTCTGCAGATCGACGAGCAGATGATGCAGGAGGCCGTGGATATCAAGAAGGCTGTCAAGCCCGATCAGGTGCTGATGGTCGTCGATGCCATGACCGGCCAGGATATCGTCAACGTCGTCTCGACCTTCGCCGAGCGCACCGACTTTGACGGCGTGATCATCTCCAAGCTCGATGGCGACGCTCGTGGCGGCGGCGCGCTTTCCGTGCGCCAGGTGACCGGCAAGCCCATCAAGTTCGTGAGCATGGGCGAGAAACCCGATTCGCTTGAGCCGTTCTACCCCGATCGTATGGCCAAGCGCATTCTGGGTATGGGCGACGTTGTCGGCATTATCGAGAAGGCCCAGGAGGCCGCCGATGCCGAGCAGCTCGAGGCCGCCGAGCGCATGCTGCGCGAGGGCTTCACCATGAATGACATGCTCGACCAGATGAAGGCCGTCAAGAAGATGGGCGGCATGAAGGGCATCCTGGGCATGCTCCCCGGCGGCCAGCGTGCGCTCAACCAGATGGGCGGCAACCTGGACGAGGGCATCTTCGACAAGAACGAGGCCATCATCATGTCGATGACCAAGGAGGAGCGTCTGCGTCCTTCCATCATTAACGGCCAGCGCCGTGCCCGCATTGCCAAGGGCGCCGGCGTGACTCCCACAGAGGTCAATAGCCTTATGAAGCAGTGGGGCGAGATGAACAAGATGATGGGCCGCATGCGCACGATGGCCAATCAGGCTCAGGCCGGCGGCAAGAAGGGCAAAAAGGGCAAGAAGGGCAAGAAGATGCGCATGCCCAATATCCCTGGCCTGGACGCTATGGGTCTGGGCGGCATGGGCGGCCTGGGTACGGGCGGCCCCAAGTCCGATATGGACCTGCTGCGCCAGATGGAAGCGCAGATGCGCAATAAGAAATAACGACTGGTTGAGTCGTGTATGGCGAAGGCCGCCTGGATCGTATTCTAGGCGGCCTTCGCCGTTCGTTCGCAGGTTGTCGCACGCGCGGAAGCGTGTTGACGTTGAGATGCTTGCCGTTAGTGGCAGCCGCAGCCCTCGTGGCCCTCGTGCTCGTGATGGCCGTGGCAACCACAGGATTCGCCGTGCTCATGGGCGTGCTCGTGGTCATGGCCATGGCAGTCGCAGGTGGCCTCGTCGTTCTGTGCGAGCGTGCCGGCAATGAGGGCCTCGACGCAGGCATCGCAGCTGCCCTGGGCGCCCGCATAGACCGTGATGCCGGCTTGGGCAAGCGCGTTGATAGCGCCGCCGCCGATACCGCCGCAAATGAGCGTGTCAACGCCACCGTTGGCAAGCAGGCCCGCCAAGGCGCCGTGGCCGGTGCCACCGGTGCCTACGACCTGCTCGTTGAGCACCTTGCCATCCTGGATGTCGTAGATCTTGAACTGCTCGCTGCGGCCAAAGTGCATAAAGATGTTGCCGTTGTCGTACGTCGTTGCCACCCTCATGGTGCCGACCTCCTTTGCTGGCCATGCGGCCGTCGTCGTGGCGATGGGGGAGTACGCGATATTGCCGCCCGCGATGACGAGCGCTCGTCCGTTGACCAGCGCTTCGGCCACCTTGCGATGCGCGCGGCTGCAAATGGCCGCCACCGTTGCGCGGGCGATGCCCATCTGCTGGGCGACCGCCTCTTGGTTGAGACCTTCCAGGTCGCACAGGCGCAGCACCTCAAGCTCGTCGACGGTCATGTCGATGGCATCACCGCTGGCCAGGCCATCGGGGGTAAAGCCGCGGTATTCGGGGATGATCCCGACGCGGCGCAGTTTTTCGCGTCTTCCTGCCATGCACACTCCTTATCTGACATATGTCAACAATAGGATAACGCGTTAGTCGTTGGGCGCAAGGCATTTCTGTCATATGTCAGAAAAAGGCTAAGATGCCTCGTTGCCGCATGCGGAGCCGCGCTGCCGTGCATTGCGTGTGCCGGACTAAGTGTCCAATTCGACACTCGCGCGCCTGGGCTACAATAAATCTCGCTTATAGGCGACTGACAGGAGGGTCAATGAGCAAAGCTGATCAGCAGTTTGTAACCATGTGCCGCGATATCTTGGACCATGGCACCACCACCGAGGGCCAAAAGGTCCGTCCGGTGTGGGAGGACGGCACCACTGCCTATACCATTAAAAACTTTGGTGTCACGGCGCGCTATGATCTGCGCGAGGAGTTCCCCGCGCTCACCCTGCGTCGTACGGCGCTTAAGTCTGCCATGGACGAGATTCTGTGGATCTATCAAAAGAAGTCCAATAACGTGCATGATCTCAACAGCCATATCTGGGATGAGTGGGCCGATGAGACCGGTTCCATCGGTAAAGCCTACGGCTATCAGATTGGTCAGAAGAGCCATTACGTCGAGGGCGACTTCGACCAGATGGACCGTGTGCTGTACGACCTTAAGCACACGCCGTATAGTCGCCGCATTATGACCAATACGTACGTGTTTAGCGATCTGTCCGAGATGCACCTTTATCCGTGCGCCTATAGCGTGACCTATAACGTGACGCAGCGTCCTCAGGACGACAAGCCGACGCTCAACATGATTCTCAACCAGCGCAGCCAGGACATTTTGGCCGCGAACAACTGGAACGTGTGCCAGTACGCCATTTTGCTGATGATGGTCGCGCAGTCGGTCGATATGATTCCCGGTGAGCTGCTGCACGTGATCGCCGACGCCCATATCTATGATCGTCATGTCGATATCGTCCGCGAGCTTATCGAGCGTTCGCAGTTTGCGGCACCCAAGGTAACGCTCAACCCCGATGTGCATGACTTCTATGCGTTTACGACCGATGACCTGATCGTCGAGGGCTATGAGCACGGCCCGCAGGTCAAGAACATTCCCATTGCGGTGTAGGTGGTGCTCATGACGTGTAAGCTATCTGCTATCGTCGCCGTGTGTGACGATTGGGGCATTGGGTGCGAGGGCGACATGGTGGTGTCCAATCGCGCCGATATGCGCCATTTTGTTGCCTGCACCAAGGGCTGCCCGGTTATCATGGGACGCAAGACGCTGCTGAGTTTTCCCGGCGGGCGTCCTCTCAAGAACCGCCGCAATATCGTGCTTACGCGCGATATGGGCTTTACCCACGAGGGCGTCGACGTGGTGCATAGCGTTGACGAAGCGCTCTCTGCGGTTGCCGATGAGCTCGTTGCCTGGGTGATCGGTGGCGGCGATGTCTATCGGCAGTTTTTGCCGTACTGCGTGGAGGCCGAGGTCACTCATAACCACTGCGTCCATCCCGTGGACACGTACTTTCCCGACTTGGACGCCGATCCCGCGTGGGAGATTGCGCAGCGTAGCGGGGTCGCGACGATTGCCGCCGGTGAGGGTGACGAGGGCGTCGATTATGAGTTCGTGACGTATCGTCGCATCGAGGCGTAAATCGTCTGGCGTGAACGGTATCATCGGGTTGATTGAATGCATGGGGCGGCGCTTAGCGTCGCCTCGTTTGGTATAGATGTGCTGTAAAGAAGGGTGCGGGCTGGCTGCTATGACTGATGCCGTTGAGGTTCTGCGAATTGATTCGCTCGAGGACGAGCGGCTCGATGCCTACGTGCGACTGACCGAGCGTGAGCTTCGCTGCGTGCTGGAGCCGCAAAAGGGCATCTATATTGCGGAGAGCGCCAAGGTCATCGAGCGTGCCGTGCGCGCCGGATATGAGCCGGTGAGCTTTCTTCTGGGCGAGCGCTGGCTCGACCAGATGATGCCGCTGTTTGACCAGCTTGTCGTGCGCGAGGGAGCGGGTCCGGTTCCCGTGTTCGTGGCCTCCATGGAGCTCATGGAGCAGTTGACGGGCTTTAACGTGACGCGCGGCGCGCTGGCGGCGTTCCGTCGCCCGCGTCAGATTCCGGTTGATGAGTTCTTGGGCGGCGTCGTCGAGGCGGCGGGGGATCGTCCGGTGCGCGTGTGCGTGCTTGAGGGTATTGTCGATCACACCAATGTCGGCGCGATTTTCCGCTCGGGTGCCGCGCTCAATGTCGACGGAATTCTGGTGAGCCCTACGTGCTGCGATCCGCTGTATCGTCGCTCGGCCCGCGTGAGCATGGGCACCGTGTTTCAGGTGCCGTGGACGCGCATTGGCAGCGAGGCTCGTGTGTGGCCGCATGATGGTCTGAGCGCGTTGCACGATGCCGGTTTTTCGTGTGCCGCTATGGCGTTGACGGACGATTCCGTATCGCTGGACGATCCCGTGCTGCAGGAGATTGACCGCTTGGCAATCTTTATGGGTACCGAGGGTGCCGGCTTGGGCGCCAAGACCATTGCCGGCTGTGACCACGCGGTGCGCATTCCGATGGCGCACGGGGTCGATTCGCTTAACGTGGCCGCGGCGAGCGCCGTCGCCTTTTGGCAGCTGTGCCCGCACGCGAGCAATGAGTATCACTACCAGCCGGGTTTGTATCACTAGGCAGTTTTTCGCACCGCGCTCTAATTCGGGGTGTTTCGGTCGCCGCCAGTCGGTGCTAAGCTGGTTTTGGTTTTGGTTTTAAATTGCTGTTTTGCTGTTTGACGTATGCGTGTGGGGAGGGCGTGTGGCTAAGAAATCTACGGCTATTGATGTAACGCAAGGAGTCATTTGGCAGCAATTGCTGTCGCTGTGCGTTCCCATCTTTTTTAGTTCGTTTTTTCAGCAGGCCTACACGCTTATCGGTACGTATATCGTTGGCCAGTTTGGCGGCAAGCTCGCGCTGGGTGGCATTCAAGCCACGATGGTGCTCACCGAGCTCTGCATTGGCTTTTGCGTTGGCGTCGGCGCCGGCTGCGCGGTCATTACCGGTCAGTATTTTGGCCAGCACGATGATGAGCGACTGAGTCGTTCGGTCCATACAGCCATGACGCTCGCACTGGTGGGCGGTATCGTTTTCTCGATTCTTGGCATAGTGTTCGTTGAGCCCATGCTGGTGCTTATGAACACGCCGCATGAACTATTGGCCGAGGGCGTGGCCTATGCTCGTTGCTATTTTGCCGCCATGGTTGCGGCGCTGCTGCTCAATATGGGAACGGCATTGCTGCGCGCCGTGGGCGACACGCGCGGGCCTGCTGTGATTATCGCTTCCGGCTGCCTTGTTAATGCGGTGCTGGATGTCATCTTCGTTGCCGTGCTTCATATGGAGGCTCTGGGCTGCGGCATCGCGGTGGCGCTGACCATTTGCTCCAACGCCACGATGATTGTGTTGCGCATGTTGCGCGCTCCGGGTGCATGGCGTCTTTCGCTATCTAAGCTCGGCATCGATCGCGATATTTGCAAGAGTATGATCTCGTGTGGTCTGCCACTCGGTTTTCAATCGGCTGCCTATTCGATCTCGAACGTGCTGATCCAGGTGTCGGTTAATTCGTTTGGCGCCGATGTCACGACTGCTTGGGGTCTATCTGGGCGCCTGGATGGCATTATCTGGATGGTGACCGAGGCGCTCGGCGTATCGATCACTACGTTCTCGGCGCAGAACTTTGGCGCGCGCAACTACGAGCGCATGCGCAAGGGCTACCATACGTCGCTCGTGCTGTCGTTTATGCTCATTGGTGGCCTGTCTGCCGTGCTGCTGGTGTTCTCGGGCCCGCTGTCGCGTTTGTTTGTCGACGATGCTTCGATTTCGGCGTACACCACGACTATCCTCCATTTCATTGCGCCGTTCTATGCGATTTTCTCGATTATCGAGAACGCCTCGGGTTCCATCCGCGGCGCCGGCGTGAGTTTGCAGCCTATGATGCTCACCATCTTTGGCACCGTTGTCTTGAGGGTGATCTGGGTGTTTGCGATCATGCCCTTCGATCCGTCGCTCGAGCATCTACTGCTGGTTTACCCCGTAACCTGGCTCATCACCGCAACCATGTTCACCATCTACCACCACAGCGGCAACTGGCTAGGTCGCGCCACCGCCTAGCTCATCCGTCAGATACCCCTGATAAGTTGCGGTGAAATAGTTCCTGAAAAGCCCTTGCGGACCGTCAAACAAGTACTATTCCACCGCAACTTCCTTATGAGCTGTAGGTGTTGGCGGAAAACGAATCAATTAGTATTCGATGCCTTGGCGGGCTAGGAGGCCTTCGTCGAAGTAGTGTTTGATGGGACGTATTTCGGTGACTAAGTCCGCGAGGTCGGCCAACGGCAGCAGCCCGCGGCCGGTGAGCACGAGTTCCGTGGTGGCGGGCTTTATCGCGATCAGCGCTTCGACATCCTCGCGTGTCACGAAGCCGCGGCGCATGGCCTCGCCGAGTTCGTCCAAAATCAGAACGTCGACCTGTGATATCTGCTCGCATGCGAGCTCCATGATCTGTGCGGCGCAAGCCTCGGGCGTGTCGCGGTCAGCTTGTACGATGCGCAGCCCCAGGCGCGGCGCGGCATCGTGTTCGGCGCAGTGCAGTTTCTTGGCAAACTGCAGCCTAAGAACGTCGAGCCCGTAGCCCGTCGCGCGCAGCGCGAGCCCCAGCGCAGCCGTCGTCTTGTCCTTGCCGTCGCCTGTATAGATTTGAACCTTGCCGACTTACAGTGATGCCATCTCTGTCCTTTCGTGCCCGGCGTCGGTTTATCGCCGTCCGGGTTGGGTATTCTAGAAAGCATTATCAACCCCAGTAGATGGAGTTCAAGCAGATGGAGATGGATGACAACAAACGTAGACGGAATATGATTCTCTACGTGCTCATCGCCTTCGTCGTCTACCTCGTGCTCTCGACCGTTCTGTTCCCCAACATCGGTCACACGCAGCAGATTACGAAGACCGATTACTCGACGTTTGTCAAAGCGCTCGATAAGAAGAGCGTCGACAAGGTCGAGTACAACACGGACGATTACTCGATTTATTACACCAAGAAGGGCGAGGACGAGAACATCGCCTACAAGACGACCGGTGTGCCGAATGACGCGGGCTTTACCGATCGCGTGCTTGAGTCTGGCGCTTCGCTGGAGTCGGTCGTTCCCGATAAAAACTCGGGTTTGATGACCTACTACCTGCTCACACTCATTCTTCCCATGGCGATTTTCTTCCTCATCGGTTGGTGGCTCAACCGCCGCATGAAGAAGGCTATGGGCGATGACGGCCCGTCGATGAACTTTGGCGGCGGCGGTTTTGGCGGCGGCGGACTGGGTAAGTCCGGCGCGCGCGTGATCGCCTCCAAGGACGTGGGCGTGACCTTTAAGGACGTCGCCGGTCAGGAAGAGGCCAAGGAGTCTCTCAAGGAGGTCGTCGACTTTCTGGAGAAGCCGCAGCGCTACGAGGAGATCGGCGCCAAGCTGCCGCGTGGTGCTCTCCTTGTTGGCCCTCCGGGTACCGGTAAGACCCTGCTTGCCAAGGCTGTTGCCGGCGAGGCCGGTGTTCCGTTCTTTAGCATTTCGGGCTCTGAGTTCGTTGAGATGTTTGTCGGTCGCGGCGCTGCTAAGGTTCGTGACCTCTTTAAGCAGGCCAAGGAAAAGGCACCGTGTATCGTCTTTATCGATGAGATCGATACCATCGGTAAGAAGCGCGATGGCGGCGGCTTTAGCGGCAACGACGAGCGCGAGCAGACGCTCAATCAGTTGCTGACCGAGATGGATGGCTTCGATAACCATAAGGGTATCGTTGTCCTTGCCGCAACCAACCGCCCCGACAGTCTCGATCCCGCTCTACTGCGCCCCGGTCGTTTTGACCGCCGCATCCCCGTCGAGTTGCCCGATCTGACCGGCCGCAAGAACATCCTCGAGCTGCATGCCAAGAGCGTGAAGACCGAGTCGCCGATCGACCTGACCGCGATTGCCCGCGCCACGCCCGGTGCCTCGGGCGCCGACCTGGCCAATATCATCAACGAGGGCGCCCTGCGCGCCGTTCGCGAGGGTCGCAAGCGTGCAACCCAGGACGACTTCGAGGAGTCGGTGGAGGTCGTCATTGCCGGCCAACAGCGTAAGTCCACGGTGCTGTCCGACCACGAGAAGCAGGTCGTTTCTTATCACGAGATCGGCCATGCCATCGTTGCCGCTCGCCAGAAGGGCTCTGCGCCGGTCACGAAGATCACCATCGTGCCGCGCACGAGCGGTGCTCTTGGTTATACCATGCAGGTCGAGGAGGACGAGCGCTTCCTGACGACGCGCCAGGAGGTCTTGGACAAGCTCGCTGTCTATTGCGGTGGCCGCGCAGCCGAGGAGCTCATCTTTGGAGAGATGACGACCGGCGCCGCCAACGACATCGAGCAGGCCACCAAGCTCGCCCGTAATATGGTGACGCGCTTTGGTATGTCCGACGAGTTTGGCATGATGGCGCTCGGTACCGTGCAGAACGCGTATCTCAATCAGGACACGTCGCTCACCTGCGCCCCCGGTACGGCCGAGCGCGTGGACGCGATTGTCGCCAAGCTGATCGAGGATGCGCACGACCGCGCTTTGCAGATTCTGAAGGAGAACAAGTTTAAGCTCCACGAGCTGGCTCGTTATCTGTATAAGAAGGAGACCATCACGGGCGAGGAGTTCATGAACCTCCTCACGCGCGAGAATCCGCTGATGCCCAAGCAGCAGTAAAGCCGCGGCCGAGCCAGTAAACGCCGACGCCCCATTTGAGCAGCTTTCTCAAATGGGGCGTTTTGCTTGAGAGGGATGGAAATGAAGATCGTGGTGAGCGCCTGCTTGATGGGCGAGAGCTGCAAGTATAACGGGCTCGACAACTACCATCGCGAGTTGGTCGAGGCCTGCGAGCGTACAGGGACCGAGGTCCTCTTGGTGTGCCCTGAGGTCTTTGGGGGCCTGCCCACGCCGCGCAAGCCGTCCGAGATTGTGAACGGAGAGGTTCGTACCTGCGAGGGCATATCGGTCGATCGCGAATTTCGCCTGGGTGCCCAACGAGCGCTCGATATGTGCGAGCAGGCGGGCGGGCCGGAAGAGATCGCCGCGTGCATCCTGCAGGACCGTAGTCCCTCGTGCGGCGCGGGTCGCATCTACGACGGAACATTCAGCGGCACCCTTACGGCGGGCAACGGCGTCTTCGTTGATTTACTGCTCCGCCACGGTTATCGCGTGATCCCGGCTAGCGAGTTCGACCCCAGCATGCTGGAGCAATAAAAAACCACCACAAAGGTGCTGCTCCCTTGTGGTGGTTTTGGCCTGGGTCTAGAGCGTGTGGCCGTAGGCGTTGGCGGCCTTGATGGCGGCGGCGAATTTTTCGTCGGTGAAGGGTTCCGGGTTGCCTTGCTTCCACTCGTTGGTGGCGTGCGCGTGCTCGCACAGGGCAGGGATATCGGTCTCGGAAAGCCCGACCTGCTCAAGCGTTACGGGCAGCCCCATCTGCTTGTTGAAGTCAGCATAGCGCTTAAGGTTCTCGGTGTCGCCCGTGTAGGCGAACAACACCAGCACGCCCAGGCTTACGACTTCGCCGTGCAGGTAGGTGCCCTCACGCGGAATGCTGCAGGTGGCGTTGTAGAACGCGTGCGCCACGCTCGAGTTGTAGTAGTAATCGTTCTGGTTGGTCAGGTTCGAGACATAGCCCGTGTTGACCACGATGTCGAGCGCGATCTGCTTGACGGCCTCGCTCGACAGATTCTGACGAACGTCCTCAAGACCCTGAACACCGTAGGTAAACAGCGGCTCGGAACAGGTGTGGGCAAGAGCCAGGCCAAGGCCGGCGGTGTGCTCCAGGTCGCCGGCGCTCGTGGCGTACTCGACTTCGGGCTGCTTGGACAGGGCGTCGCCCACGCCGGCCCAGAAGTACTCCGCCGGAGCCTCGGCGATGATCTTGGGATTGATGAAGATGTGCGCCGGTCGGTTGGGGTACGAATAGCCCTCGAGCGATCCATCGTCGTTGTAGACGACGGCAATGGCGGTCGCGGCGGAACAGTTAGAGCAAATCGTCGGCACCGTAAAGACAATCTTCTTGAGCTCGATTGCCGCTGTCTTGACGGTGTCGAGTGCCTTGCCGCCGCCACAGGCGATAAGCACGTCTGCCTGCTGGCAAGCGGGGGAGTTCACGACCTTGGCGATATTGGCGCGCGTACTGTTGGTGCCGTAGACGCGCGTCTCCAGAATCTCGACGTCGGTACCTTCAAGCGCCGCCTCGATGCCCGGCAGCGCCGCAGCTAGGGCTCGCTTGCCACCAATGATGGCGACTTTCTTCGCGCCGTACTCCGCCAGTGCGGCGGGCAGCTCGGTAAAG
>DXMX01000066.1:0-951 GCA_019413955.1 Collinsella sp.
GGCTTTGTGGTGGCCGACGCCGACCTCTCCCCCGAGAGGCGCCTCCAGGGCGGTCAGGGGCAGGGGCTCGCCACCTATCGCGAGCTCGTGCGCAACCTCTCCACCAAGACGCGCCCCGAGGGCGGTGCGCTCAACCTTATTCTTGATCGCTGGGTCGCCTCGTACGCCGACGTCGACGAGTCGGTCGTCAATGCCCAACTGGCCCCGCTCGAGGAAATGGTCCACGGCTTCGACTTCACCCGCATGCTCCGCCGCTATCGCACGGCCGTATCCGAGGGCGACGAAGAAGCCATGAGCCGCGTGACCAAATGGATCCGCGGCGAATACCGTACCAAGAGCGAGGCTCGCGCCGAGCTGGGCTCCTCGACCATCATCAGCGATGACGACTGGTACGACTACGTTAAGCTCATCGCGCGTTTTTTGGTCTGCAGCGGCTACAAGGGTATGTTGGTGCTCATCGACGAGCTCGTGAATCTGTATAAGATTCCCAACGCGATCACGCGCCAGTACAACTACGAGAAGATCCTGACCATGTACAACGACACACTCCAGGGCAAGGCGCAGTACCTGGGCATGATCATGGGCGGCACGCCAACCTCCATCGAAGACCGCCGCCGCGGCGTGTTCTCCTACGAGGCCCTGCGCAGCCGACTCGCTCAAGGCCGCTTTGCACGCGAGGACCTTAAGGACATGCTCGCGCCCATCATCCGTCTGCAGCCACTCACCTACGAGGAGCTGCTGGTGCTGATCGAAAAACTCATGCAAATTCACGCCGGCTACTTTGGCTGGACGCCCACGCTTACCGAGAACGACTTGGTGGACTTCCTCAAGATCGAGTTCGGTCGTGTGGGAGCCGACACACATCTGACGCCGCGTGAAGTCATTCGCGACTTTATCGAGCTGCTCGACATCCTATGCCAGAACCCCGACGCCAACGTAGCCGAGCTGCTG
>DXMX01000066.1:961-1919 GCA_019413955.1 Collinsella sp.
GCAAAGCGTCGGCGGCGACGCGCTGGTGCCGGCAGCAGCAACAGGCGACACCGGCACCGCAGGCGGCGACCGTAACTTCGCCGAATTCACCATCTAACCTGCCAAAAAGGGACAGGTTTATTTTGGCAGGTTTTATCTGGGCGAACGTTGAGACTGTAATGCAGCAAGCCGTTGCCAGCCGCGTTGAGAGATTCGTTTTTGAGAGGAGGCCCCGTGAACGCCTTTGACCGCTACGCCCCGTTTATCCAAGACTTCATCTACTCCCACGATTGGGAGAGCCTGCGCTCTATCCAGGTTGCGGCGGCAGACGCCATCTTTAACACACAAGACAATGTGCTCCTAACGGCATCCACAGCTTCCGGCAAAACCGAAGCGGCCTTCTTTCCCATCCTGACCGAGTTTTGGGAGAACCCGCCCGCAAGCGTTGGTGCCCTCTACATTGGCCCCCTCAAGGCACTCATCAATGATCAGTTCGTCCGTCTCAATGACCTGTGCGAAGAGGCCGATATCCCTGTCTGGCACTGGCATGGCGATGTCTCGCAGTCGCACAAGGCTAAGCTCATCAAAAAACCGAACGGCATCTTGCAGATTACGCCCGAGTCACTCGAGGCGCTCTTAATCCATAAGCACATGGCGATCCCGCGCATGTTTTGCGACCTGCGCTATGTGGTCATCGATGAGGTCCACTCGCTCATGCGCGGCGACCGTGGCGGGCAGACGCTCTGCCTTATCGAGCGACTCTCGCGCATGGCCGGCGTGCAACCTCGACGCATTGGCCTTTCGGCCACCATCGGCGACCCCGAGCGCACGGGTGCCTTTCTCTCACAGGGAACGGGGCGCGACTGCGTTATCCCACGCTTTGAAGAGCCGCGCCGCGTGTGGCGCATCTCCATGGAGCACTTCTACAACTCGGGCCCCCAGGCACAGCAACGGGGATTCATGGGCACAGGTCCTCAAG
>DXMX01000066.1:1929-10047 GCA_019413955.1 Collinsella sp.
GGCATCCGCGGCACTGCCCGCCGGCGCCCAAGACATGCGTCACAGCGGACAGCTCACACAAGAGGAGCGCCGTCAACGTCGTGAGCGGGCACGGGGCAAGGCCACTCCCAAGGACCGCCAAACTTCCTCGGCCCCCGAGGGCGAAGTCGACATCCCGCGAGCGACCGAGCAGGCGCTTCTCAGCCCCACCGACACAGCACCAGACAACGCCGACCCCGGCATGGGCTATATCTTCGAACACACCCGCGGCCGCAAGTGCCTGGTCTTTGCCAACTCGCGCGAAGAGGCAGAGGCCGTATGCTCCATGCTGCGTTGCTACTGTGAGAGCCGGCACGAGCCCGACCGCTTTCTCATCCACCACGGCAATCTTTCGGCATCGCTGCGCGAGACGGCAGAAGAGCTCATGCGCGACGAGGAACAGGCACAAACGACCGTCACCACCTCTACGCTGGAGCTCGGTATCGATATCGGCCGTCTGGAGCGTGCGTTTCAGATCGACGCGCCGTTTACCGTCAGCTCTTTTTTGCAGCGAATGGGCCGCACGGGGCGCCGCGATCTTCCGCCCGAGATGTGGTTCGTCATGCGCGAGGAAGAGCCCGAGCCGCGCACGATGATGCCCGAGACCATCCCGTGGAAGCTCCTGCAAGGCATCGCGCTCGTACAACTCTATCGCGAGGAAAAGTGGGTCGAGCCGCCTGAGCTCGATCGACTCCCCTACAGTCTGCTCTATCACCAGACCATGTCGACGCTTGCCAGCACCGGAGAGCTCACGCCGGCCGAACTTGCCCAGCGCGTGCTCACGCTCAGCTATTTCCACCGTGTCTCGGCAGACGATTACCGTGTGCTGCTACGCCACCTCATTAAGATCGACCATATCCAGGTCACCGAAGGTGGCGGGCTCATCGTGGGTCTCGCGGGCGAGCGCATCATTAACAACTTTAAGTTCTACGCCGTATTCCAGGAAAACGAGGAGTTCACCGTTCGCAGCGAGTCGGCCGAGTTGGGCACGATCGTCAATCCGCCACCGCCCGGCGAGCGCATCGCCATCGCCGGACACTGCTGGATTGTCGAGGAAGTGGACTGGAAGCGACACACCGTCTTTGCCACGCAAGTCAAAGGTCGTGTGCCGGCATACTTTGGCGACTGCCCCGGTGACATCAATACACACGTACTCGAACGCATGTGCCAAGCGCTCAACGAGCACGCAGCATATCCGTACCTCATGGGTAACGCACGGGCCCGCTTGGCGCAGGCTCGCCATACGGCCGAGATTTCGGGCGCGGGGACCAAGCCACTCATTAACCTGGGCGGCGACACCTGGGTGCTCTTCCCCTGGTTGGGCAGCTACGCCTTTTTGGCACTCGAGCGCATGCTCAAGATTAAATGTGCCGCGGAGCTGGGCCTTCGCGGACTCGACCCGTCACGCCCGTACTTTATGCAGTTTAAAATGAAGGCCGACGAGGAGACGTTCTTTGAGGTGCTCGCCGCCGAGGCCGAGAAGGACTTCGATCCCATCGAGCTCGTCTATCCCGGCGAGGTGCCTTATTTTGACCGCTACGACGAGTTTGTTCCCGAAGAGCTCGTGCGCAAAGGCTTCGCCGAAGGCGTGCTCGACATCGAGGGCATGAAGCAGCGCGTCCTCAGCTGGCGCGACCACGCCTAAGACCAGTCCTTTTTGGGACGGGGAGACTTACTTGTCGTGAAGGACGGTGCCGAGGAAGTCGGTGTCGAAGGGCACAGCTTCGGCAAAGGCGTAGTCGCCGTCGCTGGCGATGAGCAGATAATTCTCCTCGCCGCCGAACTCTGCATCGCCACATGGGACCACCCAGGCGTGGGCGAACACCTCGAGCGCCGTGGCGGCGCAATCGCGCAGGAACGTTACGTCGCTCCCCTCGTTTGCGCTCACGATATTGGCAACGTAGATACCCCCGGGGTTCAGGCTGCCTCGCACCAAACGCAACGCCTCAACCGTCGCCAGCTCGCGTACGGGCTCGACGCCGCCAAAGCAATCGCTCACGACCACGTCGTAGCGACGATGGCCCACGCTCGTCACACCCAAATACGAGCGAGCCTCAGCGGTAATCACCCGCAAGCGGTCGCCCACCGCACGCTCCAGCTCGTCCAGGTAGAACCAGCGGCGCGCTAGGCGCGTAATCTCTCCGTCATACTCGATAACGTCCATGCACAAGTCCTCGTGCGACATCAGCGCGAACTTGGGATAGGCAAACCCGCCGCCGCCCAGCATAAGCATGCGGTCGATACCGTGACCGTAAGCGTCGCGCATCGCATCCTCGGCCTCAAACACGTCGTCAAACGAACGATAGTACGTAAAGACGGGCTCCGCCCAACGCTCGCCAACGTAGCTTGCACTTTGGTAGACGCCGCCTTGTACCAATACGCGGACTTCGTCGCCGCCCTCGTCGTGCACGCGCTTCACACGCGCCAACCCATTGCGGGTTCGCGCAACCTGCAGACAGGCAGCACGAACAGCGACGGCGGCCGCACCAAGCGCCGCGGCTCCCAGAGCAACGCCGGCAACGACGCCGGCAGAAACACTCGGCTTGTTCATCTAGAGCTCCTTTTGCAGATAAAGGCCATAGTCATAAAATCCAAGATGGCGATAGTACTCGCGCGTACCAATCGCGCTGATCACGTTGATGCGCGCATAGCCCGCGTCCCGAGCAATATGGCACGCACGCTCCACCAGCGACCGTCCCAATCCATGGTGCTGGGCTGCCTGGCCTTGATCCCCCACGCGCGCCGCCATGCCATACACGTGTACCTCGCGAATCATCGCCTCGTCCGGCATCGTCGGCAACTCGTCCGCATGTGCGGCAACAAAAGCGCGAACGGGCAGCGACAGACGCAAAAAGCCGGCGATCTTGCCTTCGGGCGTCACCCACTGCAAAAAGCGTTCACGCGTCACCGGCGTCTCGTAAGCGACCTCATCAAGAGACAGTTCATCCAGGTCGGCACCCGCGGTACTGATCTCGCGATAGCGAATCTCGCGCACCGTCGCACCGTCACCCCGAGCAGCCAGGCGGTTCTCAACGAGCTGACGCAGGTTGGGCTTCTTGTTGCCCACCATGATGTCGTCGGAGCTAAAGTCGCGGATCATGCGGCTGATGCGGCAGAACGCCGGCGTCACCACGATGTCGTCGGCCAGCACATCGAGCAGTTCTTCCTCGGTATAGGGGCGCCACTCGCCGCGCTCATAGCGGCCCACCAGACGCGAGCCCTCGATGAGCGCGCACGGGTAGACCTTGACCTCGTCGGGCATAAAGGCCCCCTCGGTCATAAAGCGCTCGTAGTCGCGCTTGTCCCCCTCGGGCGTGGCGCCCAGCAAGTTGAGCATAAAATGCGCGTGGATCTTAAAGCCAAACAGACGCGCAAGCGAAAACGCCCGCTCGATCTGAGCCACCGAAATGCGACGCTCGTTGATATCGAGCAGGTGCTGGTTGAGGCTCTGGATGCCCATCTGAATCTTGGTGCAACCCAGGCGGCGGATAAGCGTGAGCGCCTGGGGCGTCACGGCATCGGGGCGCGTCTCGATAACGAGCCCCACCACGCGATGCTTCGCCGTCTCGTTGATGCGCTGCTGACGCTCAAGCTCCTCCATCGTTGCCGTCTGCCACTCAGTGACCTCGCCCCACGGCGTACCGGGACCGTACAGACGACGCACCGCACGGTTATAGCCGCCCACGGCAGCATCCACACGCCCCTGCTCGTCGGCAACGCCGGCAGCAAGCTCGACCTCGTCTGTCGCAATGCCGGCGGCCCGATAGCGCTCACGGCGCTCTGCTACCACAGGCGGCAGGGCATCGGCGGGAGCGTCATCGAGCAGACGCCCCGCCTCGGCACGGCTGATGCCCGGACGCGCCAACATGGGGTTAGCCGCCACACCAGCCACGGCATCGTCATTGAGCGCGCGGAAGAGCTCCGACATAAACCACGCCTGATACCCTTGCGGATAGTCGCTCCAGGTACCGCCAAGCACAATGAGCTCGATCTTATCGGTCGCATGCCCCATCTGCGAAAGCGCGGTCAGGCGAGCGCTCACCTGCAGATACGGGTCAAAGCAACTTTGCTCCGCACGGGCGCATGCCGGCTCGGCGTGCAGATAGCTCTTGGGCATGCGCAGATCGTTGGGGCAAAACAGGCAATCGCCCGAGCATGGCCAGGGCTTGGTAATGACGGTAATGGTCGCCACGCCCGAGGCCGTTCGGCGCGGCTTCATACGCAGGACCTGCAGCAGTCGACGTTCCAGCTCGGCATCGACATTCCACCCAGCCCAACGAGCCGGCTCCTCACGTTTTACCCGCTGGTAGAACGACAGCAGACGGCGCTTGGCCAAATCGCGTTTGTCGGCACCCTCACGGCGCGCCTCGGCATGTATCAGTTTGACGAGCGCTTTGTCGTCCACGGTCTCGCCGCGACGCAGAGCCTCGAGTATGTTCAAGATAATCTGTTCCATGCCCCCATTGTAAAGGCAAAGGCGCCGAAGCCGACCACGGCCCCGGCGCCTCCATCAAAGAGCATGCCTATATGTACCGATCTCCGAAAACCGCATGTCACTCCGGATCAAACGACATGTCGCCCGAACCGACCTCGAAACGATACGTAGCAGACTTATCGCCGTTGTCGAATTCAAGATTCAATATGGTCTCGCCATCGTAGCCAAGCGGAAGGAAATCGCTCTCGAAGTCACCGCTGCCCACGGTGAGGCTCGCCTTAAAGCCCGTAGAGTTCGGAACCGTCATCTCCACATCGCCCGAGTCCACGCTTACGTCCATCGACTTCGCGGGGGCCTGGTAGAGCTCGAACGTCACATCGCCCGAACCGACCTCGGCATTCAGAGTGTCGGTCACGGTGCCCGCAAACGCGACGTCTCCCGAGTCCAACGTCAAATCAAAGTCGTGGCACGCAATGTCCGCGACCGTCAGGTCTCCCAACCCCACGTTTGCCGTAATGCCCATCATGTTATCGGCAAGCTCACGCGGCAGTTCAATGGTGACCTTACGGTCATGGGCGCGCTCGTCATCGCAGTCGAACTGGCTAATCTTGAGTGTAGAGCCCTCGATCTTAACCAGATTCTGAGTGGCGGCATCGGAAGCAGACGCCCCCTTTGCAACGCGCCCGCTTTCGACGACACGTACCGGTCCGCCAGAGACACGTTTAATCTCGACCGCCCCCGACGTCACATCCAAGTCGAGCGATTGGAACGCGTCTTCGTCAAAAGTCGTGCTCGAAAGTTGCTGAGGCCGAGCGGAATATTTACCGCCATCGTTCATAAAATCGTCGTCGTCAACCACATCGTCCATACCGGACAAGCCGGATACAACATCGTCGAGATCCCACGGGCCATCAAAATGAATCAAAGTCCGCGAAGTGCCAAAGACGAGCCCGATGATGAGCACAAACGCTCCGATGCCAACGCCCAAGCGTACCTTGGATTCATGCGAAAGCTTCATCATTCATCGCCCTCTTTGGCAATCGGCTCAGCG
The DNA here is from genome assembly GCA_019413955.1 of Collinsella sp. Lineage (GTDB taxonomy): Bacteria > Actinomycetota > Coriobacteriia > Coriobacteriales > Coriobacteriaceae > Collinsella. The sequence continues at coordinate 7,434 of DXMX01000066.1, forward strand.
GTAGTCGCGGTAGCCACGTCAGTATCAACCGGGGCGGAAGCATTCCGAGCCCTAGCCGCCACCGGCGCCGAACCAACCTGAATATCTCCGCGCGCCCAATCGCCATCGAGCGCACGCGCCACCCAGTGATAGATGGGAATCGTGAAGAAGATCAGCGCAGCAAAGGGGCCGGCACCAAACAGGAACATCAGCAAAAAGAACAGTAGCCAGCACACGGCCCAATACGGGAATGACTGGAACGGGCCCTTCGCCGGAGTCGAGCCAACTGCGCCGCCACCCGTCACCTGAGCCGTCGCCGCATTGGCAGCCTGCGCGCTCCAACTCGCCGCTTGCGCCGCCTTGGCGGCGGCATCACTCGCCTGCGTTGCCGCCTCAGTCGCACGCGCCGCCGCCTCGTGGGTGCGGGCACGTTCTGCCGCCTCGGCCTCGCGCTGACGAGCGCGGTCCTCGTTCTCAAACTCGATATCGTCCTCGATCTCGTCACTCGGATTGAGGAGCTCGTCCAAACTCACGCCATAGAGTTTAGCGAGCGAGATCAGGTTCTCGGTATCGGGCGAGCTCTCCGCGCGCTCCCATTTACTGACCGCCTGGCGCGACAGCCCTAACTTTCGCGCCAGCCCTTCTTGGCTAAAGCCCTTGCTGCGGCGAAGGTCGGCGAGCCGCTGCGCAGTTTCTACATTCATGGTTCCTCCTATGTGATGCCAGCCGTGCCGCCGGACCGTTTTTGTTCTTAAGGCGCCTTGCACAGTTAAAAATCTATCCGCCACCGCCAAAAGCATGCCACCTATTCTAGTGAGATTTTTGACAACCGGCGGTTGCGGGCATATATGAGCCATGGACATCGCACTCGAGCAGCTCGACGTTGCCACAATTGAGCACCCCGTCCGCGTCTTCGATCTTGCCTGCGGCAATATGCGATTCGAGAACTTTGCCGCCGGCGGCGCACTTGCCGCCAAGGGCGTCGACGGCGCAAACCCCTCGGCAGATGCCAGCTGTCTGTTTGAGTTCTATGGTGTCGACTCGTGCCAAGACCTGGCCATCGATGCACATGGCCACGCGCTGCGCATTCCCAACCTGCACTTCCAGGAACTCGACGTGCTCGACGCCCTGATGAAGCTCAACCCCGCCGAGACGCCCGACGCGCTTTTCGACGCCCCGCTCGCCGACATCTCGGTCTGCTTTGGCTTTATGCACCACGTGCCGTCGTGCGAGTACCGCGTACGCGTGCTCGACGCCCTGGTGCGGCAGACGCGCCCGGGCGGCATCATCGCCATCAGCTTTTGGGAGTTTATGAACGACGAGCGCATGGCGCGCAAGGCCGTTCGAGCCGAAGCCCGCGCCGAGCTCACCCCGCCGTTTGAGGGTTACGATTCCGCGCAGTTTGAAGCCGGCGACCACCTCATTGGCTGGCAAAACGACCGCCACGCCTACCGCTATTGCCATCACTTTGACGATCAGCAAATCACCGACCTAGTGCGCGGCGTCCGTACGTTCTACAAGAGCGGCGAGGTCCCCGTGCGCGAGCTTGAGCGCTTCCATGCCGACGGTCGCAGCGGCGAGCTCAACCGCTATGTGATTCTCAAGCGCCTGTAGGCACCGACGACTCGCCGTCGAGCCGCACCGCATCTTTCGGGCAATGTATGCCCACCCTTTTCAACCCATTGACGGAACGCGCAGCTATGCGTTCCATACTTATGACCAAGGAGCCTCATGGGAGCCGTCCACGTTCGCACGCCTAAGAACTTTGTGCTCGAGGAGCGCCTGGAGCGCTACGCCGATGCAATTGAGACGAACCCCGAGGCCTATGCCGGAGATTGGCGCAAGGCCTGTGCGCCCGCAGGCAGCAAGCCCTTCACCCGCCTTCACCTGGATCTAGGCTGTGGCAAGGGCACCTATCTGGTCGAGCGCGCTCGTCGTGAGCCCGACACCCTCTTTATCGGTATGGACCAGGAGCCCATCTGTATCGCCTATGCTGCGCAGAAAATCTGCGAGCAGGAACTGATCAACGCACTCGTCCTGCCCCGAGGCGCCGCATCGCTGCCGCAGCTGTTTGCAGCAGGCGAGCTCGATGCCATCACCATTAACTTTCCCACGCCGCAGCCCAAGGCCAAGTACGCCAAAAAACGACTCGTCCATGTCGACCATTTGATGCTCTACCGCCCGCTCTTTGCAGTCAACGCCACCGTCACGCTGCGCACCGACAGCAAGCCGTTGCGCGATTACGCCCTGGGACAGTTTGCCGCGGCCGACTACGATACGCTTTGGGTAAGCGACGACGTCCGCCGCGACCATCCCGAGCACCCCGAGACCGAATATGAATGCCGCACGCGCGAGATGGGTGCCGCCGTCTATGGCATTTGCGCCACACCCGGCGCGCAGCCCAGCGAAGAACAGCTCGCGGCGGGCCGCGCGCAGGAGCAAAGCCTTGCCTGCTACCTGCCCGATAACCTCGATGAGCTCACCTATGTACCTCTGGGCATGGAAGAGGCTGTCGAGAACTTTAAAAACCGCGCCCGCAAGGGCAAGAAGCGCCTGCCGCAAGAGCCCCAGAGGCCTCTGATGGTCGCGGCGTCGGCAAACAAGCGCGAATGGGCGCCGACGCCGCGACCATCAG
>DXMX01000067.1:0-720 GCA_019413955.1 Collinsella sp.
AGCCCCAAGGCCGAGCTCGACGTTGTCGTGCGCGCCGGTGCCGAGGATATTGAGAAGCTCGAGAGCCTGCGCTCGACCATCGAGCCGCTGGCGAACACCGCTTCGCTGGTCATGGGTATCGACGTCGAGAAGCCGGCCGCGAGCATTGCCGTGGTCGATAGCGGCGTCGAGGTCTTTGTGGTGCTCGAGGGCAAGGTTGATCTTTCGGCCGAGAAGGCGCGCCTGGAGAAGGAGATTGCCGCGGCCCAGAAGGAGCTCGCCGGCTGCGAGAAGACGCTGGCCAACGAGGGCTTTGTGGCCAAGGCCGCGCCCGCGGTGGTCCAGAAGAAGAGGGACCGTGCAGCTGAGCTCAAGGAGATCCTGGCAGCGCTGACTGCTCAGGTTGCTGACTTCTCGTAGGTCTAACTTGGGGGCGCGTCCCGATGCTTTGCTCGCTACTGCGGACACCTATTCCGCCGTTCTAACGAACGGCGGCTGACTCGACGCTGCAAACGCCTCTGATGGCCAATCTGCCGTTCAACTTCGGGCGCATGGGCATAAGCCCTATGCGCCCTTGTTTCACGGCACCTTGGCTCATCAGAGGCGTTTTCGCTGACTATCCTCAACCTATACTGTTTTATTTTTCTATGAATGGCGGTTCTAAAAATGCCTAAGCGTTCTGGCTTGTATACCGTTCCTTTTGAGTTTGATTTGCTTTCGTTTGATGAGGCTGTGGGGCTT
>DXMX01000067.1:730-10014 GCA_019413955.1 Collinsella sp.
CACGGGGCGGATTTCCGGGGATGCTGGTCCTTTGCTCGAGACGGTTGTCGATATGCTCGATGAGCTCGGGCGTCCGGATGAGTATTTCGATTGCATTCAGGTTGCCGGTACTAATGGCAAGACTTCGACCACGCGTTTTTCGGCTGCCATCCTTCGTGGTGAGGGGTTAAAGACCGCACTGTATACGTCGCCGCAGCTGGTGCGTTATCCCGAGCGCATGGAGGTTGACGGGCGCGTTGTGAGCGATGAGGCGTTTGCCCGTGGCGTTTCTGCCGCTGTTGAGGCGGGACATCGAGTGAATGCCCGTCGTGTGGCGGCGGGGGAGCGCGCCTATTCCATCACGCCGTTTGACTTGCTGACGGCTGCCGCGCTTGTCGTGTTTGCCGAGGCTGCGGTGGATGTTGCCGTGCTCGAGGTTGGTATGGGCGGACGTTGGGACGCCACGAGTGCGACCGACCCCGTTGCCGTTGCCATTACGGGCATCGGGCTCGATCACACGCGCATTTTGGGCGATACGCTCGAAGCCATTGCGGCTGAGAAGGCTGCGGTTATCAAACCCGGGCGCTTGGTTGTTTTGGGCGAGGGCACGCACGAGGCGAGCGTTCAGCGCGTGATGGATGCCCGCTGCCGCGCGTGCGGTGTGGTGCCACTCGTGGTGAGCCACGCCACGACTAAGGTGCCGGCGCATGTGGGCGACACGGTTGAGTTTAGCTGCACCACGCCGCGTGCGATCTATGCGACGAGCATGGTTAAGCCGGCGTATCAGCCGCAGAATGCAGCGTGCGCGATTATGCTATGCGAGGGGTATCTGGGCCGCGAGCTCGATCACGATGCGTTGGATGCATCGCTTATGGGCTGCCCCACGCCGGGTCGTTTTGACGTGCTGGGGACCAATCCGCTCAAGCTGATCGATGCCTGCCATAACCCTCAGAGCTGCGAGAACTTTGTGAGCGCACTGGACGAGATCGATCCGTGCGTGGAAAATCGTCCCACGTTGCTGTGTGCCGCGCTGGCCGACAAGGACGTGGCGGGCATCGTCGACGTTTTGGTTCCGGCGTTCCCCCGCGTGGCCGTGACCCAGACCGATTCCGATCGCGCCCTGCCGGCAGAGGAACTCGCTGCCCTGGTGGACGCCGATAAGCTCGCGAGCGTGTATCCCAGCGTGTCCGAGGCCCTCGCAGCCTTCGATGCCGCGGGCGAGGCTTTCGTTGCCGCCGGCACCATCACCCTGGCCGGCGAAGTAGCAGGCCTGCTCCGCTAACCCCGCCAACGGGGCAGCCAATTTGGGCTGCTAGTCACGAAATGGGGCTATCTACTACGTTTGAGCGGTTGCCCTCGACCACACCGAGAATTGCGAAATGAAAACCGCAGGTAGATGGCTTACCAGTTTTGCGAAAACACGGGCATGGTCGACCCATGCGGGCTAAACGTAGTAGATAGGCCGTTTTTGTGGCGGCATTCATGTAATGCGGCAAAGGGACGGCCCCTTTGCCGCATTGTCTAGTCTAAGCGGACCGGATCGTGGGGGTAGGCGTTGAGGATCTCGACGCCGGACTCGGTAACTAGGGCCAGGTCCTCGATGCGGACGCCGGTGTGGCCGGGGAGGTAGATGCCCGGCTCGATGGAGAAAGTCATGCCAGGCTCGACAACCTGCTCGTTGACGAACGAGACGTCGCCCGGCTCGTGGTCCTGCAGACCGATCGAGTGTCCCAGACGGTGCGTAAAGTACTGCCCATAGCCTGCATCCTCAATCACGTCGCGTGCGGCACGGTCCAAGTCGCACATACGCACGCCCGGCGCGATGAGCGCCTCGGCGGCCTCGTTGGCGCGGCGCACGATGTCGTAGATGCGTGCCGTCTCCTCGTCCGGCTCGCCCCAAAAGAACGTGCGCGTCATGTCCGAGCAGTAGTTGCAGCGGCGTCCGCCAATGTCGAACAGCACCACGTCGCCGCGCTTGAGTACGGTGTCGTCGGGCTCGTGGTGCGGGTCGCCGGCGTTGGCGCCAAAGCTCACGATGGGCGGAAAGCTGAAGCCCTCGCAGCCGTGCTTGCGATACAAGCCGGGCATCTGGTCGGCGATTTCGCGCTCCGTCACGCCTTCGTGGACGAGCTTGATGGCGTCGGCCATCACAGCGTCGTTAGCAGCTGAGGACACGCGCATGAGCTCCTGCTCGGCGGCATCCTTATGGGTGCGCGCGGCGGTGACGGCAAAGTCGCCCAGGAAAAACTCGCTCGCAGCATGGCGCTCCATGAGCGGCATCAAAAAGCCGGAACGCATGACGGTGTCGATGCCGAGCGGTTTGGTCGGATCGACCTCGCGAGCGATGGCGTCGGCCACGACGTCGGTATCGGTGTGGTAGGCAACGCGGGCATTGTCATACTCGGGCAGCTGATGCAGCGCGTTGACCAAGATTACGGGCTCGCTACCGCGCGCGAGCAGCACGCCGCAAAAACGCTCGAACATATCTGCATAAAAGCCGGTCAGGTAATAGATCGACCACGGGTCGTTTACGAGCAGCTGTGCGCCGGGGTGCTGGGCCTCGAGCGCATCGAGCACGCGCGCCACACGCTGGTCATCGACATGTGCCATGAAACATCCTTTCGCTAGGTTGCCACCATGGTATCCCAAGCGCCCCCTCATAAGTTGCGGTGAAATACGGACTGTTTAGCGGCCTGAAGCCATAAAACAGTCCGTATTTCACCGCAACTGCGGAGGAGGACCGGGTGGATGGCGGGGTAGCTAAAAGAGCCTCGTCCCAAATTAGCTACTCGATGTCCATGCTGGCGATTAGGTTGATGTTGGTGTCTAGGAGGTTCTCCAGCACGACGTCGCCCATGCGGATGGGGGCTTCGACGACCACGCCGCGTAGGAGGTCCATGGCTTGGGCATGGAGTGCCAGCGGGATGGCTTCGGATGTGCGCACGGGGAGCAGGGCTTCGTCGCTGCCGGAGACGGCCACGGTCGTCGTGAGCACGCGCATGGGGCAGGTGAGCTCCTGATGTGCGAACGTATCGCCGCGCGGGCAGCTGTTGCCGGTTACGGAGCGCACTTCCACCACGGCGCCATTGGCGTCGCGCTCCACCTTTACGGTCAGAAGGCATTCGGATGGGCAGGTCGTGCAGTTGAACTGCAATGTTTCGGTCACATTCGTGCTCATGGCCTTACGCCTCCTCAACGGGGTCGACGGACAGAATAAGCTTGCTGGCACCCAGGTTGAGCGCTTGTTTGATGACCTTTGCCGGCAGCGGGAAGCTTTCCATAACGCTTGGCTTAAACGCGCGGACCTTGCCTGCAAGCAGTTCCTCGTCGTCTGCCAGAATACGCACGCGGGCGGCGTCGACCGGTCGGCGCACACGGAAGTTGAGTTTGGTGAGCGCCACAGCCGTAACGCGTCCCGGCAGCGCGTAGCCCGCAATGCCGGCGGGGGAGACCGTGAGCTGACAATTCACGCCCGTCTCGACATCCGCGCTGCCACCCAGTGCGTACGCCGCCGCGGCTGCACCGGCACGCTCGGACTCGGTCGTCACGTTGTCGGCCAGGTCGTGCACGTGCAGTACGTTGCCACAGGCAAAGATGCCCGGCACGCCCGTTTGCAGGCTCTGATCAACCACGGCGCCGCGCGTGCGTAGGTCAAGCTCCACGCCTGCGGCAACCGAAAGCTCGTTTTCGGGAATCAGACCCACCGAAAGCAGCAGCGTGTCGCACGGAACAACGCGCTCGGTTCCCGGAATGGGCGCCAGGCTCTCGTCGACCTGACTCACCTCGACGGCCTCCACGCGATCGTGTCCGATCACGCGCGTGACGGTGGTGGACAGGTGCAGCGGAATGCCAAAGTCGTCCAGGCAGTTCTTGACGTTGCGGCGCAGACCGTTGGCGTACGGCATGAGCTCGTACACGCCCTCGACAGAAATCCCCTCGAGCGTGCAGCGGCGCGCCATGATCAGCCCGATGTCGCCTGAGCCCAAAATGATGGCGCGCGAGCCGGGCTTGAGGTTTTCGATATTGATGTATCGCTGCGCCAGGCCCGCCGTAAACACGCCGGCGGGACGGCTGCCGGGGATCTTGATCTCGCTGCGCGTGCGCTCGCGGCACCCCATGGCAAGGACGACCGCGCGTCCGGTGAGCTGCAGCATGCCGGTACGGCTCATGATTGTGACGGTATGACCCGCACCGGCTTCTGCGTTCGAGGCATCCGCGCCCAGCGCGTCATCGCCCTCCTCCGAATCGATCCCCAGCACCATGCTGTCCAAGAACAGCGCGATGTCGGTCGCGCGAACCTGGTCGATAAAGCGCTGCGCGTACTCGGGACCTGTGAGCTCCTGTTTAAAGTGCGACAGGCCAAAGCCGGGGTGGATGCACTGTCGGAGGATTCCTCCTAGATGCTGCTCGCGCTCCACGATGGCCACGTGTGCGCCTGCCTTATGCGCGGCCAGCGCGGCCGCCATGCCGGCAGGTCCGCCGCCGATAACGACCACGTCGAAGGCCTGCGTCGGCACGGCGTCCGCGGTGCCGTCGGTCGCGCTCGCTGCATTTACTTCAAAGCTCTCCACCCTAGCGCACCCCCTTCAAAGGTCCCTCGACCAGCCAGGAGCCGGCGTCCTCCAGTAATACCTCGCTGGGGTCGCAGTCCAGCTCTCGGGCAAGAATCGCCACCACACGGCTCTGGCAAAAGCCGCTTTGGCACCGACCCATGCCGGCGCGGCAGCGGCGCTTGACGCCCTCGACCGAAACCGCGCCCGGGCGGCGTCGGATCGCGGCCACGATCTCGGCCTCGGGCACCGTCTCGCAGCGGCAGACAATCTGCCCCCACGCGGGATCGGACTCAATGAGCTCTTTCTTGCGCGCGAGCGGTGCACGGTCAAAATCGTCCGGCGCGCGGCGAATCGGGTCCCAATCGTTCCGTTCATGCAGGGCAACGCCCGCCTCGCGCATCACGTGCTCCATGCGCTCGGCAATGGCCGGCGCGCTTGCCACACCCGGTGACTGAATACCAGCCGCCTGGAACAGCCCCGGCACCACGGCCGACTGTCCAATAAAGAAGTCGTTCGTTCCCTGAATGACCGGACGCCCGCCGGCAAATGCGCGCACCACGCGGCGCGTGTCCAGATCGGGCACCAGCTTGCGCGCGCCGGTCAGCAGCGCGTTCACATCGCTTGCATAGGTCTGCGTGTCACCCGGCTCGCGCACGGCAGCCGTGGCGGTTATCACTGTGTTGCCGTGCACGGTGCCCGTGACAATAACGCCCTTCGAAATCGGCGTCGGCACCGGGTAGAGCGGCATGAGCGTGCACGGTTCCTTGTCCAGCACCACGATGTTGCCCTGACGCCAGACCATCTGGAACTCCTCGGCGCCCACCATATGCGAGATGTCCGCGGCACCGTTGCCCGCGGCGTTGATCAGATAGCGGCAGCGTACGTCTCCGGCGGGCGTCGCCAGCGTAAAGCGCGCAGCCCCGTCGGTAGCCTCGCTGCCAGCAACCTCAATCGCTTCCACCGGTGCGGAGCGCATAAACGTCACCCCGTTGGCGACGGCGTTCTCCAGCGCGGCAATGGCGACCTCAAACGGATCCACAAAGCCAGTGGAGGGACACCACAGCGCGCACGTCGCCTCGGCACTGGCCCGCGGCTCTAATTCGTGGATGCGGTTGGGTCCGACGATTGACAGCTCGGGCACGCCGTTGGCATGGCCGTTGCACCGCAGCTTCTCCAGCTGCGCGCGGTCCTCGTCGTTAAAGCCCAGCACCATCGACCCGGTGCGGCGGAACAGAAAGCCCAGCTCCTGCGCCCACGTACCGTACAGCTCGCAACCACGAGCGTTGACCTGGGCCTTAACCGTGCGCGGTGTCGGATCGTAGCCGGCGTGCACCAGGCCGCCGTTGGCCTTCGATGCGCCCAGCGCGATATCGTTTGCTGCCTCGACCACGCAAGTAGACAGGTCATAGCGCGCGAGCTGCCGCGCGATGGCGCATCCGGTGATGCCAGCGCCGACAATCGCGATATCAAACGTTTCTGCCACGGTGCCTCCCAGACAAGTTGACAGGCTGTCAATAAGACTATCCTACGGTCTGCACGCCCCCAGCGCGGCGGCAATGCGGCGAACAGCCCCGCAACACCCGCCAACGGCAGGCGAGGGGAGACTCGGTAACGTCGATAACCTCGTTTGCCGCCCCTGGTGTCAGAGTTTTGTCTCGTTCTGTAACAGTAAGCAGAAGGGTTGGGTCCCAGATGTTACAGATCGAGACGTTTGCCAGGCGGGCCCTCTGTTTGTCTCGATCTGTAACAGTAAGAGGGGAAAATCGGTCCTATGTGTTACAGATTGAGATTTAAAGTCAGGGAGAGATTTTCTGTCTCGATCTGTAACATCTAGGGACCGTTTTGGGGTCTAGATGTTACAGATTGAGATGAACCTATCAGTCGGTTTCGAATGTCTCAATCTGTAACAGTTAGACCTGTTTTTGCCGGGTAACTGTTACAGATTGAGACATTCGGTTCGGACGGTTTTCTACGTCTTGATCAGTAACAGCTAGCTGATGATTTGGGTTCCAGATGTTACAGATCGAGACGTTAGTCTGGCGGGTCATCCGTTTGTCTCGTTCTGTAACATCTAGACCCGGATTCCGCCTCTACCTGTTACAGATTGAGATGTTTGTGTCCGCGCCGGCCCCGTACCCAGCCGTAGTCCCATATAAACAAACCCCGTGGTAAACTTGACCGGACTGTTAATATTCCGAAAGGTGCCCGTAATGTCCAAGTACATCTCCGAGCTCATGTCGCCGCAGCTTATGGGCGTCGTCTATGCCTTCGTTGGCTTTATCATCGCCCTGTATGTGCTGTCGGTCGTCTATGTGTTCATCGACGCTCGCCGCCGCGGCGCCAGCGCCTACGTGGCATGGGGCATCATCGCCCTCATTCCGTTTGTGGGCCTCATCGCCTACCTGGTCCTGCGTCCGCACTCCTACGCGTCCGACCGCGAGGAGCAGGAGCTGGACATGGCCCTGCGCGAGCGCCAGCTTGCCCAGTACGGCACCTGCCCGCAGTGCGGCGCGCCCATCGAGAAGGACTTTGTTGTTTGCCCGGTGTGCGATACCCAGGTTCGCAACGTCTGCCCCAGCTGCCATCGCCCGCTCGATGCGCACTGGAAGGTCTGCCCCTACTGCCGAACTCGCATCCAGTAACGCATCCATCGCCGGGCCGGCCGCAAGCCACGGGCACGCCGCACACGCCACAAGCCACGCGCGCACCCCGCGCCCACACGATGAAGCATGCGTAGAAAATCGCCCGCCGTGCCATTAAGGTGCGGCGGGCGCTTGTATACCAAGGCAACCTGCCTATAATGATGCAAGTTAAAACGCCGAGCGCATCGCACGCACTTGCATCAGGCATCCGAGAGGAGAAAACATACCCATGAAGGCACTCTACAATGACGGTTCGGTGGCCGAGCTCCCGCAGGACGAGGTCACGCACGTCATCCGTCACTCCGCCGCGCACATCATGGCGCAGGCCATCAAGCGCCTGTACCCCGAGGCCGACTTTGCCTACGGCCCCGCGACCGACAACGGCTTCTACTACGATGTCGACCTGCCCGAGGGCGTCAAGATCAGCGAGGACGACTTCCCGGCGATCGAGGCCGAGATGAAGAAGATCGTAAAGGAGAACCTCAAGTTCTCCGTGTACGAGAAGCCCCGCGCCGAGGCCATCGCCCTTATGGAGGAGCGCGGTGAGAAGTACAAGGTCGAGCACATCGGCGACCTGGACGACGACGCCCGCATCACCTTCTACCAGCAGGGCGACTACATCGACATGTGCGTCGGCCCCCACATCTGCTACACCAAGGCGCTGAAGGCCTTTAAGCTCACCGGCGTCTCGGGCGCCTACTGGAAGGGCGACAAGGACAACAAGATGCTCACCCGCATCAACGGCGTCGCCTTTGCCACCAAGGAAGAGCTCGACGAGCACATGCACATGCTGGAGGAGGCCAAGAAGCGCGACCACCGCAAGATCGGCCGCGAGATGGACCTCTTTATGATGCGCGACGAGGCCCCCGGCTTCCCGTTCTTCCTGCCCAACGGCATGATCCTTAAGAACACGCTGCTGGACTACTGGCGCGAGATTCACCACAAGGCCGGCTACGTGGAGATCTCTACGCCGCTCATCATGAACAAGCAGCTGTGGAAGACCTCGGGCCACTGGGACCACTACAAGGACAACATGTACTCCACCGTCATCGACGACGAAGAGTACTGCATTAAGCCCATGAACTGCCCGGGTGGCGTCCTGGTGTACGCCTCCAAGCCGCACTCCTACCGCGAGCTGCCCATCCGTGCCGGCGAGATTGGCCTGGTGCACCGCCACGAGCTGCGCGGCGCTCTGCACGGCCTGTTCCGCGTGCGCTGCTTTAACCAGGACGACGCCCACCTGTTTGTGCGCCCCGACCAGCTGACCGACGAGATCGTGGGCGTGGTCAACCTTATCGACTCCGTGTACCAGAAGTTTGGCTTTAAGTATCACGTTGAGCTTTCCACCCGCCCGGAGGACTCCATGGGTTCGGACGAGGATTGGGCGCGCGCCGAGGAGGGCCTGCGCACCGCTCTGGAAAAGCTGGGCATGGACTACGAGGTCAACGAGGGCGACGGCGCCTTCTACGGCCCCAAGATCGACTTCCATCTGGAGGACTCGCTCGGCCGTACCTGGCAGTGCGGCACCGTCCAGCTCGACTTCCAGATGCCGCTCAACTTTGACCTGGAGTACGTGGACGCCGACGGCACCAAAAAGCGCCCCATTATGCTGCACCGCGTATGCTTTGGCTCCATCGAGCGCTTCATTGGCATTCTGATTGAGCACTTTGCGGGCAAGTTCCCCACCTGGCTGGCTCCCGTGCAGGTCAAGGCGCTTCCCGTCTCTGAGAAGAGCCGCGACTACGCCCACGAGGTGTGCGCCAAGCTGGAGGAGGCCGGCATTCGCGTGGTCTGCGACGATCGCGACGAGAAGATCGGCTACAAGATCCGCGAGGCCCGCAGCATCGACCGCGTGCCCTACATGCTCATCCTGGGCGAGAAGGAGGTCGAGGCCGGCAATATCTCCGTCCGCGATCGTTCCAACGAGACCGTTCAGATGAGCGTTGACGAGTTTGTGGCCAAGGTGACCGAGGAGATCAAGACCCGCGTCTAAGGCAAGCTTCACAACAATTAACAAAGGCGACCGTCCACACAGGGCGGTCGCCTTTTTTGTTACCAAAATTAGAAAAGCCGCTGGTTGAGCGGCTTTTTTTGTTGCACAAAAAGGTAC
>DXMX01000068.1:0-580 GCA_019413955.1 Collinsella sp.
GCGTTAACAAGTTCGTGAGGCACGAAAAAGGCCCGAACCAATACGGTCCGGGCCTCATCGAGCTTGAGGTTATGTCTCAGGCGGTTGGCTTAGCCAAAGTAGCGCTTGAGCAGGCCGGCGAAAGCCTTGCCGTGGCGGGCCTCGTCGCGAGCCATCTCGTGCACGGTGTCGTGGATGGCGTCCAGGTTGTACTGCTTGGCCAGCTTGGCCAGCTCGAACTTGCCCAGGGTGGCGCCGTTCTCGGCCTCGACCCGCATCTCCAGGTTCTTCTTGGTGGAGTCGGTCACCACATCGCCCAGCAGCTCCGCAAACTTGGCAGCGTGCTCGGCCTCTTCCAGAGCGGCCCGGCGCCAATACTCACCAATCTCGGCATAGCCCTCACGATATGCCACGCGGGACATGGCCAGATACATGCCGACCTCAGTGCACTCGCCGGTGAAGTTGGCGTTCAGACCGTCGATGATCTCCTTCTGGACCTCGGCGGGAACAGACTCGCCGAAGGACTTGCCCACGCCGACCACATGCTCGGCAGCCCAGCTCAGCTCACCCTTCTGCTCGGTGAACTTGGAGGCGGGAACAC
>DXMX01000068.1:590-7209 GCA_019413955.1 Collinsella sp.
GCAAGATCGGTCTTGCCGGCGGTGGCGCCGTTCTCGGCCTCAACGCGCATCTCGAGGTTCTTCTTGGTGGAGTCGGTCACGACCTCGCCCAGCAGCTCGGCGAACTTGGCGGCATGCTCGGCCTCCTCGTGGGCAGCCTTTTCCCAGTACAGGCCGATCTCGGGATAGCCCTCGCGATGAGCGACGCGAGCCATGGCCAGGTACATACCGACCTCAGAGCACTCGCCCTCAAAGTTGGCGCGCAGGTCGGCAACGATGTCCTCAGAGACACCCTCCATCTTGGCGACGCCCACGACGTGCTCGGCGGCCCACTCGAGCTGGCCCTCCTCCTGCTTCAGGAAACGAGAACCGGGAACGCCGCACTGGGGGCACTTAAAATCCTCGGGCAGCTGGTCGCCGTCGAACTCTTCCACATAACCGCAAACGGGGCAAACAAACTTCATGATTCGATCCTTTCGATCGATGGCGATTGCGCGCTCGTCCGGTCCCGTAAGGGCCCTCTCCGGACGTGCGTCTTGACGAGTTCTATTATCCATAAATGCAACCAAATGTGAAGCCTATTAGGAATGATTTTTAATAAAACAATTTTGAGATATGAAGATGTTGATTGATTAACGATTGGCAGGCCGTCTTTGACCGCCGCTGAGTACAATCGGGCGAGCAAATGTTGACCTATCAACAAATGAAGGAGTTTCCTTTATGCATCTAGCCCGTCGTGCCTGGTGCCGAACATATCAGACGGTTTTTCGCATTGCATTGCCGATCCTGCCCTATACCGAGCCGCGCATTTTAGAGCATGCCGAGGATGTGCCCGCGGTGCTTCAAAAGCGCTCGATCCAGAAGGTCCTTATCGTGACGGATCCCGGCATTGCCCGTCTGGGGCTCACGGCACCGCTCGAGACGGCGCTCGCATGCAGGGGGATTGGCGTTACGGTCTATGCCGAAACGCGTGCAAACCCCACGGTTTCAAACGTGGAAGAAGCGGCGTCCCTGTATCGAGAGAGCGCCTGCCAGGCCATTATCGGCTTTGGCGGTGGCTCGGCCATGGACTGTGCCAAGGGCGTGGGCGCACGCATTGCGCAGCCAAACAAGCCCATCAACAAGATGCGCGGCCTGCTGCGGATTCATCGTCGCCTGCCGCTGCTCATCGCCGTTCCCACTACCGCCGGTACGGGAAGCGAAGTCACGCTTGCGGCGGTAATTACCGATGACGGGACGCACTACAAATACCCCATTAACGACTTTGTGCTCATCCCGCGTTTTGCAGTCCACGACCCCGAGTTTACGTGCGGCTTGCCCGCTTCCATTACGGGGCAGACGGGCATGGACGCCCTGACGCATGCCGTTGAGGCCTTTATCGGGCGAAGCACCACGCCCTATACGCGCAAGATGGCGCGACAGGCGGTGCAGCTTATCCACGACAATTTGCTCGAGGCCTATGAGCATGGTGACGACATGTGCGCTCGTCGCAATATGCTTTTGGCGGCGTATAAGGCGGGCGTTGCGTTTACCCGCTCTTATGTCGGATATGTGCATGCCATCGCGCACAGTCTGGGCGGACGTTATGGGATTCCCCACGGTTTGGCCAACGCCATTATCCTGCCGCACATGCTTCGCGCCTATGGTGAAGCTGCTGCTCCTAAGCTCGCCGACCTCGCCCGCATGGCTGGTATCGCGCCGGCTAACGCACAGGACAACCTGGCGGCCGAGGCCCTTATCGATTGGGTCGATCGAATGAACGCCACCTTGGACATTCCCAAATATGTCTCGGGCATTCGCCGCTCCGACATTCCCGAGATGGCGGCGCATGCCGATGCCGAGGCCAATCCGCTGTACCCCGTTCCGCTTTTGATGGACCGCTTGGAGCTCGAGCGTATGTACGAGGTCGTCGCGGGTGGTATGTTTGAGGACGAGAACTAGGAGGGTGCCATGAACACCGAGGAAATTGCGCGCATCGTCGGCGATCAGCGCA
The DNA here is from genome assembly GCA_019413955.1 of Collinsella sp. GTDB lineage: Bacteria > Actinomycetota > Coriobacteriia > Coriobacteriales > Coriobacteriaceae > Collinsella. Next base: position 2,563 of record DXMX01000068.1, read on the forward strand.
CTTACTTTAAAACGCACGCTACGTTTGATGTTGATGCCCGACGTCGCGCGCTCGTGAGTTTACGCGATGCGGTACGGGCGCACGAGGCCGATATTGCCCATGCACTCAAGACCGATTTGGGAAAGTCGCATGACGAGGCATATATGTGCGAGATCGGCACGTCGCTTTCCGAGATTCGTCATCAGATCGCTCACGTGGCTCGATGGAGTCGTCCGCGCCTGCGTCCGTGTGACCTTGCCAACGCCGTGAGCGCGTGCAAAACGCAAGCCGTGCCCTATGGCGTCACGCTCATCATGGCTCCGTGGAACTACCCGTTTTTGCTAACACTCGAGCCGCTCGCCGGCGCCCTTGCCGCGGGCAATACCGTGGTCATCAAGCCGAGTGCCTATGCTCCGGCATCGAGCGCGGTGCTCAAGCAAATCTGTGAAGAGGCATTTGATCCGCGCCTGGTGACGGTTGTCGAGGGCGGGCGCGCCGAGAACGAAGCGTTGCTCGATGAGTGCTGGGACAAGATCTTCTTTACCGGTAGCGTTCCGGTCGGCAAGCTCGTCATGGAGCGCGCGAGTAAAAACCTCACGCCCGTGACGCTTGAGCTGGGCGGCAAGAGCCCCTGCATCGTGGATGCGACGGCAAACTTGAAGGTCGCGGCACGGCGTATCGCCTTTGGCAAATGGCTCAACGTAGGGCAGACCTGCGTGGCGCCCGACTACCTGCTGGTCGATACGCGCGTGCACGACGAGCTGCTGGGCCTCATCAAGGAAGAGGTCCGCCGTATGTTTGGCGAGCATCCGCTCGATAACGAGGATTACGGGCATATCGTCAATGCTAAGCATTTTGCGCGCGTGCGCGGGCTGATCGATCCCGATAAGGTCGTGCTGGGAGGCACGGCGCGCGAGTCGTCGCTCAAGATTGAGCCGACGATCCTAGACGGCGTGACCCCCGATGACGCCGTGATGCAGGAGGAGATCTTCGGTCCCATCTTGCCGGTGCTGACGTTTGAGAGCCTAGACGAGGCCGAAGCGTTTATTACGGATCGTCCGACGCCGCTGGCCCTGTATATCTTTAGTCAGGATCGCGCAGTTCAGCAGCGCTTCGTGCGTTACGTGCCCTTTGGCGGTGGCTGTGTCAACGACACGATCATGCACTTGGCTACGAGCCATATGGGCTTTGGCGGCATGGGCGCGAGCGGTATGGGGCAGTACCATGGACGCGAGAGCTTCGATACGTTTAGCCACAAGAAGAGTATCGTGAACAAGGCAACTTGGCTGGACGTGCCGTTTCGGTATGCGCCCTACGCAAGCTGGAAGCACAAGTTCGTGCGCATGTTTGTGCATTAGAAAAGGGCGCAGGTAATACGAACAAGTGTTCCTATTACCTGCATTTTGCGTTAGACTACTGTTATGGAGCACGGATGGGCCAACTCCCTTTAGAAGGGATTTGGTATGAACGTAAGCGATGTTATTTCGTTATTGGCGTTGTTGATTGCGGCTATCGAACTCGGTCTGTTTATCGGCCGAATGAAATAGCCGCCCCCGCGTAAGCGAAGACGGCCACTTCTCACGATGAAAACGTGTATCGGAGTTGGCAAGACCCGCGGCAACGGGTGCCATCCGTGTTCCTATCTTATCTGCAAGCGTTCTGTCGCGCAAGCGTTGAGGCAAACGATTGAAGGACGCAGACAGGATGTATTTGTGTCCGCACGGGACCGTAGACTTCTCAATAAGGTTACACACCGGTTTATCCGGCCGTTAGGGGAGTTGCTATGTACGAGCCTTCACGTGTTCTTCTGTCGTTTCACATCGCAGGATTTCAATATGCCGATGGCACCTTGGTCCTGGGCGATCTTAAAGCGGGCGATAAACTGACACTGTGCGCCGAGCGCGATAATCCCCATGACCCCGAGGCAGTTGCGATTTACTATGGCAAGACCAAACTTGGCTACGTTCCAGGAAACGAGGTCGGCCCACTGTCCTTGATGATGTATTACGGCCACGAGGACGTATTTGAGGCCCGTGTGCAACAGGTTGCCCCCGAGCGCAGCCCGTGGCATCAGGTGCGCTTTGGGCTCTATGTGGTGGATGCTCGCTAGTCGGCAAGGGAGGCGGCCATGTTTGATGACGACGACCTATTCAATCTGACAGACGATTCGTTTGAGTGGGATCTGCTACTCGATGACGATGAGTTGGAGCAGGATCGTAAGAAGCGGCAGGGCAAGAACGCCCAGGGTGATGCGTTGAAAAAGAAAGACAAACGCCGTCGCGGACTGTTCGGCGGGCTCTTTGGATAACCGCCACATCGCTGCGTCTGTATACTTAGCACGAGTTGAACACGTTGCGAAATGAGGGCATAGACGATGATGTGGTTTACCGCCGACCTGCACCTGGGCGATACGAATATCTTGCGCGACATGGATCGGCCGTTTGGCTCGGTCGAGGAGATGAATCGCAAGGTCATCGATGCCATCAATGAGTGCGTGGCTGCGGATGACCGCCTCTATATTCTGGGTGACTTTACCTATCGTTTGCCCCTGGCGGAGGCGGTGCGCCTGCGCGAGCGTATCGAATGCCAGAACGTGACGCTCATCCGCGGTAACCATGACGGCGACTGGGAAGATTCCGACGTACCGCAGATTTGGGAAGACGTGCGCGATTACCTGGAGATTGCTCCCGGCTATGCCAAGGGCCATCGTCTGGTTATGAGCCACTACCCCATGCTCAGCTGGAACGGCAAGGCACGTGGCGCCATTATGCTGCACGGACATATCCACAGCAGGGGTGACCGCACCAACGCACGCAACCGCGATCGCGAGCGCCCCATTTACCGCTACGATGTGGGCCTCGACGCCAACGAGTACAAGCCCGTAAGCCGCGACCAGATTCTTAGCTTCTTTGGGCTATAGGGCGCCAGGACCACCACAAAGGGGACAGGCACCTTTGTGGTGGTCCTGGCGCCGTTGCCATTATGGCGGCGGCGCCTTTTTTGTCCGCGTGCCGCGGTAGAGTGTAGGCAGTTGAAATGTGCGTCCAGCAAGGAGCTGCTATGAACGAGATCAAGTGCCCGCATTGCGGCGAAGTATTTAAGGTCGATGCATCCGGCTATGCGGATATCGTCAAGCAGGTGCGCGATGCGGAGTTCTTGCGCGACCTGAATGACCGCGTAGCGGCTGCTCGACGCGAGGGCGAGCAGGCGCTGGAGCTTGAGCGTTCGCGTTCGGCGTCTGCCCTGCAGGAGGCAGAGGCTCAGCGCAACGCTCAACTTGTCGAGCAGAAGAACGCTGCGGCTCAGCAACTGGCACAAGAGGTTGCCAAGCGCGATGCCGAGCTTGCCGAGCTGCGCGCCAAGCTCGAGGGTGCTGCCGCAGAGCGCGAGAGTGCAAGCCGGCGTGCGGCGGTTGAGGCTCGTGCCGATGTCCAAAAGGAGAATGTGGAGCTCCAGCGCGAGATCGACAATTTGCGTGCGCAGCTGGGACGCAAAGATGACGAAGCAAAGCTTGCCGAAGCCGCGGTACGCAATGCGACTCAAAATGACCTCGCCGCGCGCGATGCTCAGATTGCGGAGTTGCAGGCAAAGCTTGCCGCCGCAGATAAGGCTCAAGAAATGGCACTCGCAACTGCTGCGGCCGAGGCGCAGCGTAAGCTCGAGGCTGCGCAAAACGAAGCGAATCGTAAGCTTTCCGATTACCAGACAGAAGTGCGTGAGAAGTTCTCGAATGCTAAGACTCAGTCCGAGCGCGAGGCCGAGGGCCTTCGTGCACAGCTTCGTGAGCAAGAACTTTCTGCAAAAATGGAGCTGTCGAAGGCGGTCGCCGCGGCGGAGCGAGAGCGCGATGAGGCGCGTGCCAAACTGACGAGCGAGCTGGCGGTGCGCGATTCTCGCGAGGAACAGGTCAAAGCGGCACACGAGCTCGAGCTTGCGCAGGCCAAGCGTGCGAGCGATGACCTGATTCGCTATAAGGATGAAGAGATCGAGCGCCTTAAGGACATGAAGGTCCGCCTGTCCACCAAGATGGTGGGCGAGTCGCTCGAGCAGCACTGCGAGACCGAGTTTAACCGTCTGCGCATGACGGCGTTTCCTAACGCGTACTTCGAGAAGGATAACGATGCGTCCGAGGGCACCAAGGGCGACTTTATCTTCCGCGAGTGCGACGCAAGCGGTAACGAGGTCATTTCGATTATGTTCGAGATGAAAAACGAGAACGATGAGACCGCGACCAAGCACAAGAACGAGGACTTCTTTAAGAAACTCGACCACGATCGCCGCCAAAAGGGCTGCGAGTACGCGGTGCTCTGCACGTTGCTCGAACCCGAGAGCGAGCTTTACAACGCCGGCATCGTGGACGTGAGCTATCGCTACGAGAAGATGTACGTGATTCGCCCACAGTTCTTTATTCCCATGATCACGCTTCTTCGCAACGCCGCCATGGGTTCGCTGCGCTATAAGCAGGAACTGGCGGAGTACAAACAGCAGAATATCGACGTCACGAACTTCGAAGCCAAGATGGAAAAGTTCAAGAATGATTTCGGCCGCAACTACGAGATCGCGAGCCGCAAGTTCCAAACGGCGATCGATGAGATCGACAAGACGATTAGCCATCTGCAGAAAACCAAGGAGGCGTTGCTGTCCTCCGAGAACAATCTGCGCCTAGCC
>DXMX01000068.1:7219-10010 GCA_019413955.1 Collinsella sp.
CCAACAAGAAGGCCGACGATCTTACCATTCGCAAGCTCACGTGGGGCAACAAGACCATGAAGGCGGCGTTTGACGAGGCGCGCGGGGCTGCGACGGAGACAAACGATGAGCCCGCCGAGGCGGATTCATATGAGGTCGAGGGTGCCGAGTAAGGCATAGCGTATAGTGCAAAAGCGGGGCCGCTGGCGATATTGCCAGCGGCCCCGTTTCGTTCCGGTAAGTTCGGCTAGACTTCGAGCAGGTCCTCGATAAAGCCGACACGGTAGTTTTTGAATATGACCTCGCCGCCGTCTTGCGTGGCGTCCAGGTCGACATCGCCCATGATGCCAAAGTCGTGGTCGCCATCCTCGTCGGCAAAGATCTGGTGCACGTGCCATACGTGCGCGGTCTTCTCGTCGGACTCGTCAATGGAAAACATCGCGGCGCTGCGGGCATCTCCGTCGGTGAGGATTTCCTCGTGCTGCTCGTGGTAAGCGTCGAGTGCTTTTTGCCAGCGGATCTCGCTCATGCCCCAGTCGTCGTCGAGCTCGCCCAGGTCGCGAACGTGCTCGCGGGCGGCAAGGGTCACGCGGCGGAAGAGCGCGTTGCGCACCAATAGCGTGCAGCCGCGGCGGTCCGCCACGACCTCGTCGATGCCCTGCGGCGGCGCGGCGTCGAGGGCCGCCGGGTTGCCGGCGTTCTCCCACTCGTCCACCAGGCTCGAGTCGACCGAGCGCACCACAAAGCCGAGCCACGAAATGATGTCGCGCAGGCGCTCGTCGCGTTTCTCGATGGGCACGGTACGGTCGAGCGAACGGTAGGCCTCTGCCAGGTAGCGAAGCAAAATGCCCTCGGAGCGGGCGATGCCGAGCTTTTGGATATAGCCCTTAAAGTCGCTCGCGCTCTCCAACATGTCGCGCAGGACACTCTTGGGTGAGAGCTGGTAGTCGTTGGCCCAGGGTACTTCCTGACAGTACTTATCGAAGGCGGCATCGAGTAAGTCCTCGAGCGGCTTTTCGTAGGTGACATCCTGAATGCGTTCCAGGCGTTCCTCATAGTCGACGCCGTCGGCCTTCATCTCGGCCATCGCGCGGTCGCGCGCGGCGCGTTCCTGTGCGCGCAATACCTGCTTGGGGTCCTCGAGCGTTGCCTCGACCATCGAGATCAGATCCATGGTATAGGTCTCACTCTCGGGGTCGAGCAGCTCCAGCGCGGCAAGCAAAAACGGCGAGAGCGGCTGGTCGAGCGCAAAGTCCTCGGGCAGATCGACCGTCAGTGCATAGTCGATGTCTGGCGCGGCGTCAGTCGGGGCGTCGGGCGCGGGCGGCACCTCGGTGCGAACGACGACGCCGGAATCGATGAGCGTGGCGAAGATTTCGTCGGCGCGAACCTCGAGCTTGGCCTTTTCCTCGGGGGTCTGCAGGCTCGTCTCGATGAGGTCGTGTACGCGGGCTCGGGCATCGCCGCCCTGCTCGACCACGCTAATCACCATGGAGTGTGTGATGCGCAGGCGCGGCTTGAGCGTCTCGGGCTGCGTCTCGATCAGGCGCTCAAAGGTTTGCTTGTTCCAGGTGACAAAGCCCTCGGGGGCCTTTTTCTTTTTAATCTTACGGAGCTTTTTGGGGTCGTCGCCCGCTTTGGCCATAAGCTTGGCATTCTCGATCTCGTGCTCGGGTGCCTCGGCAATCACCATGCCCTCGGTATCAAAGCCCGAGCGGCCGGCGCGACCGGCAATCTGGTGGAACTCGCGGGCGCGCAGACGACGCATCTTGTAGCCATCGAACTTGGTGAGCGCGGTGAGCACCACGGTGTGGATGGGTACGTTGATGCCGACGCCGAGCGTATCGGTGCCGCAGATGACGGGCAGCAGACCCTGCTGCGCCAAGCGCTCGACCAGCAGGCGATAGCGCGGCAACATGCCAGCATGGTGCACGCCGACGCCACAGCCGAGCAAGCGCTTGAGGATCTTGCCGAAAGCCGTGGAGAAGCTCGTGCCTTTGGCGGCTTCCTTGATGGCTTCGCGCTGCTCTTTGCTGGCGATGCCGAAATTGGCAAGCGACTGCGCCGTCGCAAGGGCGGCGTCCTGGCTAAAGTGCACGATATAGAGCGGGGCCTCTCCACGGCGCATGGCGAGCTCGACCGTGCCCTCGAGCGAGGTCGTCACGTAGTCGTAGCTCAGCGGCACGGGGCGCGGGGCATCGACGACCAAGTCGCAGGTAGCACCGGTGTGTTCCTCGAGTGAGGCGGCGATGGCAGTGACATCGCCGAGCGTGGCGCTCATGAGCATGAATTGCGTGTGGGGCAGGGTGAGCAGCGGCACCTGCCAGGCCCAACCGCGGTCGGGGTCGGCAAAGTAGTGGAACTCGTCCATGGCCACGCAGCCCACGTCGGCATCTTCACCCTCGCGCAGTGCGTCGTTGGCAAGGATCTCTGCCGTGCAGCAGATGACGGGTGCCTTGGTGTTGATATGCGTGTCGCCGGTAATCATGCCTACGTTATCGCGGCCGAGCACCTGCACAAGGTCGAAAAACTTCTCGCTGACCAGAGCCTTGATGGGAGCCGTGTAGTAGCAGCGCTTGCCCTGCGCCATGCCCATAAAGAGCATGCCCAGCGCGACGAGCGATTTACCCGATCCGGTCGGTGTGCCTAAAATGACGTGATCGCCGGCAGCCAGGTCCATGAGAGCTTCTTCTTGGTGATCCCACAGCTCAATGCCGCGGCTGCTCGTCCATTCAAAGAAGCGTTCGAAGGCCTGATCAGGCGTGAGCCATGGTTCGGGCTCGCTGCCGTCCTCGGGCTCTGTCTCTTATAC
>DXMX01000069.1:0-7902 GCA_019413955.1 Collinsella sp.
CAGTACATGGAGAACTGCAAGAGCTTTGATCTGGCAAAGTTCGACATGTCGAACTGCACAAATCTGCAGCACGCATTCGCGTATTGCGGCAATGCGACTTCCTTCAGTATTTCAAGCTGGGATACGTCCTCGGTCGTCGAATTCGACTCGGCGCTCAAAAACCTTTACAAGGTCGAGGAGATTGACATCTCCGGATGGTCGACGCGGAAAGCCGGCGATTTACGTCTCCTTTTTTCCGCCGACAGCTCGCTGAAAAGCGTGAAATTTGGACCAGGGTGGAAGACCTCAGATGTTATGGATATGCTCGGCATGTTTAGCTATTGCAAAAATCTAAACCTCGACTGTTCCGATTGGAATGTCCCAACCTATGCCAATCATAGTAACTTCAATCACTGCGCCCCCGGCGTTATCCTCCCGAAGGCGTGGCAGTAGGTCTGAAGAAACAAAACGGCAAGCAGTTTATGTGGCGCGGGCACCCGTGCCGCCGTTGCCTCAGCGGCACGTTACGGGCTAGTCGGTTCGCTTTAACGTACGCTCTGCATGCAATATCAATCCCCATGCGAAGGGAGTGTCGCATATGCATGCAGCGGCAATTAACCTTCGGGGGGGGGTATCTCCTAGGAATACCCGCCTCCGAGGCCAAGGAGCCATCGAGTACGTTCTGGTCATCGCGATTATCGTCCTGCTTGTGATGATAGCCGGCCCTTGGGTCTCGTCGGCAATCAGGAACCAGTTCAACACGGTGGCGGGAGTATTGGTAAACGGGACAGCAGGTGGGACTTGGGAACCGAGCGGTTCCGGCAGCGGTAACGGCGCCGATTCCGCGACCGTCCAGGCGGCCATCGCCAAGGACGCGAAGGACTGGACGCTCGATGAGCAGAAGGCCGTCGCCGAGGACATCGCCGCCAAGGGCGAGGCGTCGCCCGCCTACGCCAAGGCGAAGGCCGCGATGGATGCTGGGACGAAGTGGTCTATTAAGCTCACTAATGGCGAGACCCTCGAGTACCGCATCATCGGCATCAACCATGATAATTTGGCCGATGGCTCCGGTAAGGCGGGGCTGACGTTCCTCACCACCTCGACGGGAATCAAGTCCCGCATGAATTCGGCGAACAACAACGTCGGCGGCTGGGAGGCATCCGAGCTCCGCGCGAAGATGAACTCCGGAGAGATCTGGAACCTCATGCCGTCCGATTTCCAGTCCAAGGTGAAATCCGCCGAGAAGCTCACGATAAACACCATCGGACCAGGTAAGCCTTCCGCCGTCACAGCTACCTCCGACAGGTTGTTCCTGCTCAGCTACTCCGAGATCGTCCCGACTTCGTATTGGGCGGATAGCGACCCTTTGACCTCTTCCGAGGGCACCCAGTACGAGGCCTTCAAGGGCAAGGTGATGAATAACCACTCGGGTAACGAGTGCCTGAAGTTTGGCGGCTTTTGGTGGGAGCGTTCGCCACAGCCGCTCAGCTTTTCGTTCTTCCACGGTGTCGACTTCTGGGGCGATCCGTCGGGCAGCGGCGACCCGGCGGGCTTGTATTACGTGTCCCCGCTTGGTGCTCTAGTCTCATCTGCATCTATTGAAAGGCCCGCGCAGCCCTGTGCGGGCCTTTCTCTTGGCAACTGAAGGAACAATTTGAGGTTCGTGGCACAGGATATCGGGTTGAGGAGAAATGGGGTCATACGGCGGCTCTCAGAGCGCCTGTCGCGATCCCCCGCCATTACCTCTGCTGCACCCTCGTATAGAGTTCATCTCGCTTGCCGTTTCGTTGCAACAGCCCACTTGTCCACCGATCAAGTGAACTACTGGAATAAATACAGCGACACGCTTGTTCGTTACAGTGGCTATATCGGTGTAAATCGCCGCGATAGATACAGCCTGTACTCGGCTGTATACCTGCTACGCGTATGTAGATTCATATCGCGTTAATAAATCGGCTCAAGCGTGTGCAAAACGCACAAGTAGCCGCAAAAGGCGATTAACGCGTAGGTAGATTATAGGCACCCTGTTGCTTAATCAAAATTAAGCAATTGCTTAAAACAAAAAAGGTCAGGCACTAAGTGCCTGACCTGCAAACTTCTGGTCGGGACGACTGGATTCGAACCAGCGACCCCTTGACCCCCAGTCAAGTGCGCTACCAAGCTGCGCCACGTCCCGAAGCTTTTGTTTGTTGCTCTGCTCTCGCTCGCAACAGGGAGTATATTAACCCGAAACTTTAGACTTGTGCAAGAACTTTTTTATAAATTTTGAAGCAAGTCCAAAATTGTATCTGCGAGCTTGTGTTTTGTTAGCACGGGAAGTTCTTGCTTACCCGCTGTACTCACGATCCAGGCCTTGTTGGTATCGGTTCCAAAGCCCGAATCGGCGCGCGAGACATCGTTGGCGATAATGGCATCGCAACCCTTGCGGGCGAGCTTGCGCTGCGCGTACTCCACAACGTTATCGGTTTCGGCCGCAAAGCCGATCACGCACCGCTCTCCCTTTTGGCGCGAGAGCTCGGCCAAGATATCGACTGTCTCGATCAGTTCGATGCGATCCAGGCGCTCGTTGGCCTTTTTGAGTTTATGGTCCGCAGGGGTGGCGGGGGTATAGTCGGCGACGGCGGCCGCACAAATTGCAGCATCGGCCGTCTGGAAGGCGCTCAGTGCCGCCTGGAGCATCTCTGCGGCGGTTTGCACGCGCACGCACTCCACGCCGCGGGGCACATCGAGTGATGCCGGTCCCAACACGAGCGTGACCTCGGCACCGCGGCGTGCGGCCTCCCCTGCAAGGGCGACGCCCATCTTGCCTGATGAGCGGTTGCCAATGAAGCGCACCGGGTCGATCGGTTCGTGCGTGGGGCCGGCGGTAATCACGATGCGCTTGCCCGCCAGGTCCTGAGGCGCGGGGTTGAGCACCTCACTGACAGCCTCGACGATGTCCTCGGACTCGCTCATACGTCCCGTGTCCACGTCGCCGCAGGCAAGGTAGCCGCTGCCGGGTCCCACCACATGCACGCCGCGGTCGCGCAACGTGGCCATGTTGGCCTGCGTCGCCGGAGCCTTCCACATGCCGTTATTCATAGCGGGTGCGATCACGATGGGTCGCGGCGTGGCCAGCAGCGTGGTGGAGATGAGGTCGTCGGCGATGCCGTTGGCCATCTTGGCGATGATATTGGCCGTCGCGGGCGCCACGACCACCAGATCGGGCTCCTGCGCCAGCGAAATGTGGTGGATAGGGTCGGAGGGATCGTCGAATAGGCCCACGGCAACGGGCTCGTTGGTGAGCGCACGGAAGGTGAGCGGGCCCACAAACTCGGTGGCATGCTCGCTCATGACGACCTTGACGCGCGCGCCGCGCTTTTGCAGCAGGCGCACGATATTGCACGACTTATAGGCGGCGATCCCGCCGGTAATACCCAGCAGGATCGTTTTTCCCTCAAGTTGCATTGAATTGTTGGGTGCCGCCATCGTTTAAGCTTCCTTGCTCGGGAGTACCAGGAGGCGGTGGCAGTACGGGCAGTGCGTAATCTCGCTACCGTCGTGGTTGAGGTCGCTCATGGACGATGCTTGAAGCGCGGTGTGGCAGACCGTGGGGATGTTCCCCTGGATGGTCTCGACGGCCAGGCCGCGGAACTGCTTGAGCAGACGCTCGTAGTCGGTGAGCACGTCGGCCGGCAGCGTGGCAGCAAGCGCGGTGCGCTCCTTAGTGGCGGCGTCAATCTGAGCCTGCAGGTCGGCAGCCTTGGCGCGGGCAGCCTTGGTGTCGGCCTTTACGCCCTCCTCGAACTTGGCGATGATGGCCTGCGCGCGAGCTTCGCGGTCAAGCGCTTCCTTATGGGCGACCACGACGTCCTTGCGGGTGTGCTCGATCTTGTCCAGGCGTTTGGCCAGGGTGGCAAGCTCGTTTTCCAGATCCTGGACCTCGCGGTAGTCAGAGCCGTCGACGTGGCGCTTCTTGGCGGCCTCGATGGCGTTGTTGGTCTGGATCTCGGTGGTGTTGAGATCGTCCAGCTCAATGTCCAGGTCCTTGCGCTGGGCGTAGAGCTTGGTCATCTCGGCCTTGAGCTTCACATAGGTCTTGCGCTTGGAAGCGAGCTCCTTGAGCTCCGGCATATTGGCAAGTTCGCTCTTGTTGCGGGCGAGCTCCAAATCGATCTGTTGCAGCTTGAGTAGCGTAGCGCCGGCGCTCATAAGTTCTCTCCTTTTGTCACAGTCCACCATTGGCAAGGGTTCAGTATTTTAATCGCATGACGGGGGTCGACCCCGGCGTCAACTGTAGAGTTCATCAATATATCAACGAACGGCTCCTCAGAGCGGTCGTGGCCGAGCAAGATCACCGGCAGCCCGCGCAAGGCAAGGTCTTGCGCCACGTGGTAGCCCGCCTCGCCCGTCACGACAACATCTGCGCCCGCGGTGATGGCGAGCTCTCCAAAGTCGCCCAGGGAGCCGCCCAAAATGGCGACGGTGCGGCACGGGCGATCGGCTTCGCCCCACACACGCGGGTCACTGCCGAAGGCCGTGGCGGCACGGGTGGCAAGATCGCGCAGCGTGCACGGGTCGTTGAGCGTTGCAAGCGCGCCCAGGCCGGTTGCCTCGGGGTCGTCCACATGCTCCAGCGAGCTCATGGGCTCAGCGCCCAGCAACTCACTCAGGCGAACGCGCGCTTCGTGCGAACGGTCCAGGTTGGTGTGGAGCGAAATAATGCTCACGCCGCAACGGGCCGCCTCGTACAGCGCAGCGCTGCACTGGGGGCGTGACGCATCCGCCGGACAAAACGCCTCGGGCGCCTTGATATAGACGGGGTGATGCGTCAGCAGCACGTTGGCACCGGCATCTTGTGCGCGGCGAACATTAGCTTCGGTCGCATCGAGTGCGCAGGCCACGCCAGCAATCTCGGCGGCAGGGTCGCCCACGGAGAGCCCTACATAATCCCAGCCCTCGGCGTCCGCCTTGGGGTAGCGTGCCAGCAGCGCGCGTTCGAGCTCGGCGACGATCATGCGGCACCCACGATCGAGAGCAGCGTCTGGGCAAACTCGTCCAGATCGCCCGGATTCACGCGGTCATCAAAGGAAATGCGCAGTGCGCCCAATGCCTGCTCGCGACCGATGCCCATCGCGCTTAAAACATGGCTCGGGTCCATGTTGCCGCTCGAGCACGCCGAGCCTGCCGATACCTCAAAGCCGGCGGCGTCGAGCTTGACGATGAGCTCCTCGGAGTCCATGCCGTCGACGTAGATCGAAACCATACCCGGCAGACGATCGGCCTGTGCGTAGTCGCCCATGGTGGCGTGAATACGCGGATGAGCCGTAAGCGTGGCGTAGAGCTTGTCGGAAAGAGCTTGCAGCATCGTACGCTCCTGGGCCACGCGGGGCGCCAACGTGCGGGCGGCAGCGGCAAAGGCCAGCTGCGTGCGCAGGTCCTGCGTGCCGGCACGACGACCGGCCTCCTGTCCGCCGCCAAAGATGCGCGGACGCAGCGGCGTGCGGTTCTTAAGGTAGAGCGCGCCGGATGCCACGGGGCCGCCGATCTTGTGCGCGGCAACGGTCATAGCATCGACGCCCAGCTCGGTGACATCGAGCGGAATATGCAGATAGCCCTGGATGGCATCGGTGTGGAACAGGGCGCCGGCGGCATGTGCAGCAGCGGCAAGCTCGCGGATGGGCTGCACCACGCCGGTCTCGTTGTTGGCGACCATAATGCTTACGAGCGCCACGTCGTCGCCTAGTAGCTCGACAAGCGTTGCAGGCTCAATGTAGCCCATGCGGCAGGGCTGTACCAGGTCGACGCTAAAGCCGGCGGCACGCAGCAGCGGCAGGTTGTCCAGGATCGAATCGTGCTCGATGGCAGATACGATCACGCGGTTACGCTTACGGTCGCGCTGACGTGTACCCTCGGCAAGACCGAGTAGCGCCAGCTGGTTGGCTTCGGTGCCGCCGTTGGTCAGAACAATCTCAGACGGGCGAACGCGCGCGCCAAAGCTGCGGGCGATCTCGCGACGTGCAACCTCCAGACGCGCGGCAGCCTTGCGGCCGAGCGAGTGCAGCGAGTTGGGGTTGACGCCCGCAAGCTCGCTATCGTCGTACTCACGCTGCGCAAGGCGCGCCTCGGCGCGCATGGGCGTCGAGGCGGCGTAGTCAAGATTCACGGGTATGCGGTTTTGACCTGCGGTCATAAGGGTTTATGCCTCCTGTGCAGCCTCGTTGCCCAGCTTCTGCAGCAGCGCAACCTCGGCAGCGGGATCTTCGGACTTAAATACGGCAGAACCGGCCACGAGCACGTTGGCGCCGGCCTTGACGACCTCGGCAATGTTCTTGGAAGAAATGCCACCGTCGACCTCGATCAGGGGCGAAACGCCGTGACGCTCGCACATGGCCTTGAGCTCGTGGAGCTTAGCGATGGTGCCCGGGATAAAGCTCTGGCCGCCAAAGCCGGGGTTCACGCTCATGAGTAGCACCATGTCGACGACATCGATAATGCTCTCGAGCACGCACACGGGGGTGGCGGGGTTGAGCACCACGCCGGCCTTAACGCCGCGCTGCTGCAGATGCGTGAGCGTGCGGTGCAGGTGCGTGGAAGCCTCGTAGTGCACGGTGATCATGTCGGCACCGGCGTCGGCGTACCAATCGACCGTCTCGTCGGGGTTCGACACCATCAGGTGCGCGTCGACCGGTACATCGGTGGAGCGCTTGACGGCCTTGAGGATATCAACGCCAAAGGTCAGGTTGCCGGTAAAATGACCGTCCATAACGTCGAAGTGCACGTAATCGGCGCCGGCGATCTTGTCGAGGTCGCCCTTGAGGTTGGCCATATCGGCCGAAAGAATCGAAGGAGCGATTTTAATGGAACCCATGGTAGAAGCCTTTCTGCGCTAGTCGGTGATTCCGTAGAACTCTTGAGAGGGGACGCGGTCGGTAAGGATCTCGAGCGCCCTATCCAAAGTAACACCGTTGTAGAGCGTTTGCTCCACGGCAAAGGTGAGCGGAATGTCTACGCCCAGTGAACGGGCAAGCTCGCTCACGCTGCGGGCCGCGACGGCGCCCTCGACTACCATGTGCGTGCGTGTCTGGTACTCGTCGAGCGAGACGCCGTGGGCAAACTCGTAGCCAAAGGTGCGGTTGCGCGAATGCTCCGAGGTGCAGGTGGCAATGAGGTCACCCATGCCGGCAAGTCCCATGCAGGTCATAGCTTGACCGCCGCGGGCGTGCACCAGACGGCTGATCTCGGCCAGGCCGCGTGTCATGATGAGAGCGAGCGTGTTGTCGCCCGCACCGGTGCCGGCGGAGATGCCGCACACGATGGCGATAACGTTCTTCATGGCGCCGCAGACCTCGACACCGGTCATGTCTTGCGACAGATAGATGCGAAAGGCCGTGGACAGGAGCAGGTCCTTAAAGGTCTCCCCTATCTGCGGGTCTTCGCTGGCGATGACGGCGGCAGAAAGTCCGCCGCGGCAGATTTCCTCAGCATGGTTGGGGCCCGAGAGCGCCGCGACACGCGACTCGTTGCCGATCTCGCTGGCGATGACCTCACTCATGAGCAGGCCGGATTCGGGCTCAATGCCCTTGGTGAGGCAGAGCACCGGGGTATCGGCGGCGATAAAGGGCGCGGCCTGGTGGCACACGCTGCGAAGGTGCGTCGAAGGAACGGCAAAGATGATGGCCTCGGCGCCGTCGAGTGCCTGGGTCAGATCCGTCGTGGCGAAGACGTTGCCGGGCAGCTCGTAGCCCACAAGGTAGCGGGGGTTGCGGTGCTCGCCATTGATGCCGGCGGCCGTCTGATCGCTGTGGGCCCACATAGTCACGCGCTCGGCTCGCGCGGCAGCAAGGCCGGCGACGGCGGTTCCCCAGGAGCCAGAGCCAATCAGCGCAACATTCATGACTCTCTCCTACTTATCGTCGGGCTCGGTGACGCGCTTGGTAAACG
>DXMX01000069.1:7912-9528 GCA_019413955.1 Collinsella sp.
CACCACGGTGATGCCGATCAGCGCCATGCAAAACTTGAGTCCCAGGCTGCTGTACGGAAAGACCGTGCAGGCGGCGATGGGAAGGCCGATGGCGGCGGCAAGCGAGCCCACCGACACAAACTTGGTGATGGCGACGGCCACGATAAACATGCCCAGCAGCGAAAGCCCGATGGGCCAGTACCAGGCAAGAATCACGCCCAGGCCCACGGCGATACCCTTACCGCCGTGGAAGTTAAGGTAGGGCGAGAAGATGTGTCCCCACACGGCAGCCAGGCAAATGACGCCGAGCATCCAGTCGCCTGCGGCACCGGGTGCCATGATGCTCACAGGGAAGCCATAGCCAACGCTCGCGATAAGCGGACGGGCGATAAGGACGCAGATGGCGCCCTTCAGGCAGTCGAGTAGCAGCGTGAGCGCGGCCACCTTGGGGCCGGCTACGCGCAGGGCGTTGGTGGTGCCGATGTTGCCGGAGCCCGCCTTGCGAATGTCCGTGTGATTGAACACGCGGCCCAGGATCAGGCCAAACGGAATCGCTCCGATAAAGAACGAAACAACGGCGCAGATGGCGGTCAGCAGAATCGGATTAAGCATCCTTTTGCTCCTTCTTCCTAAAGAAGAGTCGAATGGGCGTGCCGGCAAAGTCGAAGGTCGAGCGCATGCGGTTCTCTATGTAGCGCTGATAGGTGTCGTTGACCAGGTCGCTGTGGTTGACGAAGAACGTGAACGTCGGCGGGTTGACGCCCGTCTGGGTCACGTAGTGCATACGCAGGCGGCGCTTGCCGTCCACCACGGTATGACCGAACTCGCGCAGGTCGGTGAGGAACGTGTTGAGGCGCGAGGTGCTGATCTTTTGCGAGCGCGTCTTTTCGGCGGCGTCGACCATCGCCCAGATCTTCTCGACGCTGCGGCCAGTGAGGGCAGAGATGCGCAGGTACTGGGCCCAGGGAGCCATGACGCCCAGACGGCGGTCGATGGTCTCCATGCAGGCCTCGCGCTTACGGTCGTCATCGAGCAGGTCCCACTTGTTGAGCAGCACCACGATGGCGCAGCCGCGCTCGATGGCAAGACCCATGACCTTCTGGTCCTGCTCAGTGACGCCCACGGAGGCATCGACGACGAGCAGCGCCACGTCGGCGCGGTCGATGGCGCGCAGGCCGCGGACCATGGAGTAGTACTCGATGTTCTCGTACACGGTGCTCTTCTTACGGATGCCCGCGGTGTCGACCATGCGGTAGTGCTTGCCGTTGCGTTCGACGACCGTATCGATGGCGTCGCGCGTGGTGCCGGCAATGTTGGACACGATGGAGCGGTCGGCGCCCAGGATGCGGTTGAACAGCGAGGACTTACCGGCGTTGGGGCGGCCGATGATGGCCACGTTCAGCGCATCGGGGAACTCGTCGGCGACTTCGTCCTCTTCCTCGGGAAGCAGGGCCACGATGTCGTCGAGCAGGTCGCCCGTGCCGTGGCCGTGCAGGGCCGAGAGCGGCGTGGGCTCGCCGATGCCGAGCGAATAGAACTCCCAGATGCTGTCGTTCTCGCGATCGGGGTTGTCGAGCTTGTTCACCAGCAGAAAGACCGGCTTGTCGCAGCGCTTGAGCATGCGGGCGACCGACTCG
>DXMX01000007.1:0-2165 GCA_019413955.1 Collinsella sp.
GAACTGAGAAGGGGGAGGCCTCGCGGCCTCCCCCTTTTTGCGTTTACGGGCTTTTGTCTCACATAGTAGCTGTGTTTTATAACCCTCGTTTGTCGCATCTTCTGTGAACGGGCTACAATAACTTAGTCTGTGCGATATGGAGGTGAACATGGCTGAAGCTGGTATCGGCGTTGATATCGTCGAGATTTCCCGTATGAAATCAATTCTTGAAAAGACGCCGTCGTTTGCTCGGCGCGTGTTTACCGAAGAAGAGCGTGCGTATTGTGATGCATCATCGCGTCCCGCTGCTCACTATGCCAGCCGCTTTGCTTCGCGCGAGGCGGTACTTAAAGCTCTCGGCACGGGTTTTAGTCAAGGCGTTGGTCGCAAGGATGTTTCGGTTACGCGTGATAAACTCGGCAAACCGAAGGCGCTGCTTTCGGGCCGTGCTCTCGAGATCGCTCAAGAGCTGGGTGTTGTTGAGGTCGCTCTTTCCATTACGCTTACAGGAGACTTAGCCGTTGCGAATGCCATCGCGATTACCGAAGATGTTCGGCCTAAGCCAAAAGAGGAAAAGGTGAGTACCAAGAAACGCGTAGCGCAGACATTTAAAGAGGCTCGCTCTGTTTTAGATGAGCTTGAGCAGCTGCAGAATTCAGCATTGACGGAGCACCTGGGCGATGCTTCGCAAGATACGCTAGGAGCATAGATGAAACCGGTTTTGAGTACCGAAGAAGTCGTTCGTCTCGAGGACATCATCGAACGCGAAGGGACTTCGAAGGCCGAGCTTATGGAGCTAGCGGGTGAGTTTGCCGCCAACGAGGTCTTGAAGCTCAATCCCGATCGGGTTCTCGTTCTGGTCGGTTTTGGTAATAATGGCGGCGACGGTTGGGTTGCCGCCGATATTCTGAGCCATAAGGGTGTGGACGTCGATATCGTTTCTCCGGTTGAGCCGGATGAGATTCCTGCTGCTCTGGCGCGTCATGTTGCTCGTCGTACTGCCGGCCGCGATGTGCACGTTTGTGTCGGCCCCTCGCGTGACGAACTCGAGGTTTTGATCGATAAGGCCGATGTTGTTGTTGATGCCATTTTTGGTACCGGTTTCCACGGGAATCTGCGTGCGCCGTTCTCCATCTGGATTCCTACGGTCAATGAATGCGCCGATTGTGTCGTATCCATTGATGTCCCCTCGGGCCTGAATGCCGAGACGGGCGTTGTTGATGACGACTGCATTCGTGCCGAGCATACGGTGACGATGATTGCGCCCAAGATTGGTCTGTATAGCGCTGATGGCCCTGAGTATGCTGGCGATTTGATCTGCGGCAATCTTTACGACCGTCTTGACGAGGTCATCGATGATGTCGACCACGCCGCCGAGATTGTCGAGCCCGGTGACTTAGTTGATTACTTTGCTCCACTACCTACGAATATCGATAAGTATTCCCGTGGCTCTGTGCTTATTGTCGCCGGATCTGCGCAATATCCTGGTGCTGCCATTATGGCGGCCAAGTCTGCAGCTCGCGCGGGTGCTGGTTACGTGGCAGTTGCGGCTCCTGACGCCTGCGCCAATCTTATTCGCATGGCACTTCCTTCGATTCCCGTCTTTGCTATTCCGTCTGATTCCCGCGGCTCCTTTGGCGCCGCTGCGCGCATGACTGTGTGCGAGATTGCAAAGAAGTACAGCTGTGTACTGTGCGGTCCCGGTATGACGACATCTGCCGGCGCTATGCAGGTGGTTTCGGGCTTGCTCGAGCTTGATGTGCCGCTTATCTTGGACGCCGATGCACTCAACTGCCTTGCTAAGATTGCCATTGACGGTATTGATAGTAATCCCGAGATGTATCGTCGCGAGCAGCCGTTGGTTATGACGCCGCACTATCGTGAGCTTTCGCGTCTGGTTGCCGGTGACGAGGTGAACGACCTTGGTACCGCGATTGCGGCCGCGCAGAAGGTTGTCTGGGCTGCAGGCTCCGACAATCTGGTGGTCATTGCCAAGGGGCCGACGACGGCTATCTGTGGCGTTGAGCGTGTGCTGCTGCCGCTCTCGGGTCCGGCTTCTCTGGCAACTGCCGGTTCGGGTGATGTTCTCGCGGGTATTTTGGCCGGCACGCTTGCCACCATGCGCGACGAGATGGATCGTTGGGAGTTGCTGTATTCGTACGCCGTCGCACTTCACAGCTACGCCG
>DXMX01000007.1:2175-47698 GCA_019413955.1 Collinsella sp.
TTGCCGCGGCGACGGAGTATGGTGAGAAGAGCGTCATCGCGACCGATCTTATCGACTTGATCGGTCCTGCCATGGAGCTGGCGGCAAAGGATGCGCTCGAAGATCTGGGAATCATGGACGAAGGGTCGGATGACTAATCATGAATAAAGCCGATTTGACGCGCTGGTCCTGGGTCGAGATCGACCGTGGGGCGCTCCGTCGCAACACGAGGGCCTATAAGAACTTGCTGAATCCACGTCAGCGCCTGTGCTGCGTGGTCAAGGCCGATGCTTATGGTCATGGAGCTGTTGAGTGCGCCAAGATCATGTATTCGGCCGGTGCCGACATGTTTGCCGTGGCGACGGTTAACGAGGGCGTTGAGCTCCGACAGGGCGGGATTACGAAACCCATCCTCATCCTAAGCGAGCCGCCTATCGAGGCCATTCCGACGTTGCTCGAGTTTGATATCATGCCCTCGGTCTATACGTCTGACTTTGCTCTTGCGTATGGCGAATGTGCCGTCGCAGCGGGCAAAGTGGGCAAGTATCATCTCGCCATCGAGACGGGCATGAATCGTATCGGCGTTCACTACACGCAGGTTGTCGACTTTGTCCGCGGTATAAATTTTCATCGCGGTATTCAGTGCGACGGCGTATTTACGCACTTCGCCACGGCCGATGAACCTTCGGGCTGGGACTACAAGCTGCAGTGCCAGCGCTTTACCGAGGCCGTTCAGGCCATTAAGGATGCGGGTTTTGAGTGCGGTATCGTGCACTGCGCCAACACGCCGTCCTCGATGCTCGACCCCTCGATGCATTTTGATATGATCCGCGCCGGCGTTGGCTTGTATGGCATGCAGCCGTGCGAGCTGAGTGGCCGCGTGATGCAGCTTGATCCCGTTATGAGCGTCCATGCGCGTGTGACGCGCGTGGCGCACCCTGCGATGGGTGAGGGCGTGGGCTACGGTTTTACCTACCGCGTACCGCGTACGCGCGTTCAGATCTGCACGCTGCCGATCGGTTATGCCGATGGCCTATCGCGTACGCTTTCCAATCGTATGGATGTGCTGTATCGCGGCGAGCGCGTGCATCAGGTTGGCAATATCTGCATGGACCAGTTTATGGTCGCCATTCAGTCCAACCCGGCACACGAGATTCCCGAGGCCGAGTATGGTGACGAGATGATCATTGTCGGCCGCGATGGCGATGCCGAGATCACTATGGACGAGATGGCCCGACTGCGCGGAACGATTAACTACGAGGTCGCCTGCGGCTTTGGCATGCGTCTCGACAAGGTCTACGTGTAGGAGCCGCTATGGGCGTCATGCACATCCCCGGTCATAGCCATCAGGCGCCACGTGAGGTCGCACTCGAGGAAATTGAGGCCGTTCTGGGCGATTGTCACCTCTGCCAGCTCTACCAGTCGCGTCACAATATCGTGTTTGGCGTGGGAAACCCCCGCGCTCGCGTCATGTTTATCGGTGAGGCGCCGGGTCGCAACGAGGATTTGCAGGGCGAGCCCTTTGTGGGGGCGGCAGGCGAGGACCTCAACGGCATTTTGTCGCTGGCGGGGCTCAAACGCGAAGACGTCTACATTGCCAACGTGCTTAAGTGCCGCCCGCCGGGAAACCGCAATCCGCGTCCCGAGGAAGTGCTGGCTTGCTCGCCGTTTTTGCGTGAGCAGATTCGAAGCATCTGGCCCGATATTATCGTGACGCTCGGCAACCCCGCGACGCACTTTGTGCTTAAGACCGAGATTGGCATTACTAAGCTGCGCGGCAGGTTCCACCAGATGGGGCATTTTGTAGTAATGCCCACGTTCCATCCGGCAGCAGCGCTGCGCAATCCGGCGTGGCAGGAGCTGCTGGAGGAAGACTTTAAGATGCTGGGCGACTATCTGGAGCGACATCCCGCACCAGAGGACGCCTCGGAATAATAAGGAGCATATATGTCCCTGGAGCGCCTGGGGGTAGGTACTTACAAAACGACTTGCGCTGCCGATACGGAGTACTTTGGCGAGCTAATTGCACCGTGCCTTGAGGACGGCGATGTGCTCATCCTGACCGGTGGCCTGGGAGTGGGCAAAACTCACTTTACCAAGGGCGTCTCGCGCGGGCTGGGCGATGGGCATATGGTTACGAGCCCTACGTTTGCGCTCATGGCCGTTCACGATCAAGGTCGTATTCCGCTGTTTCACTTTGATCTATACCGCCTGGAGCATGCCTACGAGCTCGAGGATACGGGCATTTTCGATGTGCTGGGCTATGAGGGTGCTTGCCTGCTGGAATGGGGCGAACAATTCCAGGACGAGCTGACGGATGAGTATCTTTCGGTGACGCTCAAGCGTGATGAGGGCGACAGCGATGTGCGAACGATAACGCTTGAGGCGCACGGTGACCGCGCAATGGAGCTTTCCCATTTGATTGATAGGGCTGTACAAGATGAGCTTGCATAACGACAACGCGCTGGTGGTGGCGCTCGATACCTCGACCGACATGCTTGCCTGCGCGGCAAGCTGGATTGATGGGCAGACGGGCGAGACGAAGCTCGTGAGTGGCGACCACATGTGTCGCCGTCACGCCAACGTTGAGCTCGTGAATACCGTTGATGGCGTGCTGGCTCAAGCCGGTCTGGATCGCAGCGATGTTGGTTGCTATGTGGTCGGCCGCGGCCCGGGGTCCTTTACGGGTGTGCGCATCGGCATCTCCACTGCCAAGGGCCTCGCGCGTGGTGCCAATGTTCCGCTGCTGGGCGTGTCGACGCTCGACGCCTGCGCTTGGACGGCGTGGAAGGCTGGCGTGCGCGGCAAGCTTGGTATCTTGGCCGATGCTATGCGCGGTGAGGTATATCCGGCGCTGTATATGCTGGTCGATGAGGGTCCCGAGCGTCAATTTGAGCGCGAACACGTGGTCAAGGCCGCCGTGGCGCTCGATGAGTGGCGCCAAGCAGCGGACTGGGACCAGGTTCAGCTGACCGGTGACGGTCTCGTGCGCTATGGCAAGCTGCTGGGTGAGGACGAGACCGCCCGCTGCGTGGAGCGCGACCTGTGGTGGCCTTCGGGCGAGGGCTTGCTGCTCGCGCACGCTGCGGGTGACGGCGATCCGGCCCGCGTCTTGCCGATTTACACGCGCCTTTCGGATGCCGAGGAAAACGAGCGCAAGCGTCTTGGTCTTGCCGAGAGTGCGCAGAGCGAAATTACGGGTGTTGCCGATGAGCTCGCCGGTCGTCATCTGCAGTTCCGTCCCATGGGCGCGGCGGATGCCGAGGGCACGAGCGCGTTGGAGGCTGCCTGCTTTGAAGGTGCCGGACACGAGGCGTGGACGCCGGGCATGTTCCTGTCCGAACTGGGCGAGGACGTCGCTGCGCCGCGTAGTTGGTGGGTGGCACACGACGACGGCAAGCTGCTGGGCCTTGCCGGCGGTATGGTCGTGGACGGTGATGTGCAGATTCTGGATGTCGCCGTCGACCCGGCACATCGCCGCGAGGGCATTGCCCGCAAGCTGCTGTCGCACGTGAGCTATGATGCCCAGATGCTCGGCTGCACCACGGCTTCGCTCGAGGTCGAGGACGGTAACGAGGGGGCGATCGCGCTTTATAACGCTCTGGGCTTTACCGAGGCTGGCCGTCGCCGCGGCTACTACGGTGTCGGCAAGGATGCCATCGTCATGACGGCTCCGCTGCCCCTGGTGCTTCCGGTCGACAATGCTTCGCCGGAGCCGACGGCGGCAGAGCAGCGCGTATGGCCGCTGCCTGCGCCTGGGCGCTCCGAGGGGGAGCGTGCCGAAATTGAGCGCCGCCACCTAGTGCTCGCTATCGAGAGTTCCTGCGACGAGACGGCCGTGGCGATAATCGATGCAGATGGCAATATGCTGGCCAACCAGGTGTCGACACAGATTGATTTTCACGCCCGCTTTGGCGGCGTGGTGCCCGAGATCGCCTCGCGCAAGCACGTTGAGGTGATTGTGAGTGTCGTGGATGCGGCGCTCGAGGATGCCGCAGCATCGCTGGGCCTTACGGGCGGAGCCATTGCACCAAGTGAGCTTGCCGCCGTGGGCGTGACGCAGGGTCCGGGCCTGGTGGGCGCGCTCGTGGTTGGCGTCGCCTTCGCCAAGGGCTTTGCCTACGCTGCTGGCAAGCCGCTCGTGTGCGTCAACCATCTGGAGGGGCACCTGTTTGCCAACCTGCTGGCGCAGCCCGACCTCAAGCCGCCGTTCATCTTCACGCTTGTCTCGGGCGGGCACACCATGCTCGTGCACGTGAAGGCGTGGGGCGACTACGAGGTGCTCGGTGAGACGCTCGACGACGCCGTGGGCGAGGCCTTCGACAAGGTGGCCAAGGCGCTGGGCCTGGGCTATCCCGGTGGCCCCATCATCTCTAAGCTGGCCGAGACGGGCAACCCCAAGGCGATCGATTTCCCCCGTGCGCTTAACAGCAGGGGGGACTACCGCTTCTCGCTTTCGGGCCTCAAGACGGCGGTGACGCTCTACATCGAGCAAGAGACCAAGGCCGGGCGCACGATTCACCTTCCCGATCTGGCGGCTTCGTTTGAGGCAGCTGTCTTTGACGTGCAGTACAAGAAGGCCAAAAACGCACTGCACGCTACCGGATGCAAGGAATACTGCATCGGTGGCGGCGTCTCGGCCAACCCGCATCTGCGCGAGATGATGATCAAGAAGCTTGGACGTCAGGGGATTCGCGTAACGGTGCCGCCCTTGTCTGCCTGTACCGATAACGCAGCCATGATCGCGGAGGTCGCTCGCCGTAAATTCGACCGAGGTGAAATCTCGCCGTTCGATGTCGACGCCGATCCGAACATGACGCTGTAGCTGGTACGGCGCGGTCCCCGGACGGAGGGGCCGGATATAAGGTTTCCTGCTCTACAGTCCTGCGCAAGACGAAGGCCACATTAAGTGGCCTTCTTTGCGTGCGGAACTCGCGATAAACCTTATATCCGGCCCCTCCGTCCGGGGACCTTTCTGTATCGATATAGCTTCTGGGCTGGTTTGGCGTCGACAACGTCCAGCAAGGTTAACAAGCCAGCGTCGAATTTCCGGCGTTCTTTAGCTGAAAGAAAAAGTTGGCGTGCGGAGCTTTGCTCCGCATTTGGGATGGGAGCCCCTGAGAGCCGCGGGAGCCGGGCGGCGCATATGAACTTTATCGCGAGTTCCGCACGCAAAGGAAAGCACTTAATGTGCTTTCCGTCTTGCGCAGGACTGTAGAGCAGGAAAGTTCATATGCGCCGCCCGGCTCCCGCGGCTCTCAGGGGCATCTCTCATGCAAAAACTGTCGTGGGGTAAAGTCCGAGGTCAGTGGCGTTTTATACCGAGAAATCCAAAAAAGTTGAAAATTCATTACAAATTTGCGTTGACTTTAGGTAACTAAAGTTTCATACTCCTTTTCAACCACTGGGGGATGTGAACACGCACGGATCGTTCGCATCATGATTGAAGAGGATTTCTTAGACATGTTCACGCATCAGCTAAACATTATCAGCGTAGTAATTATCTGATGCGGGTTAGCACATACAGCTAGCCCGTACGATAACGGGCGGCTGATGAAGATGAGGGCCGTCGAGCGCAACCGACGGCCCTCATTTTTTATGTCTAGGAAGTTCTTTTTAGAGGAGGAAATGTAATGAACGGAGTTTTGCTCATGGTTGTGGCCGCGGCGGTGCTCGCCTGCGGCTATCTGGGCTATGGCCGATGGCTGGCCAACAAGTGGGGCGTTGACAAAGAGGCCCTCACGCCGGCCAAGCGCATGAAGGACGGCAAGAGCTTCTCGCCCGTCTCCGCCTTCACCGCGTTCTCGCACCAGTTCAGCTCGATCTGCGGTGCTGGCCCTGTTACGGGTACGATCGTCGCCATGGCCTTTGGCTGGCTGCCCGTCGTGCTCTGGGTCCTCGTCGGCGGCATCTTCTTTGGTGCCGTCCACGACTTTGGTGCCCTGTACGCTTCGATGAAGAACAACGGCAAGTCGCTCGCTCAGCTCATCGAGAAGTACATCGGCAAGACTGGCCGTCGCCTGTTCCTGCTGTTCTGCTGGCTGTTCTGCATCATCGTCATCGCCGCCTTCACCGACATGGTCTGCAAGACGTTCATGTTCACCCCGGCCGTTGACGCTTCTGGTGCTGCTACCGGTGCCATCGACTTCACCAAGTCCTATGCCGCCGGCTGCGCTGGTACCATCTCCATCCTGTTCACCTTCGTCGCTATCGCCTTTGGTTGGGCTCAGAAGAAGTTCAACCTCACCGGCGCTGCCGAGTTCGTCACCGGCGTTGTCCTCATGGTCCTCATGTTTGCCGTCGGTATGCAGTTTCCGGTCTACCTGGACAAGTTCCAGTGGTTCGCCGTCGTCATGGTCTACCTGGTCTTCGCTGGCGCTATGCCCATCCAGATGCTCAAGACCCCGCGTGACTACCTCACTTCCATCATGATGATCGTCATGATCGTCTGCGCTGTCCTTGGCATCGTCGTCCTGGGCGTCAACGGTCAGGCCACTATCACCGCTCCGGTCTTCACCGGCTTCTCCACTGCCTCAGGCATGATGTTCCCGGTCCTGTTCGTCTCCGTCGCTTGCGGTGCTCTCTCCGGTTTCCACAGCCTCGTTTCTTCCGGCACCTCTTCTAAGCAGGTCGAGAAGGAGCAGGACGCCGTCAAGGTCGGTTACGGCGCTATGATCGTCGAGTCCTTCGTCGGCATCCTTGCCATCATCGTCGCCGGCATCATGTTCTCCGACATGAACACCGCCGGTACCGGCGCCCTCAACGCCGGCGTCGCTTCCACCCCGTTCCAGATCTTCGCCGCTGGCATCTCCCGCGGTATGCAGGCCTTCGGTGTTGACGGCACGCTCGCTACCGTCTTTATGACCATGAACGTTTCCGCTCTGGCCCTGACCTCGCTCGACGCCGTCGCCCGCATCGCCCGCACCTCGTTCTCCGAGTTCTTTGCCCAGACCAACGACGCCCTGGCCATCGAGTCTAAGGCCGGCTACATGAAGGTCCTCGGCAACCCCTGGTTCGCCACGGTCGTCACCCTGCTTCCCGGTCTCGCCCTCGCTTTTGGTGGCTATGCCAACATCTGGCCGCTCTTTGGTGCTTCCAACCAGCTGCTCGGCGGCATGACCATGATCACCCTCGCCGTGTTCTGCAAGTGCACCGGCCGCAAGGGCTGGATGCTCTACGTGCCCGTCGTCTTCCTACTCTGCTGCACCTTCACCTCGCTGGTCCAGAGCGCCATGGGCTGCATGGCCGCTGTCCAGGCTTACGGCTTCTTCGGCACCATCCCGGCTACCGCCACCACGGCCGCCGTCTCCGTCGCCGCCACCAAGGGCCTGCAGCTTGTCTTCGCCGTTCTGCTGATGGTCCTGGGCCTCATCGTCGCCGTCAACTGCCTCAAGGAGCTCTTCGGCAAGGAGGCCGGTTCCATGCCCGACGAGGAGCCCGAGTGGTCCGAGATGGGCAAGGCCGAGTACGGCCGCGCCGCTGCCGCTGAGGCTCCTGCCGACGCCGAGGCCGCCAGGGCTTAGTCGACCTGACGAGTTGAACGTCACATCTATATGACTCGGAAAGACCGGGTCCGCGACTTCGCGGGCTCGGTCCTTTTTTCATGCAAAAGCGGGTGACGCTCGAGTGTTCTCGCAGATGTTTTGCGTGGATAAGGGCGCGCGTTGTACCATATAGACGTATATGTGTACATATGAAAGGGGCCCCGTGGCCAAGACGGTATATTCCGATAACCAAAATAATGTCGATGCCCTGGCTGAACGTCTGAGCAGCCAGACGTCGCTTTCTGCCGAGCGTGCCAAGCTGGTTGCCTACGACCTGCTCTGCCGCAAGGCGCTCAAGATTAAGTCGAGTGCGCTGGCGCAGATTTTCCGCTCCGTCGATAAGGAATGTGACACCAAGGCGATGCGCGATGAGCTTATCGCGGCAAATATCGTGACAAAGATCGAGGGTAGCGGCATTAACGGGCGCCCGGCGTTCTATACCATCAATGCCGAGATCCGCGATGTCCAGGAGCAGCCTGCCGAGTCCGTCGAAGATTTTGTCGTCGAGGATTCCGCTGACGTGCCTGCTGTGGAAGAAGTTGCTCCGCGTGAGCATGTCGATACCGATGAGTTGCTCGATGAGAACGTCGTGCGTGCCTTTACGGTCAAGGCAGGACGCGGCGGTTTTGGCGGGGGTGGCAAGCACGATGCGCAGCGCCGCGCCCAGCAGGAGCGCTTCCGTCGCGCCGTTGCTCAAAAGGGTGAGACGGATGCTGAGGCCGTCGAGGAAAAGTCCGTCGGGATGCAGGAGCCGACTCGCACTCAAGAGCATGCTGAGATCCAGGAGCCCAAGCGTCGCCGCGGTGCCCACTTTAAGGCCGAGCAGCGAGGTATTGCATGCGAGGTCCAGGATTCCGTCGAGGCTGCTGACGCGTCCGATGAACCGGTCAAGAAGGCTCCGGGTTCATGCCGTCCCGGACGTGGTTTTGCGGGGCGCGCGTATCCCGTAAGGCGTCAGGAGAAGAGCGAGCCGGCTTCGACCACTCAGGACGAGAAGGACGAGAAGGCCGTTGAGCCGGCGGCTCGCGAACAGAAGCCTGTTGAGCCGCAGCTTGAGGTTGATGCCGAGGCCAAGGGCCAGCAGCCTACTGATGAGCAGACGGAGCAGGGCGCGTCGAGCAAGCCTCGCCGCCGTCGCCATCGTGGGGGCCGCAGTTCCCATGCCGAGACTGCAGTCGAGAGGACCACGCCGCAGGACGAGGATGCGAAGGCCGAGGTTTCTTCGGGGCAGCCTAAGCGCCAGCCTGCGAAGGAGAGCAAGTCCGATCGTCCGCAGAAGCAGGCGTCTATGCCGAAGCGCGAGCGCAATTCCCAAGGCGATTCTAAGCGCAAGTCTCAGAGGAAGCCGGAGTCTGCCGCAGCAGATACTGTTGCCCAGCAGCCCAAGTCGGCCGTTCACGGCGAGGTCTCGGCGCTTGCCCTTGCCCGCGTTTTAGGCAGGCAGCTGCTCAAAGTTGTCCCTACGCCCACGGCGCTCTCTAAGATCAAGGAGCAGCAGACACAGATCGTAAAGGTCGAGGGCAAGGACGGCAAAAAGGCTCCGCAGCGCACTCAGCACAACGAGATGTCCAACCGCAAGATTGCCGAGGAGATTGCGATCATCCAGGCTTGGATTGAGCAGAATCGCGGTGCCGACACGCCGGTCGCTTCACGTCGCCAGCGCGCCTACCAGATTTTTAACGATGAGAAGGCCTTTGACGGCAAGCACGGCGAGCGCTTGATTCGGCGTATGACCGAAAAGGGCATCAGCATGCAGGCGATCAAGGTCGCCCCCAATCGCCCCGTGCACTTTACGGGCTTCTTTACGCTGGGCGCCGACAAGCCGTTCATTATGGTCGAGAACCTGGACACCTACGACGAGATCGTCAAGCTGCTGCGTGGCCGCAAGCACGCCAAGCTCTTTGGCATCAAGGTGGGCGGCGTGATTTTTGGCGGCGGATGCAAGGCGAGCGTCTCGCATGCCCTGGACGATTATCTGGCCGAGATTGGCTATCGCTTTAACTACGTCTACTACGTGGGCGATATCGATCGCGAGGGCGCGCGCATCGTCGAGCAGACTCGCAATGCCAATGTGGTTGAGATTCGCCTGCATGCCGGCATGTATCGCGCTATGCTCGCCGAGCATAAGCGTCGCGTGAAGGCCGGCGGCGAGTGCGAGCCCGCGGCTGCCAACCAGGGCGTGCCGCAGAACCTGGCAGCGACGATCAAGGATCTGCCCATGGTTACGCGCGTGCAGTTCCGCAACGTGCTGCGTGAAGGCGGGCGCATTCCGCAGGAGATTCTGATGACCGCAGACTATCGGGATGGCGACTCGGGAAGCTTCGACCGCATGCTGAACAATTAGATTCCGCCGGCCCCGGGAGAGCGGGGACACCGGCTTAGGTTTCCTGCTCTACAGTCCTGCTCACGACGGAGGCCACATTAAGTGGCCTCCTGTTCGTGCGGAACTCGCGATAAACCTAAGCCGGTGTCCCCGCTCTCCCGGGGCCTGTGGTTACTTGGTTGTTGCATGCGGCTCGCTTTTCGGAACAGGGCTGATAATTCTAGATGCAAGGCGCTCTTGGTCGTTATGGGCCTGGGGCGTCTGTCTTATATAGGTAGATTCCTTGCGGGTTCGAATCCCTCCGCTTGCTCACAAGAAAAGCCTCCCGATCGGCTATGCGTTCGAGAGGCTTGTTTCTTTGGCTGGGACGGAGGGATTCGAACCCCCAACAGCCGGCACCAAAAACCGGAGTTCTACCGTTGAACTACGTCCCAATGTGTGGCGTTGCCCAAAAGCAACTCGTTTAGTTTACCTAATCTGCGAGGGCATCGCAAACGCCATCGAGCAGGCGTACGGCGAGTGTCTGCGCGTCGCTGGCCGTGAAGGTGCCGTTGTAGCGCGTCATGCCCGTGAGCTCAATGCGAATGCGAGCCGGCTTCTGCTGCGCGGCGACATTGGCGGTGCGGATGCGCTGGGCCAGGTTGTGGCACTCGGCGAGGGCAATCGTGGCGCGCGGTGCGGCGTCGGCGGGCAGCTCGTCGCTTGCGATTTCGAGCACCAGGTCAACGTCGGTTGGGACCTCGGAGTCGCAGAGCATCATGCCGCTGTTGTCGGTCGTTGCCGTGGCGATATTCCACATGCGCGACGCAACACTGCGCGCGATGGGGTCCTCGCCGATAACGGCAATCTGGAAGCGCTCGAGCACGTTGGCGGCGCGAGCAAAACCGATGCGGGACTCGGCTTCGGTGACCGAGGGCTTGCCCTCCCACACATGGTGCAGGCGGTTGATGTAGGCGTAGGTGTCCTGGAAGGCCATGCCGTCGGCAAACAGGCCGACATTTTCCTGGAACTGCTGCAGGGCGGCCTCGGTATGCGGACCAAAGTAGCCGTCGTCTTCGCCACAGGCAAAGCCCAAAACGTTGAGAGCGCGCTGCAGGGCCTGCACATCGGCGCCATGGAAATTGGGCATGCGCAGATAGAGGGTGCGGTCGCCCAGCTTATACGTAGCGTCTACAAGGGCGCTCCAACAGGGGATATCGACGGCATGACCGGCAGCAAGGCCGCTGTCGAGCCTGAAGGTGCTGACGGCCTGCTCAGTGGTGGCTCCAAAGTACTTGTCGGTGACTTCGGCGGCATCAATCGTGTAGCCGAGCTGCAGGAGACGAGACTGCACGTCCTCGACGGCTGCTCCTTGCATGCCCGTTGTAATAGGTTCCATGAACGAACCCCTTTCGGCGTACCATTCGTACTATTTGAGCGTCTGTCGGATAGACAACGCAAAGGGATGCATAAACATGCACTCAACAGTGTAGCAAGTTGTGCCTAAATACGCTGCTGACAGGTTTTATAACACCCGTTAGTTAAGGCGCTCCACAAAGAAATCTGCCATGGAGAGGAACAGCTCGCGTGCGTGCGGATCAAGCTCAACGTTCTCGATGGCCGCTTTGGCCTTAGCGGTCAGGTCGAGCGCGTAAGTGTGGGCGTAATCGATAGAGCCGGTCTCCTGGAAGATCTCCACGGCGCGTGCGAGCTGCGCAGGGTCCTCGGTGCCCGAGGAAAGGATTGCCTCGATCTCGTCGTGATAGCGCTTGTCTGACAGGGCATGCACGGCAACGAGGGTGCGCTTGCCCTCGGTGATATCGGTGCGGAAGTCCTTGTTGGCGGCCCCCTTGGTGCCGATCAAGTTGAGCAGGTCGTCTTGAATCTGGAAGGCAAGGCCCGTGTGCAGCCCAAAGGCGCGCAGTGCCTCAATCTGCTCTTCGCTGCCGCCGCCGATAATGGCTCCGGCGGCAAGCGGCGTCGCTCCGCTGTAGTACGCGGTCTTGTGCGTCGCCATGTCCAGATAATCGTCGACCGAAATGTCAAAGCGCTCGTCGCGGACCCAGCCCAGGTCGAGCGCTTGGCCCTCGATGGTACGGACGATCATCTCGGTAAGCTCGTGGAGCACGTGAAGCTTCACGTCTGCGTTGAGTGTGGGGTCGTCGAGAACCGTCTTGGTGACCATGGTGAGCGCCAGGTCACCGCAGTTGATGGCAAGACCGGTGCCCTCGGTAAGGTGCATGCAGGGCTTGCCGCGACGAATCTGCCCGTTGTCGGCGATGTCGTCGTGGATGAGTGCGCCCGACTGAAAGTGCTCGATGGCCGCCGCTGCGCTGCGGGCGCTCTCAAAGCTGCCGCCTACCGCAGTGGCGGCGAGCATGCAGATGAGCGGGCGGTGGCGCTTGCCAGCGTTTGCCGTAAATGCCGAGAGCGGGGTATACAGGTAGCGCTCGATATCGGCGGAAGTCGCCTGTCCGTCAAAGAACGTGGCCAGATAGTCGTTAATCTGGTCAAAGTGCTGGGCTAAAAAGCTGGTAAACGGACTGGACACGGGTTCTCGCATTCTTTGATAGGTTGCATCGTTGCATTATGCAGACAACATATTGCCACATTAGGGCGTCGAGCGCGGCGGTTGAAGACGATTGGTCCATGCGGCCGCAAGTGCGGTAGGGGCTTGGCTAGATAAGCCCAAAGTGTTCGAGCGCGGTGACGACGCCGTCGTGGTCGATGCTGTCGGTGACATAGTCGGCCTTTTCCTTGAGGAAGTCCGGTGCATTGCCCATGGCGATGCCAACGTCGACGGCGTTCATCAGCGAGACGTCATTGCTGGCGTCGCCGATGCCGTATACGGTTCCGTGGTGGGGATCGAGGGCGTCGAGTACGGACTGGATACCCTCGCGCTTGGTGCATTCGCGAGGCGAAATCTCGGTCACTTCGAGCTCGAGCTCGTTAAAGCAGAGCAGCGGCTCAAACGCTTGATCCTGAGCGATGCGGTTGGCAAGCGACGTGGACATTAAGATCTTGTAGGCGCTGTAATGTTGCAGCTGCGTAATTGCATCGCCCACGGTGCGGGCGTATCCCGGGGCGTCGGGCGCATCGGCACCCATGCGAACGACGCCATTGAGTCCCTCAAAACGAATCACTTCGTCCGATTGCTCAAGAATGGGAGCAAGGCGCTGCAGCATGCCGGGCGTCATCGCCAAATCGCGAATCACGTGTCCCTCAAGTTCGACATAGCCACCCGCGAGGCAGACGATGCCGGTCCAGGGCAGCTCGAGCAGCTTTGGATGGATGCAGCTCAGCGTGCGCCCTGTGCAGATAAACGCCATATTGCCCTTGGCGACAAAATCACGGATGGCTTGCGAGACCGCTTCATTGGGATAGGGGGAGAGGTCTCGCTCGCTCTCGGGAAGCTCTTGTGCCACTCGAGGGTCTTGCCAGGCGAGTGTTCCGTCGATATCGAAGAAGCAGATATCGCCGCGCTTATGGGCTGCGCTGGCGGCAGGGGAGGCCGAGGTGGTGGGCACAAATCCCGGCTCGAGGCCCATGATCTGGTCAAAATGCTCTTTAACGCGGGGAACGGAGATGCCAATAATCACCTGGGCGGTCTTGCCCGTAATGATGAGGCCCTTGGCGCCCACCGCGACAAACGACGCATTATCTGCAACGATGGAAGGGTCTGCGACCTCGACGCGCAGGCGCGTGGCGCAGTTGGTTGCGCCCACGATATTGCCAACGCCACCTAAAAGCTGAATTACCCGCTCAGCGAGGACGTGATCTTGATCGGATTGAATACTGACCTCGCCATTGGGAGATTGCTCTTTGGCAAAGCCGCTTCCGGTTAAACGATCGATTGCCGCGCGATTGGAGACATGATCCTCGCGGCCCGGCGTCTTAAGGTCATAGACCAAGATGAGTGCTCGAAAACTAACAAAAAAGATGAGGCTAAAGGCAAGACCGATACCGAGCGCCAAAAGGTAGGAGCCGGCATGCATTCGCATGAGTGGGATGAAGTTGAAGGCCGTCATTTCCATGAGACCGCCCGAGAAGATGCCGACGATGCCAAAGAAGTTCATGGTCATGGCAAGGCAGGAGGATAGGACGGCGTAGAGCAAAAAGAGTCCGGGATAGGTGAACATAAAGAGAAACTCGAGCGGCTCGGTGACGCCGCAGACCACCGAGGCGACGATGGCGGGCAAAAGGATGACTTTAAGGCCGGCGCGGCGTTCGGGTTTGGCGGTGAAATAGAATGCTGCCGCGATGGCGGGAAGGCCAAAGAGCTTGCCCCAGCCGGTGGCGGTAAAACCTGCCCAGGGCGCAAGTTCATTTAAAGGGCGCGTGCTATGGGAGAGAATGGGGAGCAGGTTGGTCCACGTGGCGTAAATACCGTCGTGAATGACCAGATTGTCGTAATAGATGGGCATATAGAGCAGATGGTGCAGCCCCATGGGCTCGAGCGCTCGCTCCAAAAACACAAAGATGCCCACGCCGAAGGGGCCGACGCCCGCAAGTGCGTGGCGCAGCGTTTCGGTCACAGCGTATGCGAAGGGCACGATGGCGGCCGAGATGGCGGCAAGGGCAAACACGGCAAAAAAGCTGATGAGGTAGACCAGCGAGGAACCCGAGAAGGTGCCGAGCCAATCGGGAACCTTGGCATCGTAGAAGCGGTCATGGATGGCAACGACGGTTGCCGACACCGCCAGCGGGCCGATAATGCCGGTGTCGAGCGTCTTGATGCCGTCGATGACGGTGATGCCGCTGGCGGGGGTCAAAGATGATGGGTACTTAAGTCCAAGGTTGTCTCCGCTCAGCTTAATGATCTCGCTCAAAAAGAAGCAATAGGCAAAATAGGCCACGAGTGCCTCGAGGCAGCAGCGTGCCGGTTGCTTTTGGGCAAGACCGATAGGCAGCGCTACGGCAAAAAGGAGCGGGAGACGTTTAAAGACCGTCCACGAGCCGCGCTGGATGATGGTCCAGAAAACGTACCAAGGGGTTCCGTATACGGCGAGATCGCCGACGATGTCTACGGTCGTGGCGAGGGCGGAGATGCCGACCATGAGGCCTGATATAGAAAACAGCATGGCGGGCGCGAACATGGCTCCGCCAAAACGTTGGATTTTCTGCAGCATAATATGCCTTCCGGATGCAACATGCTGTGCGAGCAAGAACGTTTAAACAATGAACTCATTGTAGAGGACTGGCTGCTTGCCGCATTGACGGTTTTGATTCGGTCCGATTTGGGTTTCGGGGGAACCGTCGACGGTAAATAATCCGTGCTTTACCGATAATCGGTTTAAACAACTTTAAGAAATGCTATCGTGCCTAGCCATACATATTCATTAGAGGTGAAATCATGCCAAAAGCGATTTACGAAGGAATCTACCGCGAGATCCGTTCGCGCATCATTAACGGGACCTATGCGTTTCAGGAGATGCTGCCAACCGAAGCCGAGCTGACCGCGGAGTTTGGCTGCACGCGCAATACCGTTCGACGCGCCTTGAGCATGCTGGCCGACCAGATGTTTGTGCAGCCTATACACGGTAAGGGCGTGCGCGTTATTTGGCTTAAGGGCGAAACCGACATGCTGGGCGCACTCGAAGAGGTTGAGTCGTTTGGCGAGTTCGCAAAACGCAACAATGCCGTCGCATCGACCGAGGTCAAGTCTTTTGAACATTTGATTTGCACTGAGCAACTCTCTCGCCGCCTGGGCTTCAAGGTGGGCGAGGAGCTGATTCGCGTAGTGCGTGTCCGAAGCCTCAACGGCAGCGCGCGCCAAGTGGACCATGGCTACTTTTTGGCGTCGGTCGCCAAGGGCCTGACCCCCGAGATCGCGGCGGATTCTATCTACGGCTATCTGGAGCACAAGCGCGGCGTCAAAGTGATGGCGAGCCGTCGTACGGTGAGTGTCGAGCTCGCCAACGATGAGGACTGCAGCTATCTGGACCTTGGCAAGTACAACTGCGTCGCCGTTATGGAGAGCCAGTCGTACACCTCGGACGGCATCTTGTTCGAGGTCACGCATGCCCGCACACACCCCGAGATCTTCCATTACCGCGTCAATTCCAAGCGATAGCCGGCTAGCTCGCAGCCTGACGAGACTCATGCCCTCAAAGCGAAAACGCCCGGTCAAACCGACGATGCATCGGCTTGATCGGGCGTTTTCTCTGCATTTGATAATAAATAATTGTTTATACAAAACTTGTCAAGTATCAAGTTGAAATTACCGTTCACCGAAGTTTTTCTACCGCTCTAGTAATACTTGTTCAAACAACTAGCCAAATAGCGTATTGTACAAGTCAGCAAAAGGGGCAAAGTCCCCGAGCCAATCTCCGAAGGCGGCGGCAAAGGGTGCCGCCACGGTGTGAAAGGGTGGATTGTAATGAAGAACGAAATGAGCAGAAGGCAGTTCCTGGGCTTTGCTGGTTCCGCGGCTGCGGTTCTTGGTCTGGGCCTCGTGGGCTGCGGTGGTTCTGCCGGCTCTGGCTCCTCTGCTTCTGGTGACGCTGCCGAGGTCTACTTCCTCCAGTTCAAGCCCGAGGTCGACAAGGAGTGGAAGGAGATCGCCAAGGCGTACAAGAAGGAGAAGGGCGTCGAGGTCAAGATCGTGACCGCCGCCTCCAACACCTACGAGGAGAAGCTCAAGTCCGAGATGTCCAAGAGCTCCGCTCCGACGCTGTTCCAGGTCAACGGCCCCACCGGCCTTAAGAACTGGAAGGACTACTGCGCCGATCTTTCCGACACCAAGCTTCGCGGCGAGCTTATCGACGACTCCCTGGCGCTGCAGTCCGACGGCAAGGATCTGGGTATCGACTGGGTTCAGGAGAGCTACGGCATCATTTACAACAAGGAGCTCCTCGAGAAGGCCGGCTACAAGGCCGAGGACATCAACTCCTTCGACAAGCTGAAGGCTTGCGCCGATGACATCCAGGCCCGCAAAGACGAGCTCGGCGTTGACGGTGCCTTCACTTCCGCCGGCATGGATGACTCCTCCAGCTGGCGCTACACCACCCACCTCGCCAACCTCCCGCTCTACTACGAGTTCGAGAAGGAGCACAACCAGGAGGACGACGAGATCAAGGGCGAGTATCTCGACAACTTTAAGCAGATCTTCGACCTGTACATCACCGACTCCACCTGCGATCCTTCGCAGCTCGCCTCCAAGACCGGTGACGACGCCACCAACGAGTTCGCAACCGGCAAGGCCGTCTTCTACCAGAACGGCTCTTGGGCCTACGCCGACCTCACCAAGGCCGGTATGACCGACGACCAGCTCGGCATGCTGCCGATCTACATCGGCGTCGACGGCGAGGAGAACCAGGGCCTGTGCTCCGGTGGCGAGAACTACTGGTGCGTCAGCTCCCAGGCTTCCGAGGATGCCCAGAAGGCCACCGAGGACTTCATGTATTGGTGCGTCACTTCTGACACCGCCACCAGCATCATCGCTGACAAGATGGGCCTGACCGCCCCGTTCAAGAGCGCTAAGGAGACCACCAACGTCTTCTCTCAGCAGGCCGTTGCTATGGCCAAGGACGGCAAGAAGACCGTCGCTTGGGACTTCGTTTACATCCCCTCCGAGGAGTGGAAGAAGAACCTCAAGCAGGCTCTCATCGCTTATGCTGCCGACAACACCAAGTGGGACGG
The DNA here is from genome assembly GCA_019413955.1 of Collinsella sp. GTDB lineage: Bacteria > Actinomycetota > Coriobacteriia > Coriobacteriales > Coriobacteriaceae > Collinsella. Next base: position 19,642 of record DXMX01000007.1, read on the forward strand.
CGTCAAGAACGCCTTTGTCGATGGCTGGAAGACCGAGAAGGCTGCTTCCGAGTAAGCAGTTGCTGCCCAAGCTATCTGATTAGCGACAGGGGGCGGGCAGACGTAGGTTTGCCCGCCCCCTGCATATTGAAAGGACCCTTCTATGGGCAAAGCACTCAAGCGCTGGTGGCCGCTCTTTATGCTGCCCACGTGCCTGGCGTTTATGATCGGGTTCGTGATTCCCTTTATCCAGGGTTTTTATCTCTCGTTCTGCCAGTTTATTACCATCAATAACGCGCACTTTGTCGGTATCGAGAACTACGTGCGCGCACTGACCGACCCGCAGTTCTCCACGTCGTTCTTCTTTACCGTGGCGTTTGCCTTCCTGTCGACGGTGCTCATCAACGTGATCGCGCTGGCCATTGCGCAGGCGCTCACTCGCAAGGCGCTCAAGGGCACCAACATCTTCCGTACGATTTTCTTTATGCCTAACCTGATTGGCGGCATTGTACTGGGTTACATTTGGCAGATTCTGATCAACTGCCTGCTCTCCAACGTGGGTGCCCAGCTTATCGCCCTCAACTCCGCCGCTGGCTTCTGGGGCCTTATCATCCTGACCCTGTGGCAACAGGTCGGCTACATGATGATCATCTACATCGCCGGTCTGCAGTCCATTCCGTCTGATTACATCGAGGCCGCCAAGGTCGACGGCGCTACGGCATGGCAGACGTTTTGGAAGGTTAAGATCCCCAACCTGATGCCGACCATCACCATCTGCCTGTTCCTGTCCATCACCAACGGCTTTAAGCTGTTCGACCAGAACCTCGCCCTTACCGGTGGTGCCCCGGCGCACTCCACCGAGATGCTCGCCCTGAACATCTACAACACGTTCTATTCGCGTGCTGGCATCGCATGGCAGGGCATCGGTCAGGCCAAGGCAGTTATCTTCTGCATCCTGGTTGTCGCTATTTCTATGATCCAGCTTAAGGCCACGAGGTCCAAGGAGGTGCAGCAGTAATGAAACGCGATAAGGCTATTAACCGCGCGCTCTCGATCTTCTTTACGATTCTGTCGCTCGCGTGGATCTACCCTGTGTTCATGATTGCGCTCAATTCCTTTAAGAAGGGGACCGCAATCAGCACCACCACGGCGTTCGATCTGCTCACGCCCGAGACGTTCAACGGCCTCGCAAACTACGTGCACGCTCTGAACGAGCAGGGCTTTGCCTCGGCGTTTATGTACTCGCTTATCATCACGGTCACGTCGGTCGTGCTGATTCTGGTGTGCTGCTCCATGTGCGCTTGGTACGTGGTGCGCGTCAACAGCAAGATCTCGAACTTCTTCTATTACCTGTTCGTCTTCTCGATGGTCGTACCGTTCCAGATGCTCATGTTCACGCTGTCCAACCTCGCGGACCGCATCGGCTTTAACACGCCGTTTAACATCTGCTTCATCTACCTCGGTTTTGGCGCGGGCCTCGCGGTCTTTATGTTCGCCGGCTTCGTCAAGAACATCCCGCTCGAGATTGAGGAAGCGGCCATGATTGACGGCTGCAACCCGGTCCAGGTGTTCTTTAAGATCGTTCTCCCCATCATGAAGCCCACCTATCTTTCGGTCGGCATCCTCGAGACCATGTGGGTCTGGAACGACTACCTGCTGCCCTACCTTACGCTCGACTCCACCAAGTACAAGACCATTCCTATTTTGATCCAGTACTTCCGCGGCGGCTATGGCCACGTCGAGCTCGGCCCCATGATGGCCTGCATCATGATGGTCGTTGTCCCCATCGTCATCATGTACATCTTCTGCCAGAAGTACATCATCGACGGTGTGGTGGCAGGTGCCGTCAAGGGCTGATGCCGTAACTGTTTTGCAAGTTTTGGCGGCGCCCCTCAGCGCGGCGCCGCGTATCGAAAGGTAGAGACATGGCCGAGATCGTTCTCAAACATGTTCAGAAGGTGTATCCCAACACCGAGTCCAAAAAGAAGGGCTTCTTTGGCAAAAAGAAGAAGACCGAGGAGAAGAAGCATAACCTTAAGGTTACCGAGGATGGCGTGCTCGCTGTAGAGGACTTTAACCTCACCGTTCACGACCAGGAGTTCGTCGTCCTCGTTGGCCCGTCTGGCTGCGGTAAGTCCACGACGATGCGCATGGTTGCCGGCCTGGAGGACATTACCTCGGGCGACGTGCTCATCGACGGCAAGCGCGTCAACGACGTGGCGCCCAAGGACCGCGACATCGCCATGGTGTTCCAGAGCTACGCTCTGTACCCCAACATGACGGTGTACGAGAACATGGCGTTTACGCTTGAGCTCAAGAAGGTCCCCAAAGACGAGATCGACCGCAAGGTTCGCTCCGCTGCCGAGATCTTGGGTATCACCGAGTACCTCGACCGCAAGCCCAAGGCGCTTTCGGGCGGCCAGCGCCAGCGCGTCGCCATCGGCCGCGCCATCGTGCGCGACCCCAAGGTCTTCCTGATGGACGAGCCGCTGTCCAACCTGGACGCCAAGCTGCGTAACCAGATGCGTGCCGAGCTCATCAAGCTGCGCCACGAGATCAAGGGTACGTTCATCTACGTCACCCACGACCAGACCGAGGCCATGACCCTCGGCGACCGCATCGTGGTCATGAAGGACGGCGTCGTCCAGCAGATCGCCACCCCGCAGGAAGTCTTCAACCATCCCGCGAACATCTTCGTTGCCGGCTTTATCGGCGTGCCGCAGATGAACTTCTTCGATGCCCAGCTGGTGCGCTCGGGCAACGGCTTTACCGTCAAGACCGAGGATATGAACGTGGCGCTCGCTCCCGAGACCTGCGCTCAGCTTGCTCTCAACTGGGACGGCGGCGACGTGAAGGAGATTACGGCCGGCGTGCGCCCCGAGCAGATTCTGCTTGCCGACAAGGACGAGGAGGGTGCGCTCCAGGGCACCGTCGAGGTGACCGAGCTCATGGGTTCGACCGAGCATGTCCACGTGACCGCTCCCGATGGCCAGTTCGTCCTGATCATTCCCGTTGTCGACCTCGAGGCCAAGGGTGCGCTCAAGGCGGGCGACACCATCTGGTTCAAGTTCGAGAAGAACGCGACCCATCTCTTCGATAAGGTGTCTGGTAAGAACCTTATCTAGGCCCGGTACATCCAGGCCCTCCCTTTGGGCGACTGCGGTATTGCCATCCTTTTGCCGCGGTCACATATAAGGCTCCCCTCTCGTCCGCTGGGCGGGAGGGGAGCCTTTCTTTATGTAGGGGTTGCCTGTTCGTTCGCTCGTCTGCTTGTTTGTCTCAATCTGTAACACGAAGACCCGATTTTGATGGCTAACTGTTACAGATTGAGATATTTCGGTAGGACTGATTCCGTCTGTCTCGTTCTATAACATCTAGAGGTTTAATTCGGGTCTTACTGTTTCAGATTGAGATGATTCGGCAGAACGTTTCGATTTGTCTTGTTCTGTAACAGGTGGAGACGTTTTAGCCGAGTAGTTGTTACAGAACGAGACAATTCGACGGGAACCCTCATATCCGGTCTGTCGACATAAAAAGCCGGGGCCACGTTTCCGCGACCCCGCATCAAGAGGATGGGTGTAGACAATGGGTTAGTCCAGGTGCCAGATCTCGTCGTTGTACTGAGCGATCGTGCGGTCGGACGAGAAGGTGCCGGCGTTGGCGATGTTGATCAGCGCCTTACGCATCCAGGCGTCCTGGTCCTCGTAGTCTGCCAGCATGCGCTCCTTGGTCTGGATGTACTCCTCAATATCGAGCAGGGCCATAAACCAGTCCTTGCCCATGATGTCGTCGTGCAAACGCTGCAGGCGCTCGGCGTTGCCGGTCGCCATAAAGGCCGGGTTGGTGAGGAAGTCCACCAGCAGCTTGATGCCGGGCTTGCGGTAGAGCGCGCCGGCGTCATAGGTGCCGTCGGCGTAGAGCTGCTCGACCTGCTTGGACGAGGCGCCAAAGGTATAGATGTTCTCGTCGCCGACAAGCTCGGCAATCTCCACGTTGGCACCGTCGAGCGTGCACAGGGTCAAAGCGCCGTTGAGCATGAACTTCATGTTGGAGGTGCCGCTCGCCTCCTTGGAGGCCAGGCTGATCTGCTCGGAGATGTCAGCAGCGGGGATCACGCGCTCGGCAGCGGTGACGTTGTAGTTCTCGATCATGACAACCTGCAGGTAGGGAGCCACGTCGGGGTCGTTTGCAATCCACTGGGACAGCGTCAGGATCAGGTGAATGATGTCTTGGGCGATAGTGTAGGCAGGGGCCGCCTTGCCGCCAAAGATGATGGTGACGGGATGCTTAGGTCTGTTGCCGTTCTTGATATCGAGGTACTTCCAGATGATGTAGAGCGCGAGCATCTGCTGGCGCTTGTACTCGTGGATGCGCTTGACCTGGACGTCGATGATGGCGCCTGCGGGAATCGTCACGCCCTGCTCGAGCGCCATGAACTGGCGCATGATGGCCTTGGCCTCGGCCTTGGTGGCGGCCAGGCGCTCAAGAACATCTTTGTCGTCAACGAACTCGGCAAGCTTACTCAGGTCGCCGGTGCTGCGCCAATCGGTGCCGATCACATCGTCGAGCAGGCTGGCGAGCGCGGGGTTGGCGCCATGGATCCAACGGCGGAAGGTGATGCCGTTGGTCTTGTTGGAGAACTTCTCGGGGTAGATCTCGTAGAACGGATGAAGCTCGGTATCCTCCAGGATCTTGGTGTGCAGCGCGGCGACGCCGTTGATGGAGAAGCCAAAGTGGATGTCCATGTGGGCCATGTGGACGGTGTCGTATTCGTCGATGATGGCGACGCGTGGGTCGTCGTGCTCGGCCTTGGCGATCTCATCGAGCTTGACGATAATGTCGGCGATGGCAGGGGAGACCTTCTGCAGGCTGGTGAGCGGCCACTTCTCGAGCGCCTCGGCAAGAATCGTGTGGTTAGTGTAGGCGACCATGGACCGTACGATGGTCACGGCCTCGTCAAACTCGATGTCGTGCTCGGTGGTGAGCAGGCGAATGAGCTCGGGAATGACCATGGTGGGGTGCGTGTCGTTGATCTGGACCACGGCGTAGTCGGCCAAGTCGTGCAGATTGCTGCCGCGCTCGATGGCCTCGTCGATCAGGAGCTGGGCGGCGTTGCTCACCATGAAGTACTCCTGGTAGATGCGAAGCAGGCGGCCCTGCTCGTCGGAATCATCCGGATAGAGGAACAAAGTGAGGTTCTTGGCGATTTCGGTCTTGTCGAAGTCGATGGAGCTGCCGGGGACCAGACCGTCGTCGACACTTGCCAGGTCGAACAGGCGTAGGCGGTTTTTGGTGGGCTGGCCATAACCGGGCACATTGATGTTGACGAGCTTGGAGGTAACGGCAAAGTCGCCGAACTCAACAGTGTAGGAGTGGTCATCATCGACTAGGATGTCCTGCTCGCCGAGCCACTCGTCGGGGACGGCCTTCTGCTGGTTGTCGACAAAGCGCTGGCGGAACAGACCGTAATGGTAGTTGAGGCCCACGCCGTCGCCGGTAAGGCCCAACGTTGCGATGGAATCCAAGAAGCACGCGGCCAGACGGCCCAGGCCACCGTTGCCGAGCGAAGGCTCGACTTCAAACTCCTCGATCTTATTGAGGTCGTGGCCGGCGGCGATGAGCTGGTCCTTAACCTCGTCATAGATGCCGAGGTCGATCATATTGTTGATGAGCAGCTTGCCGATCAAAAACTCGGCAGAGATGTAATAGAGCTTTTTCTTGCCGTTGTTGAGCGGACAGGCGGCAGAGTGCTCCTGCACGAGCTTGACCAGCAGTTTGTAAATGCGGCGGTCATCGAGTTGCTCGAGCGAAGTTCCAAAGGACTGCTCGGCAAGATCCGCAAGATTGATGCGGGGCATGTTTCCTCCTGTGGTGAGTCGACGACATGTCAGAAATTCAAAAGAAGCCCGCGCGAGGGGATTGGGGTGGCCTCGCGCGGGGAAACGGACGCGTCCGCACGATGGGGTGGGGTCGGGCGCGGTGGCTCCTATTGGGGAAGCTCAATTTCGGCTTCCGACGGGATGCGGAAGTAGGTCTCGGTCCAGCCGGTGAGCTTGTGCTCGAGCTCGCGGGTGATGGCGCCATCGAGCATACGCCAGGTCCAGTTGCCGCCCAGGGTGGCGGGGGTGTTGATGCGCGCCTCGTTGCCCAGGTTGAGCAGGTCTTGCATGGTGTAGATACAGGTATCGCTCACGCTGGCGGCGATGGTGCGGTTGAGTGCATCGGCCATGGGCTCGCCTGCCTGCTGGTGGGTGTACAGGGCCGCCTGCTCGCGCTGACGCGGGGTGGCCGTTCCCTCAAACCAACCGCGCGCCGTCTCGTTGTCGTGTGTGCCCACATAGGCGACGGTGTTGGCAATGTAGTTGTGCGGCAGGTAGTACGAGTTGGTGCCCTCAAAGGCGAACTGCAAGATCTTCATGCCGGGGAAGCCCGAGTTGTCGCGCATGTCGATGACGCCGGGGGTGAGGAAGCCCAGGTCTTCGGCGATGATGGGCAGCGTGCCGAGCTTTTCCTCGAGCGTCTTGAAGAACTTGAGGCCGGGGCCCTGCGTCCACGAACCGTAGGACGAATCGGGTGAGGAGAACGGCACCTCCCAATAGGCCTCGAAGCCGCGGAAGTGATCCAGGCGGATGACATCGTACATGTCGAGGGCGTCGCGGATACGGCCCTCCCACCAGAAGAAACCGTCGGCTTCCATGGCGTCCCAGTCGTAGATGGGATTGCCCCAGTACTGGCCGGTGGCCGAGAACTGGTCGGGCGGCGTGCCGGCGACACTCACAGGATTACCGGCGGCGTCGATCTTAAAGAGCTCGGGCGTGGCCCACATCTCGACGGAGTCGCGCGAGACATAGATGGGCAGGTCGCCGATGATGAGGATATCGCGCTCGTTGGCATAGGCCTTGAGGCGGCTCCACTGACGATTGAAGAAGTACTGCGTCATCTGGTGGTAGAGCATGCGCGCGGGATGGGCGGCGCAGACCTTGGCAGAAGCCTCGCCGCGGGTACGGAGCTCTGCGGGCCACTCCCAAAAGGCCTTGAGACCGCACTCCTCCTTGACGGTCATGAACTCGCAGTAGGGGATGAGCCAGTCTTCGTTTGCTTGGACAAAGTCGTCGAAGTCGGCCGGCTTGTCGGCGGCAAAGCGCTCGGCGGCGCGGTCGAGAATCTGACGACGGCCACCAAAGATGGCACCATAGTCGACATTGCTGGGGTCGGAGCCCAGGTACACGCCGTCGATATCGCACTGCTCCAGATAGCCGGCCTCGATAAGCTCGGCAAAGTCGATGAAATTGGGGTTGCCCGCACGGGCCGAGAACGACTGATAGGGCGAGTCGCCATAGCTCGTTGTCGTAAGGGGGAGAATCTGCCAGTAATGTTGTTTGCACGAGGCGAGGAAATCGACAAAGTCATAGGCGTTCCAGCCAAAGCCGCCGATACCGTAAGGTCCGGGCAATGACGAAACGGGCATCAGAACGCCGCTTGCACGCTCCATGGATGCACTCACCGTCCTTTTGAATAAGGGGCTGCGCCGTAGATGGATAGACGGCTCGTCCCGAGTTTCCATTGCTATTGTCCCTATTGTAGAACATGTTGTTTAAACATGTATAGAGAGAATGAAAAAGTTGCCGACTTTCGGTGAATGGTAGTGCGCCATAGACGATATGAGTTGAACATTGGGAGCTCCTCCCCTTGCGGCTCTTTTGTGGGTCGGGCGACAATGGTCGTCGTCATTAAAGACCGGCTGCCAGCCAGGTTGCAACAATGCAAGAAGGGTTCACATTCAGTTGGCCGTTGACACAAACAATCGCGCGAAGACCTCGTCTTCTTCGGTAAGTCCAGGCGCGGCAAGACGCGCATGGCAGTCGCCCTCACGATGCGCGCGGTCGCCGCGGACATGTCGGTCAGGTTCTGGCAGACCGCGCAGCTGGTTCTCGAGCTCGGCAACGCGAAGCGCAAGGGAACGCTGTCGAAACTGTTGAACGACGTGTCGCCCGCGAGGCTGCTCGTGCTCGACGAGTTCGTCTACGTCCCCTGCGACGTAGACGGTGCGAGGGTTCTCTACCAGGTCATTTCCGTCCATGTAGTGCTCGTAGGCCGCGGCGTCGTCGGGCTCGTCGAAGGAGAGGGACTCCGTCCAGTCCCAGTAGGCCCCCGTCCAGGCGCCCCTGCGCCTGCCGGCCGGCGTCGTCTCGTCGAAGACGAGGCCGTGGCGCAGCAGGAACTTCGACATCCGCTGCTTGGCGTGTTGCAGGTCGTCGCGCGCGTCCTCGAGGGCGCTCGTCGGGGACCCACACCTCGACGACGTTGCGGCGCGCCAGCATGCGTGCCAGCCACTCGGCGTCGCGGCGGTCGTTCTTGCGGCCGCGGTCGGCCGCGGGCCGGTGCATCTTCGGGACCGCCCCGACGACGCAGCCGAGGCCGAGGGCCCGCAGCGCGCGGCCGCGGTTGATGGTACGACCATTGTCGCCCGACCCACGAGAGAGCTGCAAGGGGAGAGGCCCCAATGTTCAACTCATATCGTCTGTTGTGCCAGAGTCGCTCGGGAAAGCGCGACCGACGCAGCGCGCTGTTTTCCAGTCACATCCAGTTCGGGTTGATTTCAGCATGCGATAAGAAACTGGATTTGAATTTCGACTCGAAAGATGGGCAATGCTGATGAGAAACGCTTGGAGTTCGGGATTGCGCGGCGTGAAGCGACCCTCTTCTTATCGAGTTCGTTACAATGTAGGAAAAACAGTAAGTAAGAAGACCTCTGATTGCTTTAGGAGGAGCTGTGGTGAATAGCGCCCAGAAGATCGATAAGTCCATCCAGAAGATGATGACTCTCGGAAGAAGGCTTGGGATTCTGTTTACGGCGCTGTTTATAGCGGTGTGTTGCTGTTCGGTGGTGGTGGTTATTTCCATTGGGCTTATGGCTGCTCAAGGAAACCTATATGATCCATCAAAGACGGTTTCCGTAGTGGTTCCTTTGATGTATCTTCTGATTTCCGGAGGGGCCACATGGACCCTGCGGGGAATCAGCATGGACATGGCTCATGGCGAATCGCCCTTTACCCTTTCGCATGCTCGAAGAATCTCGATTATCGGGTGGCTGTTTGTTGCAGCGGCAATAGGTGACCTCTTGTTTTCTCCGGGGTTTCTTTCGATAGTGATTGGCCCCTTCGACTTGCTGGGGAACGCCTATTCGATGTTTGAAAACCTGGCCCTGCCCATAGATATTGGTGCTGTGCTGGGGGCCGTTTGCTGCTTCTCGATTTCTGCGATATGGCGCTACGGAGCTCTGCTTCAAGACCAGACCGAGGATTTGGTGTGAGGGGCGGCATGGACTATCTGATTATTGAGCTTGAAAGCTTATTGCTTCGACGCGGAAAGACGAGTACGGATATCATTCGGGCGACCGGGCACACACCGGCAAGTATCTCAAAAATACGAAATGGCAAGGTGAAGGCAATTAGGTTAAAGACATTGCTGGATATTTGCGTAGAGCTTGATTGCCAGCCTGGCGATCTTATTAAGCGCGTCAACGAAAGAGAACTTGAGGAACTGGCGACGCGGCGCGCCCGCAACGCGCTGAGCAGGGCGACCGCGACGGGTGATGACCCGGTCCTGGAGTCAGATCATGTTTACGTGGTCGATCTTAGAGACGACTGAGGCTGGAGAATAAAAAAGTATTGAGCAGGTGCAGCCCGTGAAAACAACGGTTTTCACGGGCTGTTCATTCAACGTCCTGCAGTGGCCTGTATTTCTCGCCGCGTCACTGGGGAACGAGAGAGTCATTTCCTGTGCTGGATGCAGGGGGGTGCTTACCTTGTGTAATATATAAATAAGCTTATATTGAAATATGATACATATCGAATTAGAATAACATTATCAATTCGGTATGCAAGGAAAGGAGGGAGAGATGGATTGGATTAACGAGCCGGAGGAAGGCGTTGCACCCGCGTGCGGCAACTGCTTCTTCTACGCGCACGGGGGATGCACGAAGAGGTGCCCCAATCAGTCCTGCACGTTCCGTTTCTAGGGGGCAGAGATGAACTGGCTTTCTACCGCGAAAGGAGGGGAATGAAATGGAATGGATTACCGAGCCGTCAGCCGGGGCTGAGCCCATGTGCAACAATTGCTTCTTTTACGCGCACGGCAGCTGCAGCACCAAGTGTTCTTCACAGGAGTGCACTATCCGCTTTTAGCGGATAGTGCACGCCATACGGCGTGCACAGACTGTTCAAAGATATTTTGGCCAGCAGCGCCTGAGGGGCGATGTGGCATTGCAATATGGGGGGCGAACCGACGTTACCTATAACCCCGCACAATTGCCATGTCGTCCCTTTTTATTGACGGGGAGGATGTCGTCCATGCGGGAAGTCCCAGTTGAATTGCGTGCCATATCCAAGAGATATGGCGGGTTTGAAGTGGTTAAATCAGTCTCGTTCTCTTTAATGGAAGGCGAGCTGTGTGCACTCATTGGGGAGAATGGTGCCGGCAAGAGCACGTTAATTCGATTGATCACGGGGCTTTCGGAGCCATCGTCAGGAACGATCTCGATGTTTGGGCAAACCGGGAGACGTGAAATACGGAGCTGCAGGGAAAGGCTGGGTTATATGCCCGACCTCAATGCTTCGTATCCTAATCTGACCGCGCGAGACAACTTGGTCGTTCGCTGTATTGAGTGGGGGCTTCCCACCGATCGTTCCATCGACGGTGTGTTATCAACCGTCGGTTTGGGGGAGGCCGGCGGGAAGAAAGTGAAGAACTTCTCAATGGGAATGAGGAGGCGTCTCGATCTGGCCATAGCGTTGCTGGGCGATCCGGAGCTGTTGATCCTGGACGAGCCGACAAACGGCCTGGATCCGATGGGGATAGTCGAAGTAAGAAAAATCCTTACGCATCTTAACAAAGATCAAGGTAAAACGATTCTCGTATCCAGCCACAATCTTGAGGAGATGCACAAGCTGGCAACTGATTACCTCTTCATAAGTCATGGTCGCCTCATTCGAAGGATGACCGCACCTCAGCTGGAAAAGTCATGCCGCGGTGGTTTCGTGTTGCATGTGGACGATCTGGAGCGAACGAGATCGGTTCTCGGAGATGAGACCTCACATTCTTTTCTGCCGGACGGCAGCGTCCTTATGCGCTATGAGGAGAAAAAGGAAGGGCGGGGCATTGCAATCGAAGCGCTCTCGACCGCAGGTGTGAGGGTTGCGGAGGCGTATTCTCATAGGAAGAGCCTTGAGGAGTTTTATTCGGAGCTCATCGGTCGAGAGAGCGAGCTGTGATGAAACGCGAGTTCATCTCAGCTTTTCGGAGCGAGGTATGGTTGCTCGCCAGGCACCCGGCGACCGCTCTGATGATTGCGCTTGCGGCTGTGCTGTATGTGGTTGCGGCTGCGACTTCGTCTGAGGTGCTGATCATGGTCGCCGGTGATGACCCGTATACGCTTGGAGGGGCTATAGGTTTTATTGGAAACCTAGTGGATGCAGGGGACGTTTTGGGCTCTGTTGCCCGGACGTCTTTTGCGTCTACAGTGGTCTGGATTCCGGTGACGATTCTCTACGCGGTTTACGCTACGTCGAGAGACTTTGAATCCGTGGCTTACGCCGTATCGAGATCGCGAGGGGTGTCGCAGGCGGCGATTGTGATCACGAAGCTGTTGGTGAACTGCACTCTGGTCGGTGCCGTGTATCTTCTTTCTACGACTGCGCTGTATTTAACCAAGATGGCCCAATGGGACGTTGGGGCCTCGTGCTCAGGGTTTGCCCAATTTGTATCGATTGCGCTGATGATCGCGCTGCTGCTCATTTCGATGTACGCCGCTACCTTCGCCCTGTATTTGCTCACGAGGAGTGTGGTGGCGAGCAGCGTCGTTGCAATAGCGGTTTCGACATTTGTGATGGTGTGGTTCCCAAGTACATACGGAAGCGGTCAGCCCAGCTTGCTGCTCATGCTCTCGCCCGTGTATTACCTGATGAACCTGTGTTCCCTGAGTATGCAGAATGTTGGTGTAATTCAGGTTTTGCTGTATGCGGGCGGCACTGTGCTTGTGTCGGTTGGAGTTGCGCTCGTCTCGCTATTTGTAAGGACGGCGGTTCGATGAATCTTGGGATGTCGGTCAGGGCGGAACTGTTCCGCGCAAGGAGAATGAAACTCGCCGTGATAATAGCGCTGATGTATTTGGGCATCGCGGGGATTTATGTGTTTGCCGGGTCCGGCGCATGGGTCTCCGCAGGGGGAGAGGGCCAGTTCTTTGGCTTTTCCGCCGATCCGGGCTATCTTTTCTCGATAGGGGTTGGGCCAACGGGTATCTCTTCCTGGCTAAGTGTCGTCTCCATGGCGCATACGGTGTTCTTCCCAATCGTCTCTGTTGTTGTGGCGGGGACGCTATTCGGTGATGCGACGAGCGTGTCGGCAAGGGGAGTTTCGATTGCTCGGGGCTTCCGCAGCTGGCAGCTGTTTGCGGCAAAGACATTGGCTTGCGAAGTGTATACGCTGTGCCCCTACATCGTGTTTACTCTCGGTGTCGCTGCGGTCTTTGCCGTGTGCTCCGGAAGCGGTCTAGACAGCCTTACGGTTGGTAATGTGACCTCGGCACTCCTGTCGAATATCGTTATAGACGCCGCTTATACGCTGATGGTTGCGGTTGCATATGAGGTGTTCAGGATCAGATCTCTTGTGTCGGGAGCCTTGCTGGTCGCAACGTTCGCGGGCCTTGTTATCGCGATGAGTTTCCCAACCGTTTTACCCCCGGTTCACATGGCTTATTGGATGAGGGCGTGCGGGGCTGCCGGCGGGACGGTCCTGATGGCTGCATGCGGCCATGCGGTCATCGTGTCGCTCGCATGTCTATTGCTGCTTTCGTGCAGTTTTTATCGAAGAAGGTAGTGCGCTGGCGTATGCGCAGCGTCTGAGGGTCGATATGGATTTGATTGGAAATGGAGATGGTGCGAAGTGAAACTGTCGCAATTTAATGTGGTGCATGAACATAACGGAAGTCTTCTTATCATGAATGCGCGAACCGCGGCATCCTGTCGTTAAATCCGGAATACGCGCAGAAATTCAAAAGGATTCAAGAAGGGGACGTTCGGGATGCCGATGATCTTGTCGCGGAGCTGATAAGGGGAGGCATCCTAGTCAATGAGGAGAGGGACGAGCTTGGGGAGATCAGGTTGCAAAGTCGCGCCGCGCGCTTTGCGAATACTGCTCTGTCCCTTACCATTGCGCCAACGATGGCTTGCAACTTTTGCTGTCCCTACTGCTATGAAAAGGGACAGGCGTACACGACGATGGGCGAGGAGGTTTTGACACAGCTCTCCAAGTTCGTGAAAGATTACTATCCTGGTATCGCAAGTCTCTCAGTTGGATGGTACGGCGGCGAGCCTCTGCTCGGAATGAAGATGATCGAACGGATTACGTCGGATCTGAAAGATGTCGTGGGGCCAACGTGTGAATATTCCGCATCGATAGTGACAAATGGCTATCTGCTGACGCCTGATGTTGCAAGGAGGCTCGCGGCATGTGGTGTGACGAGCGCGCAAGTGACTATAGATGGATCGAAGTCGGATCACGATTCGAGAAGGATTCTTCACGACGGAAGCCCTACATACGAACGTATTCTCAAGAACGTCAAAGAGTGTGCCGACATCATCGATATTTCGATAAGGAGCAACGTCGACAAGACCAACATCGAGGCCGCTCAAGAGCTATTGGATTATCTCGAGCTAAATGGCCTGATGAATAAGGTTCACTTCTATTTAGCCCCTGTTGACGATATCAATCAGGTATGTGCGAACGACAGCCACTGCTTTACTGTAAAAGAGTTCTCGTATGAGGAGACTGAGTTTTATAAAAGGGCAATTGCGCGGGGCTTCAAAGTTCAACCTTTTGGTGGGACGAATTTCGGGATATGTTGCGCCGTTGGAATCAACTCGTACGTGGTTGATCCCGTCGGAGATTTGTATAAGTGCTGGGATGACATTGGAATGAAGGAGCGGAGGGTCGGAACTATTTTCGAGCCGCCAATGTTGAGCAAGAACATGATTAACTGGATGGCATATGAGCCGGATGACCCGGAATGCCAAGAGTGCTTTGCTTTTCCCATGTGCATGGGAGGGTGCCCCAACCACGCCTTAAACGGTGAGGGGAAACGTTGCGTTTCCTTCCGGTATGATGCCGAGCAAAAAATGCTGCTCTCCCAGATGATGAATACGGCAAAACGGGGTGCGGGGCAAAATGAGGCTGATGCTTAATCTCTGTAGAAAATATATACTGGGCGGTCGATTCTACGCCTATCTTGTCGTAACAGTTTTGGTCGGGCTGCTTGCGCTTGCGGGTCCCTTTCTTACCGGCATAGTGGTAAACCGATTGGCGATGCCGGCCACCGCCGATCTTGCCGCCGTTCTCGTTTGTTGCCTTATTTTGGTTGCGGTCCAAGCGGTTCGAGCGGGACTAGTGTATTGCTCAGAGATGCTGTACATCAACCTTCAGTCGCATGCGGGGTTCGGCTTAAATGCGGATACGCTTGAGCACGTGAAGCACCTTCCCCAGGCATTCTTCGAGGGCTTCAACGCGTCGTATTATAACCAGCAAATCAATCACGACGCTAATGACCTTGTCATCTTCGTAATCAACTCGGTTGTGGGGGTTTCAAGCAACGTTATCACCCTTTTGTCCGCCCTGTTTGTTCTCGGTAGCCTGAATATCAAGTTGAGTGTGGTCTGCCTTGTTCTTGCGGCAGCGAGTGCCGCTTTTTATGCGGTTTCACGCGCAAGGCTGTTTGAGAGAAGTTTTGACGTACAAGAGCAGAGCGCGAGGTTTTTTTCCTGTCTACAAGATCAGTTGGAGAAAGTTGATTTCATCCGCAAACATGCTTTGTTCGATAGGTCCCGCGCTGTACTGGTCGAAGCTTTTAATGGGCTCTATCCAACGATGAGAGCAAATCAGGAAGTAGGGTCTAGATTTACCTTTGGCAACGCGTTGGTCGCTTCCGCCGCTCAAGGATGTCTTCTTGCTGTGGGCGCGGTTGAAGTGATGGGCGGGAGACTGTTGCCTGGTTTTCTCGTGACTGCTGTTGGATATTATTCGAACTTAAGCTCAGCGGTACAGTATTTGTTGGGCTGGGGAAGGGATTACCAGACTAATCGCGTATGCTATGAGCGGCTGAAAAGAATTTGGGATGTCCCGGTGGAAGCGAATGGCAAATTGGCGCTTGGTCCGATTGAGGAAATCCGTCTAGAGAACATCAAGCTACGTTATCCAGGGGCGGAAAGGGTCGCGTTAAGCATTGAGGGGCTCGCGTTTTCCAGGGGTCGGCTATATGGAATCTCGGGGCCGAATGGTTCGGGGAAGAGCTCGCTGCTGTCAGTGATATTGGGGCTATATCCAGATGACACAGAAGGGGCCGTTCGCTACAACGGGGTGTCACAGCGTTGCATCGATCGATATGCATTGCGGCGGTGTCGAGTCAGCATTACGGAGCAAGAACCCCCTATCGTTGAGGGGACGATTCTCGATAATCTTACGCTGCTTTCTGATGATTACGAGATGGATAAGCTGAATCGGATGCTTGTCATATTGGGGCTAGACGAAATGGTTGCTTCTGTGGAGAACGGGGCAACGGCGATGCTTGACGGCGGGAAAGGAGGGGTGTCCGGCGGCGAGAAGCAAAAGATTGCAATTGTGAGACAGCTGTTGAAATCGCCGGACGTTATGCTTTTTGATGAACCGACCTCAGCACTTGATGCGAAGAGTCGAGGCGCGCTGATCAAATTGCTTCATGAAATTAAGAGAGACCATATTGTAATCGTTGTCACTCATGACGAGGAGATGCTTGCCGCCTGTGACGAGGTCATTTCGACGGCTGGATGATTATCGGATTGTGGCGTTGAAGACCAAGAAACTTGAAATGGCGTGGGCTCTGGGTAGGTCTCCACGGGTACGCCGTCGGTGCTGTACTCGACCGCCCGGCAAGAAGGTTTTATAGCGTGTTTCCCCAGAGAGGTCCCTTTGTCCGGTAGTGGCGAGGGGAGCCTCTCTTTTGCTCACCTCTTGCGGCGGAGGGGGACACCATGCGCCTATGCAGGACAAACTGCGCGTTCTTGTCGAATGATGGGCTATGTGTAGAGATGATGGTCTCGGGTAGAGCCCGTGTCGCGCTCGGCTGCGATGAGCCAGGCAATTCAATCTTCATCCGGGAGGGCCTTGGCAAGACAAGCAGGGCGAAGACCTTGGCGACGTTCGGGAGCCGTGTGGCGCCCGGCTCCACGCTCATCCACGACATGGAGCCGGGCGCCACACGGCTCCCGTCAACAATCTGTCACTGAAGAGCCAGCGCTACAACGCGAAGCTGCTCAAGGGCGTTCCCGACGGCCAGAACCCGCTGGGGCCCGTGAACCGGATGCGCTACTTCATGCAGTGCTTCCTGAGGTCTCATCCCGGCTCCAACCGGGACGACATGCGGGGCTGTGGCTATGAGTCCGCCCGAGGACAAGCTTGAGAAGGTCGCGATGGTGCTCGATCGGGCAATGCGATACCCGAAAACGCTCAGGTTCAGGCAGTTCTATGCAAGAAAGCCCAGTTCAGATGAGTTCGACGAGCAATATTTATCAACACAGTGCAAGGGGGGATTATATTTGTATTTCATCCGTGTTGAGCTTCACACGGTGCGCGACTCATCGCAAACTGGCGGGCGCAGCGGAAAGAAAACCGACTGCAGACGAACGATCGATATCGGGAGCAAATAGCCACCGGATGCTTTTCGATCTCCTACGCGTCGACCTCCGCGATTTCTTCTGCGTCTCGCCAAGTTGAAAGGAGCGATGTCGAAAACTCCTTTTCGGTTAGCGTCAAGACATCCTTCACGCAAAAACCTTTCAATTTGTCAGGAAGCCCAAAACGCGCTTTTTTCCTAATCGAGCTGGCAACCCGCTTCAACGCGGTCTTGTTCTTGTCCTCGTTGTATACCAAAACAAAGACGCAGTGCTCGCGAAACCATCTCGTCCTCTTTCCCCACAGGTCCGAGCAGAACAAAACGCTGTCCTTGCACTTCTCGATGAGGGCGTCCCTTTGGCCAAGATTGATACCAAGCTCTTCGTCATCCTTGGGATTGAGCCTCTTCCCCAGCGTCTCCTTCAGACTGCCGTTTTTAAATTCGACTAGATATAACGTTTCCCGATCGCAATACAGCGCATCGGCGGAGCGCGGGAGTTGCATCCACCTATTGACCTTCTTGCAGTAGCATTCTTTAACAGAGTCAAAATTGACAACAGGCAAATCGTCATCCACAAGAGAGACGCTCCCGTCTCTGGATGTTTTGGAGATGGTCGACGTGCAGTCCCTTAGGATACAGGTCCTGCAACGGGAGCAACCATCGCTGCCATCTGGCACCACGGGAGAGTTCGGATGAGGGCAGGAGGCGCACAGGTCGCTACTCAAGGCCGTACTCCTCCCTCTCAAGCGTATCAAAAGGAGCCGCCAGCTTCTCGTAGGCGACCTCAGTCGAGCCGGTTATTTCGGCAAAGCGAGAGCGTCCATCAGCGCAGGTCTCCGCAAGATAATATGAGCACAATCCATCAACAGCGTGCTTCTTAGAATACACTTCGATCGCATTCAAGAAATATGGACTATGGGTGCTCATCAAGACGTGCATCCCGAGCTCTTTCTGGAGCAGCACGATTATCTCGGCGAAGGCCAGCTGCCATGCAGGATGAAGATGAATCTCGGGTTCATCGAGGATAATAGTCCCTCCGGCATCTAGCGCGCCGGACTTCAAGAGCACCTTCATGATGGCGAACGTCTTCAAGCCAGCAGAAAGGTTCCCAGGCTCCAACCCCCGAGCGAAGCCCTCTTCGAGATACGTAAGGTGACCGCGACTTTCGCTCCTCTCGAAATACCCCGGACATAAGGAGGAGACCTTGTCCATGAGAACCTTCAGGTGCCGCTCCTTCGCGATCTCGTCGAACAGCGAGGACTCGCTGTCATCGTTACGGATGGTCGCCTGAATCAAATCTTGCCGCAGCTCCTCCTGGTGTCCAAGGAGGGGCCTGAACCGAAAAGCGGGGCCGTAGGGCCCTCCGAGAGAATCGATCAGGAACGGGTCGTCCAGATAATGCGCCCTGAATCGCAAAACCCTTCTATCGTGCACCTCCGCCACCTCGTCACCTGCAACCGAGAAAACCGTAGATGCGTCCTTTATCTGGAGTTCGACCTTCCCGGGCTCTTCGCCGAAAACCGAATTGATCTGGCCGTTGAACTCGCTTTGGAACCTGTTTGTCGCAATCGCACGAAATACCTCATCATCGGAGATATCCATGATCTCGATAATCTGATCGGCAACTCCTGCTACGCCATTCGTGAAATCGGATTCGATCTCACGGGAGATCTCCTCCCCGTAATACTCCTTTATCTCATCAATAAGCTCGTCCCTCGTGCACTCGCCCGAAAAAACCCTGTCGATGAAACCATTCATTCTTCCAGCAGTTCGCCTGTGGCGAGACGTGGAGTCGAGAGGGCCTCCCACATATGCCTTCCTGATGGCGCGTTCAACACTATTGCGCCTCATGCGGTCGATTTTGTTCTCCGAATCGGACATGCTGTTGAAGGCCGCATAAAGCGCTTTTCCAACCGTGCTTTTCCCCGTCCCGTTCTCCCCGGCGATCACGGCAATGCCATTAATCTCGATATCGGCCTCAGCGACCCTGCCGATGTTTTTCACCTTGATTTTCAATGCATATCACCAGCTCTAAACTCGCGAGACTCAATAGCTCGATTATCGCACAGGGAGATCGACTTCTCGAGGACTCCCTAAATGGAACGCGCGGGGAGGACATGGCTCGCCGCCGTCCGCTTTGCGTTCGCGCGGGGAAGGGTGACGACCAGGGGCCTCTCCGGGCTCATCAAGAGGAGCGCCGGATCCTCCTCGTCCATTTGAACTGTATTGTATCCCAGGACACTTGACTTAGAGGAATGGCGTTGAGCGGCGATAATCGTTTCAGCGCCAAAAAGAAAGGAGTGTTCAGTCATGGCAGATAGGCTCTCCTGCACAGCGGGGCACCGCACCGAGGCCGCAGACTTCGCCGTCGCGTCGGGGAAGCCCATCGCCCAAGTGGCCGCCGACCTCGGCATCAATGAGAAGATCCTGGGAAGATGGGTGACGGTCAGAAAGAAGGAACTGGCCAACCACCCGGTCGCGGCGGCCGCGGCCAAGACCGAGACCGCCGAGATGAGGGCCGCCCGCAAGTGCATGCGCGAGCTCGAGCTCGAGAACGAGTTCCTAAAAAGCCCCGACCTCACATTGGAGGCCGGGGCCAGTAGATTTTTGGGACATGTCTAGAAATCTACCCATGCGGGAAGCGGCATATGCCGAGCATGTCGCGTGCTAGGTTTTGAGGCATGCCACAAAACCTAGCACGGGGGAGTGGCTACTCGGCGTCGGCGAAGCCGTTGGGGTTGTGGCTCTGCCAGTTCCAGCTGTCGCGGCACATGTCCGCGATATCGTACTGGGCCTTCCACCCCATCATGCGCTCGGCTTTGGAGGCATCGCACCAGTTGGCGGCGATATCGCCGGCACGGCGCTCACGAATCACGTAGGGCAGCTCCTTGCCGCACGCCTTGGAGAAGGCGGCGACGACCTCGAGCACCGAAGTACCGGTACCGGTGCCCAGGTTAAAGACCTCGACGCCGGTTTTGCCATTCATCCAGTTGAGGGCGGCAACGTGACCAGATGCCAAGTCGCACACGTGGATGTAGTCGCGCACGCCGGTGCCATCGGGGGTGGGGTAGTCGTTGCCAAAGACCTGAACGGCCTCGAGCTTGCCCACAGCGACCTGGGCGACATAGGGAACCAGGTTGTTGGGGATGCCCTTGGGATCCTCGCCGATCAAACCTGACGGATGGGCACCGATGGGGTTGAAGTAACGGAGCAGCACGACGTCCCACTCGGGGTCGGCGGTGTGGACGTCCATAAGGATCTGCTCGATCATCCACTTGGTCCAACCATAGGGGTTGGTCGCGGGCTTCTTAGGATCCTCCTCGGTGACGGGCGGGTTGTCCGGGTCGCCATAGACGGTCGAGGAGCTCGAGAAGATGATGGACTTGCAGCCATGGTTGCGCATGACGTCGATGAGCACCAGGGTGTTCTCGATGTTGTTGTGGTAGTACTCGACGGGCTTGCTCACCGACTCGCCGACGGCCTTAAAGCCGGCAAAGTGGATGACGCGGTCGATCTGATGGGTATCGAAGATCTTGTTCATCGCGTCGCGGTCGAGCACGTTGGCCTCGTAGAAGGTGAGGTTCTTGGCGGCCTCGTCGCCCACGATGGTCTTGACGCGGTCGACGGCGACGGAGCTGGAGTTGGAGAGATCATCGACGATGACGACCTGGTAGCCACCCTCGAGCAGCTGAACGACGGTGTGCGAGCCGATAAAGCCGGCGCCACCGGTAACGAGGACGCAGGTGTCTTTGGGGTCGAGTGCTTTGGACATGTAGTCTCCTATCGAATCAGGAACACTTCTTCAGGGGAGTATAGCGCAGGCAGGGACGCCCAAATCGTGCGCTGTGGGAAAAGCAGAGGATTGTGCTAACGTACTCATCAGAAGAGCTTGCGTACGCATAACCTGATCTTTGGCATTTGCTTACGAGCCGCTGACCTTGTAGTTTCCTGCCGTTCGTGGAAATCGTTGGGACGCGCCATATGTACGCTAATATGTATGAGTTGAGCGACATATAAATAAACATGTAACGGAGTACATATGTCACCAAACAGCGATTCCATCCTTTCCCAGGAGCTCTCGCGCCGCACTGCCCTCAAGGCCCTGTTCGGCGCCGCTTCTGCGGCAGTTCTTTTTGGCCTGCCCGCTCGCGCCCATGCGGCGGAGGCTTCCAAAGAAACAACCGATAAACTGAATGCCGCCCAGGCCCAGCTCGACGAGGTTCAGGCCCAGCTCGACAGCATCGCAAATGAGTATGCGGCGCTGGCCAACAAGAATGCCCAGACCCTCAACGACATCGAGAATGTCCAGGGCAAGATTGACGACACGCAGGCCCAGATCGATGAAAAGAAGGCCGAGCTCAAGAAGAAGCGCAACGACCTTTCCGATCGCGTGGCCGCCAGCTACAAGTCCGGCGGCACGAACATCCTGTCGCTGCTGCTGGCCTCTGGCTCGTTTGAGGAACTCGTCGCCAACGCGCATTACGTTGAGAAGATCAACAAGAGCGACCGCGACGCCATCGAGGACATTCAGACCATCCAGGAAGAGCTCGATGCGCAAAAGACCGAGCTCGAGTCGCAGAAGGCCGACTTAGAGAAGCTCAAGGACCAGCAGACTGCCCAGATGCAGGACATGCAGGCCAAGCAGCAGGAAGTCCAGACGGTTCTGAACGGCCTCTCTGACGATGTCAAGGAGCTCATGGCTCAGCGTGATTCCGAGATTCTCGCTGCCGCCCAGGCCGAGGAGGCCGCTAGGAAGGCCGCCGCTGCCGCGGCCGCCGCGAACAAGAACAATTCCTACTCGGGTGGTTCGAGCTCGGGTGGCGGATCGTATGCGCCCGGAACTCCGCAGCAGAATGCCGGCTCGGGCAAGCAACAGGCCGTCGTCAACGCGTGCTACTCCACGCCTTCGCCGGGCCAGAACTGGTGCGCGGCGTGGGTCACCAATGTCTTCCGTAACGCCGGCGTTGGCTACTTTGGAGGCAATGCGTGCGACATGTTTAACGCCTGGTGCTATAGCTCCGACCGCTCGGCGCTGCAGGTGGGCATGATCGTGGCCGACTCATCGCATAGCGGTACCGGCATGCCGGGCCTGATCTATGGTCACGTGGGCATCTACGTTGGCGGCGGCATCGTTATGAGTAACGAGGGCGCCATCACGTCGAGGTCGCTTGACTCGTTCATTGGGTTTTACGGCACTGGTTCTGGCGTGCGTTGGGGCTGGCTTGGCGGTATTGCGCTGTCGTAACGATAAGTTGGGCCGGGACAGTCCGAGAGGCATAAGGTTGCCTGCTCGGACAGTCCTGCTCGCGCGGAGAGCACATTTAGTGCTCTCCGGCTCGTGCGGAACTCGCGATCAACCTTATGCCTCTCGGACTGTCCCGGCCCTCTCGGGTTCGGGGCGCGACACACCCGACTGGTTTATCTGAATTAAAGAAAGTGAAGGCCCCTTTCGGGGCCTTCTTTTTTATAAGAATTCGCCGACTCGGTGGACTTCGGGTTCTAGGTCTACGTTGAATTGGTCTTTGACGGTTGTCTGGATGTGGCGGATGAGTTCGTCGACGTCGGCGGCGGTGGCGTGGTCGGCGTTGACGATGAAGCCGCAGTGCTTCTCGCTCACCTGCGCGCCGCCAACGGCGTGTCCTCGCAGGCCGGCGTCCATGATGAGCTTGCCGGCAAAGTAGCCCTCGGGGCGCTTGAAAGTGGAGCCGGCACTCGGCATGTCGAGCGGCTGCTTGTCCTCGCGGCGCTGGCGGTAGTCGTCCATGTCGGCCTTGATCATCGCGGCGTTGCCCGGAGCGAGATTGAAGGTGGCCGAAAGCACGATGAAGCCGTCGTCGGCAATGCGGCTCTTGCGATAGCCCAGGTTGAGCTCATCGACATCGAACTCAATGATATTGCCGCTGCCGCGGGTGCCGTCGTCGAGCTGGCGAGCGGGTTTGTAGACGCGCACGGACTCCAGCACATCGGCCATGCAGACGCCGTAGGCACCGGCGTTCATGTAGCAGGCGCCGCCGACCGATCCGGGGATGCCCGAGATGGGCTCCATGCCGGTAAGGCCGGCCTCGGCTGCCGCCGCGGCGACATCGGAAAGCAAGGCACCGGCTGCCGCCGTGACATGCGTGCCGTCGACCGTAATGTCGGAGAGGCCCTTGCTCAGCGCCACGACAACGCCGCGGATACCCTTGTCGCCGACGAGCAGGTCGGAGCCGTTGCCCACGATGGTGAGCGGCAGGTCGCAGCGATAACAGGTGTCGAGCGTGGCGACGAGGCCCTGCTCGGTATCGGGCGTGACAAAGACGTCGGCCGGGCCGCCGATCTTAAACGTGGTGTGCTCGCGCATGGGCTCGCTCATGAGCACGTTGTCCTCGCCGGCAACGCCAGCAAGCGCGCACAGCAGGTCCTCGTTAAAAAAGTCGTTCTCGTGCATACGAATATCCGCCTTTTGGTGGTCGTTGTCATCGATCGATTGCAATATACCCCACCCGGACGGATTTGGTGCGCTGGCGGCGATAAAACAGCCGTCTACCGGATTGGTAAAGTGTTTATCACCGAGGTAGAGGGGCGGTCGCTATACTTTCAAGAGATTGCGCGTAAACCCGGAAGGAGCGAGATGGCCAACAAAGTCACCCTCAAGCAGATCGCCCAGGAGGTGGGGCTTTCCCCCTCGTCGGTCTCGCTTGTGCTCAATAATCGGCCCTGTCGCATCTCGGAAGAAAACCGTAAACTCATCAAGGAGGTCGCGGCGCGCAACCACTATGTTCCCAACCAGATTGCGCGTAGTCTGGTCATGCGCGAGTCGCGCACGCTGGGCCTTATCGTCCCTAACATCGAGAGCCGCTTTTTTGCCTCGCTTGCCGGCAGCTTGGAAAAGCGCTGCCGCGAGGACGGCTATGCGCTCTTTATTGCCAGCTCGGGTGGAAGTGCCGACGACGATCTTGAGCTGCTGCGTCAGCTGGTGACGCGCGGCGTCGACGGTGTCTTTCTGGTGGTGGGTGACGAGTTCTCCGACGACCGCGCCCTGCGCGAAGAAGTCAGCCATCTGCCTATTCCTGCCGTGATGGTCGACCGTGCCATTGAGGGGCTCGAGTGCGACAAGGTGATGTTCGACCACGAGATGGGTGGCTACATGGCCACCCGATATCTGATCGAGCAGGGCCACCGTCGCATTGCCTGCTTGGTTAACGCGCGCCGTTCCAATACGGGGCGTAAGCGACTTGCCGGTTATGAGCGCGCGCTGCGCGAGGTGGGACTGCCCATCGACGCGCGCCTGGAGTTTGAGAGCGAGTACTACATTCCGAGCGCATACGAGGCCTCGGAGGCGGTGCTTGCAACCGATGCCACCGCCGTGTTCGCAAGCTCGGATAATATTGCCCTCGGCTTGCTCAAACGCTTGCACGAGATGGGGAAGAGCATCCCGGGCGATATCTCGGTCGTAAGCTATGACAACTCGGCGGCCGACGTTCTCTTTGAGCCGGCGCTGACCGCGATTGAGCAGGATCCCGGTATCCTCGCGGAGCATGCTTTTGGCTGCATGTCCAAGCGTCTTGCCGGTAGGGGCGGTAGACGTGCCGAAGAGGTCGTTCTGGAGCCGGCGCTTATCGTGAAGGGCAGCGTGCTCGAACTTACCGAATGTAGCTAAGCGTACTTGTTTGTTTGCATAGATTGCATGCGGAGTGTCCGCTATTTGCCGGCGGGGCCGGGGTGCCTGCCTTGTTTTGAGAAGTTCACGGAGCCCACTTCTCAAAACAAGGCAGGCACCCCGGACCTCGTCCGTTAACTCTTCCGCTGGGCGAGCCATAGCCGCCGCGCACCGATAGGGTAAGGCGGCGGCTTGAAATTGGTGCTATATTCAGCTTGAGTTGTTTAATGCTAGTACGGGAGGCTGATATGGGGCTGTTCAAGAAGAAAAACCCGCAGGATGCCTTTGATCCCGATGTGTTTACCATCACGGATACGATTTTGGACCCGCCGCGGTTTACATTTTTGCCGGCTATCTACCAGGATGCCACGCGCCGCAAGTGGGCTGTGCATCAACGCGGTGGCGAGCCGAAGATTTTTGACTATGCGGACGTGTTGCAGTGCGAAGTGGCCGAGGCGGGCGATCCGGAGGCCGAAGAAGCGGTCTCTAAACAGGAATTTGCCCAGCGTATCCTGGCAAATCCTGCCAAGGCGGCGAAAATAAACGCTGCCAAGCGTAATATGTGTCTTGGTATGGGCGTTGTTGTGGCGGTTCAGACGGGAAAAGACGAGGTTTCCAAATTAGAGATTCCCGTTATGACCGACGAGGTCAAACGCGATTCAAGTCTATATAAGTCGTATCGGAATGTCGCCGAGAAGATCAAGGCCGAATTTGATGCCATGGGAGGGCTGACCTAATTTTGGCGGCATACGTGTCTGAATGAGGAGTCTGTGCAATGGCAGGCGAATCTTATGCAATTCCCCCCAAAGATCGTGCTGTTGAGGGAATTCTTTGGTATACCCAGCACCATCAGCTTGCCGGCGGCGATCGCCTGCCGGCCGAGCGCGTGCTGTGCGAAGAGATTGGCGTTTCGCGTACGGCGTTGCGTGCCGGTATCACGCGGCTTATCTCGTGTGGAACGCTCGAGAGCCGTCGCGGATCGGGCACGTATGTGTGTCCTCCCAAGCCGCTGAATATCTTCCAGGAAACGTATAACTTTTCCGATGCTGTGCGGACTGCCGGCCTGCACCCCTCTTCTCGTCTGGTTTCCACCGGGACCATCGAGGCGGATGAGGCGCTTGCCGACAAGCTTGGGGTGGCTGTAGGCGCTCCCTTGCTCCGCATGCAGCGCGTTCGACTTATTGAGGGCGAGCCGACGTCAATCGAGACGGCTCACGTTAACCTGTCCCTGTGCCCATCGCTTATCGAGCACGATTTTGAGTGCGAGAGCCTTTACGATGTCTTGCTCAAAGAAGGTGGCGTGCGTGTTGAGCATGGACGTGAGCATATCTCCATCTCGCGTTTGAACGCCGAAGAGGCCGAGCTGCTCCAGCAAGAAGAGGGAACGCCGGTGTTCTATGAGAGCTCGATCGAATTTGATAAGGACATGCGTTTTGTGGAGCATTGCAAATCGGTGATTTTGCCCACAAAGTTCCGCTTTGCCGATAACGGCGAAGAGAACGGCATGAGGAGCGTGGCAGGTGAACAATGGCTGAAACAGTAGATGCCACCCCGGTTTATATGCGCATTCGACGCCGCATCGAGGAACGTATCGAGCGCAGTATATATCCCATGGGTTCCATGATTCCGTCCGAAAAAGACCTTGCCGAGGAATTTGGTACGACACGCTTGACCATCCGAAGCGCTGTCGATGAGCTGGTTCGGCGCGGGCAGATTCGCCGTGTTCGGGGAAAAGGTGCCTTTGTGGCGCAGAAAGTACCTGCTTTTTTTGAACGCACGGTCGGTTTCCGTGAATCGGTCCGTGCTTCGGGCGGCGAGCCGTCCGTCCGTATTCTCGCGCGTTCCAAGCGTTATGCGGGGCCATATTACGCCGACCTGTTTGGCATCGCCGAGGACGACCTGCTCTATTCCGTTCGACGCCTGAACTGCATAAACGGTAGCCCCGTATCGATTGAGACGGCGCTGATTCCCTGCCTGCTGTTCCCAACCATCGAAGATATTGACGTGTCGGTCTTCAGTTTGTACGAGACCTATGAGATGCTGGGCCGAAAGCCAGTCATGGCACAGGAAAAGCTCGATATCGAAGCGCTGGGCGCACGAGATGCCGGCCTCCTTGGACTGGAACAGGGCGATCTTGTTTTGCTTTTGGAATGCGTGAGCTATGACGCGAGCGGTCAGGCTATTGAGTATGTAAAGTCCTTCAATCGTGGCGATACGGGCGGCTACACCTATACGTACTAGCTGGTATTTTGTGAATAACGGCTGGGAAACTAACCAGTTTTGATCGTTGGGTCAGCTGTATATACAACCTTACAGGGCTCAAAATCGACCGTTCGCCGATGGGGATAAATTAATCGACAAAGAGGTATCAAAAAGCCGTAACCTGTAACTGTGATTGGTATCAAATACTAATGATTTGTTACGAGGTGAGACGATGAAGATGCTCGATTACGTTCAGCTTGCCCATGTGCGTATGGGGGAGAACCTCGAGCGTTCGTCTGAGCTGGTAGCGCAGCTCGTTGATATTTTCCAGTCCGGTTCTTTTGACGCGCTGCGCATCGTTGCTTCGGGTTCGTCGCGCCATGCCGCCGATTGCGCCCGCGATTACCTGCAAGATGCCCTGCAAATGCAGGTGTCCGTTGTGACGCCCGAGGCCTTCGTTGATTTTGAACACACCTATCCGCAGCATGCGCTCAACATTGCCGTTTCGCAGAGTGGCTATTCGACCAATACGATTGCGGCGCTCGATTACATGCGCGCACACGATATGGCTGCAGTTGCGCTCACGGCAAACGTCGAGGCACCCATCAAGGAACACGCTGACATCGTTCTTGACTACGGTGTGGGCGTCGAGTCGGTGGACTTTGTGACTCTGGGCGTCGAGGTGCTCGTTGAGTACCTGGTGCTCTTTGGTATTTACGGCGGTCAGGCGCGCGGAACGATTGACGCCAAGGGCGTTGCCCAGCGTCTTGACGACCTGCGCGAGGCCATCCAGGCCAATGCCGTGATGTGCAAGACCGCCGAGGCATATGTCCAAGACCACATGCTCGAGCTTTCTGAGCACACGCCCGCCATGGTCGTCGGCAACGGCCCCAACTATGGCGTTGCCGAAGAGGCGGCCCTCAAGCTGAGCGAGACCATCAAGATTCCTGCCATGCATCACGAAGGCGAGGAGTTCGTCCACGGTCCCGAGATGCAGATCGTTCCGGGCTATCTGGTGTTTATCGTCGACGATCCGCAGGGGTCGGAGCGTCTTGCGAATATCGCTGATGCGCTATCGAACGTTACGACAAAAACGGTGCTGCTCACGGCCCATCCCAAGGGTAGGGCTCACGAGGTTGCGGTGCCTCAGGTGGCTCCGCTGCTCAGCGCAATTCCCAATCTTGTGTTCTTCCAGACGATTGCGGCCATGATAGCCGAGCGTCTGAAGTCATGGGACGTGCACCCGTATCTTGATGCTGTCTCCAAGCAAATGGAGGTCAAGGCAGAGGGCTACGAAGAGTCAGTCAATGCGCTTAAGGCCAAAGCGGCCGAGTGTTACGGAATGTAAGCGGGTTTTGATGCCCGTTGGCATGGGGGATGTGGAAACAACCCCAGAAAGGAGAGACAAATGAAGGAAACCGAGAAGATCGAGATCATGCATTTCGACCAGGAGGGCTATCTCGAGGACGGCAAGGCGCTCTACGAGACCGGCAAGAAGATGACCGCGCTCGCCGACAAGGTCGCCGACGAGGGCTACG